>JAZJXN010000096.1:0-11667 GCA_040390885.1 Pseudomonadota bacterium | reverse complement strand
GTCGACTTGCCGGCGCCGTTGGGGCCGATGACGCCGACGATGCCGTTGGGCGGCAGCTTGAAGCTCAGCTGGTTGAACAGGACCTTCTCGCCGTAGTCCTTCTCCAGGTCGGTCACTTCCAGCACCAGGTTGCCGAGGCGCGGGCCCGGCGGGATCTGGATGACGGCGTGGGTCTGGGCGTTGCGGCTGTTGGCCTCCTGCTCGCGGACCATGTCCTCGTAGGCGGCCAGACGGGCCTTGGACTTGGCCTGGCGCGCCTTGGCGCCCGAGCGGACCCATTCCAGTTCGCGGGTCAGGGCGCGCTGACGCGCCTCGGACTCGGACTGTTCCTGGACGACGCGCTTGGTCTTGGCTTCCAGCCAGGACGAGTAGTTGCCCTCGTGCGGGTGCCCCTTGCCGCGGTCGAGTTCCAGCGTCCACTTGGTGACCTGGTCGAGGAAGTAGCGGTCGTGGGTGACGAGGATGACGCAGCCCGGGAAGGCTTCCAGGTGGTGCTGCAGCCAGGCCACCGACTCGGCGTCCAGGTGGTTGGTCGGTTCGTCGAGCAGCAGCATGTCGGGCTTGCTCAGCAGCAGGCGAGCCAGCGCCACACGGCGCTTTTCACCGCCCGACAGCTTGGTCACGCCGCTGTCGTTGGGCGGGCAGCGCAGGGCGTCCATCGCCATCTCGATGCGGCTGTCGATGTCCCACAGGTCGCCGGCGTCGATCTTCTCCTGGAGGGTTGTCATCTCCTCCATGAGCTCGTCGGTGTAGTTCTCGCCGAGCTCCATCGCGATGGCGTTGAAGCGATCGAAGATCTGCTTCTCTTCGCACCAGGCGATCACGTTTTCCCAGACGGTCTTGCTGTCGTCGAGGTGCGGCTCCTGCTCGAGGTAGCCGCGCTTGACGCCGTCGGCGGCCTTCGCCTCGCCGCTGAACTCGCTGTCCAGGCCGGCCATGATCTTCAGCAGGGTCGACTTACCGGAGCCGTTGACGCCGACCACGCCGATCTTGGCGTCCGGGTAGAACGACAGCCAGATGTTCTCGAACACCTTCTTGCCGCCGGGAAAGGCCTTGGTCAGGCCCTGCATCTGGAAAATGTACTGGGCGGCCATGAGTCTGCGCGCCCGCTCTCTATCATCGGTGTCGGGGTCGCGCGGGATGTAGCGACCGGGGGCGACAAGTGCAATGCGTCGCGGTCCCTCCCCGGCCGGGATCGGGGTAGGCGTCAGGCTGAAAGCCGTGGAATAAGGACCCGCGTCCAAGTCCACGGGGTCCCGATGTCCATTCTTCGCCTGCTGTCCGTCGCGGCTCTCGTCGCCCTCGTCTCCGGCCCGGTGCTCGCCCAGGACGGCCAGAACCGACCGACGCGCCGCGAGCCGGTGGTCACCGCGCCCCTCCCCCCCGCCGCGCCGGGCGAGGACTCGCTGGAGACCCCGGACGAGGCGACCGCCCGGCTGAACGCCACGGTGAAGGCGCGGATCGACGCCGCAGACGCCCGCGACCGCGCCCGCGACGCCGCCTATGCCGCTGATGTCGCCGCCTATGAGGCCCAGAAGCGCGCCGACGCCGAGGCTTTCGCCGCCGCACAGGCCGAGTACGAGGCCCAGAAAGCCGCCGTCGAGGCCCGGCGCGCCGCCGACCTGGCCGCCTGGCGGGCCTGCAAGGCCGGCGACCGCAGCCAGTGCGTGGCAAACTAGACACAACCGCGCCGCCATCCCGCGCCGCCGGCAAAACGTCGTTCGCCCGTCGCAGGCCCGTCTCCGGACCGTCATCTGACGCCTCTAGCGGCTCCCTATGTGACCGCGCCTCCCCGCGCGGTCCGACAAGGGGGATACCTATGAAACGTCGTCTCATCGCCGGCGCAGCGGCCGTCGCCGTACTCTCGACCCTGGCCGCCAACGCCTACGCCGCCGACGCGGCGACCGTCGAGACCACCGACGCCGAAGTCGAGGCCATCATCGTCTACGGCGAAGGCCAGAGCCGCCAGGTCCAGACCATGACCCAGGAACAGTTCTCCCTGGAGGCCGCCGGCACCAGTGCGCTGAAGGCCCTCGACCGCCTGCCGGGCGTGACCTTCCAGTCGGCCGACCCGTTCGGGGCCTACGAGTGGTCCGCCCGCATCAGCATCCGCGGCTTCGACCAGAACCGCCTCGGCTTCACGCTGGACGGCATCCCGCTCGGCGACATGACCTATGGCAACCACAACGGCCTTCACGTAAGCCGCGCCGCCAGCAACGAGAACCTCGGCCGCATTGACCTGGCGCAGGGCGCCGGCTCGCTGTCGACGGCCTCGACCTCGAACCTCGGCGGCACGCTGCAGTTCTTCACCCGCGATCCGTCCGAAGACTTTCATGTCCAGACCGACCTGACCGTCGGTTCCGAGAGCACTGTCCGCGCCTTTGGCCGCATCGACACCGGCGCCATCGCGGCGCTGGGCGGCCTGCGCGCCTACGCCTCGGTCGTCGACCAGACCGCCGACAAGTGGAAGGGCGGCGGCGAGCAGAAGCAGTTCCAGTACGATATCAAGGCCGTGCTGCCGATCGGCGACGAAGGCTCGCTGACCGCCTTCTTCAACCACTCGGAGCGGCGCGAGCAGGACTACCAGGACATGTCGTTCGAGATGATCGGACGCCTCGGCCGCGACTGGGACAACACCCAGCCGAACTGGGATCTCGCGGTCGCCGCGGCCCAGGCCTACAACACCGGCGCCCCGCTGCCGGCGCCGTTCGCCACCATCGATGACGCCTACTACGCCGGCGCCGGCGTGCGCGACGACAGCCTCTACGGCGCCAGCCTGGCGCTGCCGCTGACCGAGGGCCTGCGCTTCAACCTGACCGCCTACGGCCACGACAACGAGGGCCAGGGCCTCTGGTACACGCCTTACGTCCCGAGCCCGGGCTGGGGCACGCCGGGATCCGACGCCGCGCCGCTGTCGATCCGCACCACCGAGTACGACATCGACCGCAAGGGCCTGATCGGCGGCCTGACCATCGACGCCGGCGACCACGTGATCAGCGGCGGCTTCTGGGTCGAGACCAACGACTTCCATCAGGCTCGCCGCTACTACGCCGAGACCGCCGACCGCCCGTCGCGCGATCCGCTCGACTTCCAGGCCGACCCGTTCTTCACCCAGTGGGAATACGACTTCAACACCGAGACCCGGCAGCTGTACCTGCAGGACGTCTGGTCGGTGACGGAGGCCCTGAAGATCAACTTCGGCTTCAAGTCGGTCCAGGTCCGCAACAGCGTCGACACCGTCGTCGGCGCGCCGCTCGAGGCGACCATCGAGTCGGCCGACTGGTTCCTGCCGCAGATCGGCGCCGTCTATCGCTTCGGCGAGGGCTTCGAGGCGTTCGCCGGCTATACCGAGAACATGGCCGCCTTCGTCTCGGCCGCGACCTCGGGGCCGTTCAGCTCGCTGAGCCAGACGTCCGTCGACTTCATCAAGGACAACCTCGAGCCCGAGACCTCGAAGACCTTCGAAGGCGGCATCCGCTATCGCAACAGCCGCTTCCAGGGCGTCGCCGCCCTCTATCACGTCACCTTCGACAATCGCCTCGGGTCGGCCAGCACCGCCCCGCCGATCCTGGGCCTGCCCGCCGTGCTGTCGAACGTCGGCTCGGTCGAGACCAGGGGCATCGAACTGGCCGGCGACTTCCGCATCTCCGACAGCTGGAGCCTCTACGGCTCCTACACCTACAACGACTCCCAGTATGAGGACGACGTCGTCTCCGCGGCCGGCGTGGTCGAGATGCAGACGGCCGGCAAGGACGTGATCTTCACCCCGAAGAACCTGTTCAAGGCCCAGATCCGCTACGAGAACGGCGGCTTCTACGGCAAGCTCGGCTTCGGCTTCACTGACGAGCGCTGGTACACCTACGAGAACGACGGCGGGCTGGTGGACTCCTACATCCTCAGCGACCTTACCGTCGGCTATCGCTTCGAGGACGCGGCCAGCCCCTGGCTGCGCGGGCTGGAGATCCAGGCCAACGTCACCAACCTCACCGACGAGGACTACATCTCGACCGTCGGCTCGGGCGGCGCGGCCAAGGCTGATCCGACCGGTACGACGATGACGCTGCTCCCGGGCGCGCCGCGTCAGCTGTTCGTCACCCTGCGCAAGCAGTTCTAGACGGAAGGGGGCCGGGGCTCGCGCTCCGGCCCTGCGCCCGCGCGATCGCGCTCATCGCCACGTCCGGAGCCTGCCGCCCGCATGGGAACCGGTTTGCCGGGCGTGGCTCGGCCGCATCGCGCCGCGCACGACGACAACGGCGTTCCGCGAAATGACGATCCGCGCCCTGTTTTCGCTGTAACCGGCAAGCGAACATCGCTGCAGGGACGCGAAGCCAGGGCATTCAGATGATCGATTCCAGACCACTGCGGAACGTGGTGACGCTTACGGCGCTCGGCGCCTTGCTCGCCGCTTCGGGGCCGCCGGGTCCCGCCGCTTTCGCCGCGCCGGCGATCCGCGACGGTCAGGCCACGCCCGCCGAATGCGCCAGGCTCGGCTTCCAGCTGGCTCCGGAGCGGTCCGACCGGGCCTATGGCGGCATGATGACCCGGGGCGCCGCAGCTCCCCCGCTGATGGCCGGCCCGCCGCCGCCACCACCGCCGCCACCGCCGCCTCCACCGTCCGCGGCCAAGAGCAGCCCCGCCCAGGAGGCTGTGGTCAGCGCCCAGAGACGGGAGCAGAGCGTCTCTGACCTCCGCGGACCAGGCTACCCCTCCGGACCGCCGCCGGGATCAATCGAGACCGAGAAGTACTCGGATGTCGCCTCAAATCCGGTCAGGCGGACGGCCGAGGAGCCGGTCTCGACCTTCTCGATCGACGTCGACACCGCCGCCTACGCCAATGTCCGGCGCTTCCTCAAGGATGGCCGCCTGCCGCCGAGCGACGCGGTGCGGGTCGAGGAGCTGGTCAACTACTTCGACTACGGCTACCCGACCCCGGCCAGCGCCCGGGAACCCTTCAAGCCGTTCGTGGCCGTGGCCCCCTCCCCCTGGTCCGCCAACCGTCAGATCGTCCACATCGGCCTGCAGGGCTACGACATCCCGCGCGCCGCGCAGCCCGCGCTGAACCTGGTCTTCCTGGTCGACACCTCTGGCTCGATGTGGAGCGAGGACCGGCTGCCGCTGGTCAAGAAGGCGCTCAACATCCTCATCAGCCAGCTCGGCCCGGAAGACACCGTGTCGATGGTCGCCTACGCCGGCTCGGCCGGGGCGGTCCTCGAGCCGACCGACGGCCGCAGCAAGCTGAAGATGCGCTGCGCGCTGGAAGCCCTGCAGAGCGGCGGCTCGACCGCCGGCGGACAGGGCCTCGCCCTCGCCTACGATCTCGCCCGGCAGAACTTCGACCCCAAGGCCGTCAACCGCGTGATCCTGCTCACCGACGGCGATTTCAACGTCGGCGTCAGCGATCCGTCCAAGCTCAAGGACTTCGTCGCCGACAAGCGCAAGACCGGGGTCTATCTGTCGATCTACGGCTTCGGCCGCGGCAACTACAACGACGCGCTGATGCAGACCCTCGCCCAGAACGGCAACGGCACGGCGGCCTACATCGACACCCTCGACGAGGCCCGCAAGCTGCTGCGCGACGACTTCTCCGGCTCGCTGTTCCCGATCGCCGACGACGTGAAGATCCAGGTCGAGTTCAATCCGGCCCAGGTCAGCGAGTACCGGCTGATCGGCTACGAGACGCGGATGCTGGCCCGCGAGGACTTCAACAACGACCAGGTCGACGCCGGCGAGGTCGGGTCCGGCGCTTCGGTCACGGCGCTGTACGAGATCACCCCGGTCGGGGCCACCCCGTCCTCCGACCCGCTGCGCTACCAGTCGGCGCGCCCGGCGTCCGGCCCGGGCGGCGAAATCGCGTTCCTGAAGGTGCGGTACAAGCTGCCCGGTGAGGCGACCTCGCGCCTCATCGATCGGCCGATCACCCGCGCCGACGTCAGCCCGACCCTCGCCGCCGCGCCGGAGGCGACCCGTTGGGCGGTTTCGGTCGCGGCCTTCGGACAGAAACTGCGCGGCGATCCCTGGCTGCGGGACGGCTACGGCTGGACAGACGTCGTCGACCTCGCCCAGGGCTCGCGAGGCAATGACGAGTTCGGCTTGCGCGCCGAGTTCGTGCAGCTCGCCCGCGCCGCCGGCGAAGCCCGAAACCTGAACGAATGACGCCTCAGTTGGGTGGGAAGGTCGAGGGACCTTCTCACCCCCTTTGGCGTTGTGTCAGGCATGCGACTTAAGATCGAAGACTACGCCCTGATCGGCGACTGTGAGTCCTGCGCCCTGGTGGGCCGCAATGGCGCCATCGACTGGCTGTGCTGGCCGCGGTTCGATTCCGACGCCTGCTTCGCCGCCCTGCTCGGCGACGAGGACAACGGTCGCTGGCTGATCGCGCCGACCGACGCTGCCGCCACGGTCACCCGCCGCTACGCCGGCGACACCCTGATCCTTGAGACCCGGTTCGAGACGAAGGACGGCGCCGCCACGGTGGTCGACTTCATGCCCCCGCGCGGCAGCTCCCCCGAACTTGTGCGCCTGATCCGCGGCGAGTGGGGCCGGGTCGCCTTCCGCTCGGAGCTCAAGCTGCGCTTCGGCTACGGCGCCGTGCGGCCTTGGGTCCAGCGCACAGAGGGCGGCGCCCACCGCGCGATCGCCGGCCCGGACATGGTCACCCTGCGAACCCCGGTCGGAATCCGCGACGAGCACGGCCAGCTGGTCGGCGACTTCGTCGTGGCCGAAGGCGAGGCGACGCCCTTCACCCTCAGCTGGTCGCCGTCGCACTGCGCCATCCCGCCCGCCACCAGCCCCCGCCAGGCGCTGGCGGAAGCCGAGCACTTCTGGAACGACTGGTCGGCGAAGGCGGATGTGTCCGGTCGGTGGTCGGGGCCGATCAAGCGCTCGCTCATCACCCTCAAGGCCCTGACACACGCCCCGACCGGCGGCGTGGTTGCGGCGGCGACCACCTCCCTGCCCGAGCAGATCGGCGGTCCGCGCAACTGGGACTACCGCTACTGCTGGATCCGCGACGCCACCCTGACCCTGCTCGCCCTCATGAACGCCGGCTACTACGACGAGGCGCAGGCGTGGCGTGACTGGCTGCTGCGGGCGGTGGCCGGCGCGCCGGCGGACATGCGGATCATGTACGGCGTCGGCGGCGAGCGCCGGCTCACCGAATGGGAGGTCGACTGGCTGAGCGGCTACGAGAACTCCTCGCCCGTGCGTATCGGCAACGCCGCCTCGACCCAGTTCCAGCTCGACGTCTATGGCGAGCTCGCCGACAGCCTGCATCAGGCCCGGCGCGGCGGCCTGACCGGCAACGAGGCCGCCTGGCAGGTCGAGAAAGCCCTGACCGATCACGTGGCCAAGGTCTGGAACCAGCCTGATGACGGCATCTGGGAGGACCGCTCCGAGCGCAAGCACTACACCTTCTCCAAGGTCATGGCCTGGGTCGCCGTCGACCGCGCGGTGAAGGCGGTCGAGAACTACGGCCTGCCCGGCGACGTCGATCGCTGGCGCGACCTGCGCGAAGTGATCCGCGAGGACATCCTGGCCAAGGGGTTCAACGCCGAGCGCAACAGCTTCGTGCGCGCCTACGGCGGCAAGACAGTGGATGCGTCGCTGCTGATGCTGGCCGAACTGGGCTTCGTCTCTCCGGACGATCCGCGCTTCGTCGGGACCGTCGAGGCGATCGAGCACGACCTGCTGCGCGACGGCTTCGTTCTGCGCTACGACACCGAGCGGGTCGATGACGGCCTGCCGCCCGGCGAAGGCGCGTTCCTGGCCTGCAGCTTCTGGCTGGTGAACGCCTACGTCCTGCTCGGGCGCAAGGCCGACGCCGAGGCGCTGTTCGAACGGCTGCTCAGCATCCGCAACGACGTCGGACTGCTGGCGGAGGAGTATGACCCGCACGCGAAGCGCCAGGTCGGGAACTTCCCGCAGGCCTTCAGCCACATCGGCCTGATCAACGCCGCCTTCAATCTCAGCCGCGCCGACAAGCCCAGCGAACAGCGGGCGGAGCTGGCGGCGGCGGAATAGGGAAAGGGCGGCGGGCGGAACCCCGCCCTACGCACCGCCCGAAGGCGGAACGTAGGGCGTTTCCGGTCAGTGCGTCCGCGTTCCCCCCAGAAGCATCCGCAATGCCGTGGCGCGCAGCGTTCGAGCCGCGCAGCCGGTGGGGGACATTTCCCCAGCCCGGGGAGAACCGCCATAGTCAAATTTGATCAGAGACACACGACGGGCTGACACAGATGTAAACGTGCCACAGGGGTCGGCGCCCATAAGAAAAGGCGACCCTCCCCGCGGAACGGGAAGGGTCGCCTGATCTAGTCGTCGCTCGACCGGTCTAGCGTCCGGACGGAACGTCCTTGAAGGCCACATCCTTGTCGAGACGGATGTCGCCGGGCAGACCCAGGACGCGCTCGGCGATGATGTTCTTCAGGATCTCGTCGGTGCCGCCGGCGATGCGCAGGCCGGGGGCCCACAGCAGGCTTTGCTGGAAGGCCGCCTGAAGCGGCGCCTCGGCCGGGTCGAGCAGGATGCCGTACTGGTCTTCCAGTTCGACGCCGTAGTTGCTCATGTCCTGCATCTGGTTGGCGGCGATGATCTTGCCGATCGAGCTTTCCGGTCCCGGCGTCTGGCCACGCGACAGCGCGGTCATGGTCCGGAAGCGGGTCAGCTTGAGGCCTTCGGCCGCCACGTACCAGTCGGCCAGCTTCTCGCGGAAGCTCTCGTCCTGCATGGCCGAGCCGCCGGCCGAATCGACCTGACGCGCCAGTTCCATGATCGTCTTGTAGTCCGGGCCCGAAGAGCCGCCGACGGCGAGACGCTCGTTCATCAGGGTGACCAGCGCGACCTTCCAGCCGTCGCCGACATTGCCCAGACGCTGGCTGTCCTTCACGCGCAGATCGGTGAAGTAGACCTCGTTGAACTCGCTGCCGCCCGAGGCCTGGTGGATCGGACGCACTTCCACGGCCGGATCGTGCATGTCGATCCAGAACATGGTCATGCCCTTGTGCTTGGGCACGTCGGGGTCGGTGCGGACGAGCAGGATGCCGTAGTCGCTGTACTGGGCGCCCGTGGTCCAGACCTTCTGGCCGTTGATGACCCACTCATCGCCGTCCTTGATCGCGCGGGTGCGCGAGGCGGCGACGTCGGAGCCGCCGGCCGGTTCGGAGAACAGCTGACACCAGATCTCCTCGCCCTTCATGGCGGGGCCGACGTAGCGGGTCTTGGTCTCGTCGTCGGCGAAGGCCATCACGGTCGGGACGCACATGCCCAGGCCGATGGTGAAGTAGCCGTAGTTGACGCCGACCTTGGCCTCTTCCTGGCCGAAGATCACCGACTGGATCGGCGTGCCGCCAGGGCCGCCCCAGGCCGAGGGCCAGGTGATGCAGGCATAGCCGGCTTCAGCCTTCTTGGTCTGCCAGGACTTGGCCGCGGCCATGTGCTCGGGGCTGTTGGGCCGGCGGCCATTGGCGCTCGACGTGCCCTTGTGGTCGGCGGCGTTCTTTTCCAGCCAGGCGCGAGCCTTCTCGCGGTAGGCGGCTTCTTCGGGGGAGTCGTTGAAATCCATGATCTTTTCCTCCCGCTCTTACGCGGCGTTCTTGCGTTCGAGCTGCTGGACCAGCCGCTCTTTCCAGATCTTCGGCGCGTGGGCCACGAGGGCCAGCTGGCGCGAGCGGCGATAGTAGAGGTGGCAGTCCACCTCCCAGGTGAAGCCCATGCCGCCATGGGTCTGGATGTTTTCCTTGGACGCGAACCAGTAGGCCTCGGAGGCCGCGATGCGCGCCGCGGCGGCCGCCACCGGCAGCTCCGCCGCGTTCGTGTTCAGGGCCCAGGCGCCGTAGTAGGCGTTGGAGCGGGCGACCTGGTTCTTGACGTACATGTCGGCCAGCTTGTGCTTGATCGCCTGATAGCTGCCGATCACGCGGCCGAAGGCGTAGCGTTCGAGCGCGTACTCCTTGGCCATCTCGAGGCACTTCTCGGCGCCGCCGGTCTGTTCGAAGGCCAGCAGCACCGCGGCGCGGTCGAAGACCTGCTCGCTGATGGTCAGGCCTTCGCCGGCGCCGCCGACGCGCTTCACCGGCGCGCCCTTGAAGGTCAGGCGGGCGACGCTGCGGGTCGGGTCAAGGCTCTTGAGGGTCTCGCGGGTGACGCCTTCGCCGGTCAGTTCGACGAGGAACAGGCCGGGCTGGCCGCCTTCGCTGGCCAGGACCAGGGCGACATCGGCGATGTCGCCGTCGGTCACCGGGATCTTCACGCCGGTCAGCTTGCCGCCTTCGACCTTGCAGGTCAGCGACTTGGCGTCGACGACGCCGGGACCTTCCGAGGTGGCGTAGGCGCCGATGATCTCGCCGGCCGCGATCTTGGGCAGAAGGTACTTCTTCTGCTCGTCATTGCCGGCCAGCATGATGGCTTCGGCGAAGAAGTAGACCGTCGAGGCGAAGGGGATGGGGGCCACGGAGCGACCCAGTTCCTCAGCGATCGCGCAGAGCTCGACATGGCCCAGGCCAAGACCGCCGAACTCCTCGGGGATGGCGGCGCCAAGCCAGCCCTGTTCGGCGACGCCCTTCCACAGGGCCTCGTCGTAGGACTTGGCGTCGTCGTTCAGGACCGCGCGCACGGCGGTGCTGGAGCTGCGAGCCTCGAGGAACTTGCGCGCCTCGTCCCGCAGAAACTTCTGGTCGTCGGAATAGTCGAAATTCACATCAGCCTCCCGCCGCGCGTCTAGTCGCGCGCGTCTGTTCGGGGCCACTCTAGACAGGTTTGCGAGCGGGGAAAGATTGACCTCGCGTCAATGATTTCAGGTTCTTATCGCCCCGCAACAGAATGGTGGCGTGAGCGGATGGCGAAGACCGTTTTTCAGAAGAACCAGAAGGTCTGGGTGGAGAGCGTCGGCGCCTGGGCGGTGATCGAAAAGATCGTCCCGATCTGGGCCAAGGGCTTCGACGAACCGGTCCGCGTCACCTACGACGTCGGCCTCGGACGCGAGTTCCACGCCCATGAACTGAAGCCCGAAGATCGCCTCGCAGATGGCGAGGACGGAGTCGGCGGCGACAGCTGGCGGCTGATGCGGGCGAAGAACAAATGGCAGCAGGAAACCGACTGCGCCCACCACCCCTTCCCGGGCACCTATCCGATCGTGGTCACCGACGCCGCCGACTGGGGCGGCTGGCGCACCCCGGGCGCCGAGTATGACCGCGACCCCAACAAGATCGAGCGCCAGGCCCGGCTGATCGCCAGCGCCCCGCGCCTGCAGGCTCTCGCCGCCGAGCTGGTCGCCCTGGTCGCCGAGTCGCCGGACGACGCGCCGCCCGCCATCATCGAGATGGCCCGTCGCGCCGCCGCCATCGAGCGCTATGTCCAGGAAGTGCCCTCCGCCGCCGAAGTGCCGAGCGGCAAGGCCAGCGACGCGGCTTAGGTCGCGCCGGGGACATGCTCCCGCAGGGTCGCCAGCAATCGTGACTTGAACGGGAAGGCCGTCGAGAGCGTTCTTCGCTGACGCCGAAGGAGCCCCGATGTCCGCCAAGTCCCGCCTGCAAACCGTCAATCCCGCCACCGGCCAGCCGGGCGAGGCGTACGACGTCCACACCCGCGACGAGGCGCTGGCGATCCTCGGCAAGACCCGGACGGCGTTCGAAGACTGGCGGCGCGTCACCTACGCCGAGCGCGGCAAGCTGATGC
>JAZJXN010000095.1:0-9309 GCA_040390885.1 Pseudomonadota bacterium | reverse complement strand
GAACCCTCGACCCCAACCTTGGCAAGGTTGTGCTCTACCCCTGAGCTACGCCCGCGCTCCAGGGACGCTTGAAAGAGGCGCCCCGAAATCGAGAGGGCGGCTTATGGCAGAGCCTCCCGGGGTTGGCAAGCGCCTCGCGGCGGTTCTTTTCGGCCGGCCTCAAACACCCAGTTTCGGTGACTTCAAACGCCGCTTGTTGACGTGCCCCTGCGGGGCCGGACCGGTGTCGTCGGGCAGCTCGCCCTTGAAGTAGTAGCGCTGCCAGGCGTCCCGCACCGCTTCCGGTTCCTGCCTGAGCAGGCGGGCATTGAACTCCGACCGCTGCAGGTACCAGGCGTCGTACTGCTTGCGCAGGTCGTGGTTGGCAGTCAGCGACTTCGTCACCGGCTGGATTTGCGCCAGCTGGCGATCCTGGATCAGGGTGATGAAACAGAACGGCTCGCCCTTGTTGAACTTCACGCGGCCGGGCCGGGTGAACATCCAGTTCATGGTGAAGGGGAACGGCAGCCAGTCGGTCTCGACCAGGCCCTGCAGCGGCTGGATGCCGTCCTTGACGTGGTTGGGCGGGCCCTGGACCCACATCGACCAGCCCGGCGGCGTGCGGAACAGGTAGCCCGGGTGGAAGGTGACGATCCCGCGCGAGAAGTGGCTCTTGGCGAAGTCGTGGAAGTCCGGATGTGGATGGTCCGGCGTCAGGGTGATGCAGTCCTGGTGGGCGCCGCCGTTCCATTCGGCGGTGAACCCAACGGGACAGAGCACTTCCCAACCGGTGGTGTTGGCCATCGACAGCGGCAGGCACCGGTAGGGGTGGCGCTCGGCGAAGGCGTCCATCCAGGCCCGTTGCGGCCGGCCCGGCACGATCTCGGGCGGCCGCGGATTGGTGGGGTAGCACTCCAGTTCCATGGACGGTCTCTCTAGAAGGCGTTCGTTGACCTGTCGCGCGCTGGAGGCGGTTCCGCAAGTGGCCGGCGATGCGCTAAGCCGGAGAGATGAAGACCCGCGACGACCTGATCGCCTTCCTCGACGCCGAGGGGATCGCCCATTCGACGCTCGACCACGCGGCGGTGTTCCGCGTCGGCGAGGGCGACGAGATCAAGGCCGCCCTGCCCGGCGGCCACACCAAGAACCTGTTTCTGAAGGACGCGAAGGGCCAGCTGTGGCTGATCTCGGCGCTTGGCGAGACGACCATCGACCTCAAGCGGCTGCACACCGTGATCGGCTCGGGACGGCTGAGCTTCGGCAGCCCGGACCTGATGCTGGAGACGCTAGGCGTGACCCCGGGATCGGTGACGGCCTTCGGGCTTATCAACGATGGCGACCACCGGGTGAGGTTCGTGCTCGACGCCGCGCTGGCCGCATCCGACCCGGTGAATTTCCATCCGCTCAGGAATACCGCGACCACCGCGGTGTCGCAGGAGGGCCTGCGCCGCTTCCTGTCGGCGCTCGGGATCGAGCCGATGATCGTCGACTTCGCCGCCATGACGGTCGTCTAGCCGTTGAAGACGGCGAGGCTTGCGACCATCTTGGCCGGGAAACGTTTGAAACGCGGGGACGGCCATGCGCCGCCCCAGGTACGGGAATCCGCATGACCCTGATCGGAGAAGGCCTGGCGCCGAAGGTCGCCGCCGGCGAACTTATCAAGGACGGCTCCGACGCGAGCTTCGTGGCCGACGTCATCGAGGCCTCGAAGACGCAGCCCGTGATCGTCGACTTCTGGGCGACCTGGTGCGGCCCCTGCCGCCAGCTGACGCCGGCGCTGGAAAAGGCCGTCAACGCGCTGAACGGCGCGGTGAAGCTGGTCAAGATCGACGTCGACAAGAACCCGGCCTACGCGGGGCAGCTGCGGGTGCAGTCGATCCCCACCGTCTACGCCTTCGTCGACGGCCAGCCGTTGACCGGCTTTCAGGGCGCCCAGCCCGAGAGCGAGATCAAGCGCTTCCTCGATTCCCTGATCGGCCCGCCGCCGGCCTCCGAAGTCGATGAGCTGCTGGCCCAGGCCAAGGAATCCTTCGAGCTCGGAGATCTCGGCGGCGCCGCCCAGGGCTATGCCGAGGCGCTGCGGCTCGACCACGAGAACGTCAAGGCGCTGGGCGGACTGGCGCGGGTCTATCTGGCCGGGGGCGACGTCGAGCAGGCGGCCGAGCTGATCGCCATGGCGCCCGCCGACGCGAAGGACGCTGATCTCGACGCGGCCCGCGCGGCCCTGAGCCTCGCGCAGGCCGGCGCTTCCGAGACCGCGCCGTTCGAACAGGCGCTGGCAAAAGACCCCGACGACCACCAGGCCCGCTTCGAGCTCGCCGGCGCCCTCGCCGGACAGGGCGATCTTGAGTCCGCCGCCGACCATCTGCTCCAGATCATCGCGCGCGACCGCACCTGGAACGACGAGGCGGCGCGCAAGCAGCTACTGACCGTGTTCGAGGCCGCCGGCCCCGTGTCCGAGGTCGCCAAACAGGGACGCCGACGCCTGTCGGCGATCCTCTTCAGCTAAGGATCCGCCGATGCCCACGGGCTACCGCAAGGCCGCCGATCTGCCGCAGGCGATCCCCGTGTTTCCGCTGGACGGGGCGCTGCTGCTGCCGGGCGGACAACTGCCGCTGAACATCTTCGAGCCGCGCTATCTGAATATGGTCGATGACGCCATGTCGGGTGACCGGCTGATCGGCATGGTCCAGACGCGACCCGGCGATCCCGAACGCCCGCCGCTGGCGCCGGTAGGGTGCCTGGGCCGGGTCACCAGCTTCGCCGAGACCCCGGACGGCCGCTACCTGATCACCCTGACGGGCCTGTGCCGCTTCCAGCTCGGCGACGAGCTGCCGGTCCGCACGCCCTATCGCCAGGTCCTGGCCCGCTTCGACGCGTTCGAGGCCGACCTGTCCGAGGAGACCACGTCCTCGGGGCTCGACCGCGACAAGTTCCTGGCCGCGCTCGGCCGCTACCTCGATCATCGGGGCCTCGGCATCGAGTGGGAAACCGCCGAGAACGCGCCGGTCGACGCGCTGGTCAACAGCCTCGCCATGGGCCTGCCGTTCGACGCGGCGGAGAAGCAGGCGCTGCTGGAGGCGATCACCATCGAGGAACGCGCCGCCGCCCTCACGGCCCTACTCGAGATCGACGCCGCCGGAGGCGATGACGAGGGCGGCGCGATCCAGTAAGGGTTGGGACATGAGCCAAGCTGACGCCCCCAAAGTCGATCCCCGCCTGCTGGAGATCCTCGTCTGTCCCGTCACCCAGGGGCCGCTGAAGTACGACCGTGAGGCGGGGGAGCTGGTCAGCAAGGCGGCCAAGCTGGCCTATCCGATCCGCGACGGCGTGCCGATCATGCTGCCGGAAGAGGCGCGGGCGCTGGAAGACTGATTCCGTGCGTCCTTCGAGATGCGGCTTCGCCGCTCCTAAGGATGACCAGCATCTGAGTTCGTCATGGTGACGAGCGCGTAGCGCGTCTCGAACCACGCAAGGCGCTACAGCGCTTCGCCCCGCAGCAGCCGCGGCAGGTCGCCGACCGCGCCGCCGGCTTCCTGCATGAAGAAGCGCCGCACGGGCGCGATACGGTTGACCGCCGCCATGCCGACGCCGCGCGCCAGCCGGATCAGCGGGTGATCGTTGGAAAACAGCCACACGAAGGCGTCCATCCCTGCCGCCAGGGTCATGGTGTCGAACCGACGCCAGCGGCCGTAACGGTCGAGCACGATCTCCGAGCCGATGTCCTCGCCCAGTCGCGACGCCTCGACGATCACCTCGGCCAGGGCTGCGGCGCCCTTGAGACCCAGGTTTAGCCCCTGCCCCGCGATCGGGTGAACGCCGTGGGCGGCGTCGCCAAGCAGGGCGATGCGCGGAGCGCTGAGCTGCTCCGCCAGGGACAGGGAGAGCGGATAGGTGAATACCGGCCCGACCACCTCGACCGCGCCGAGGAACTCGCCAAAGCGCCGCATAAGGTGCGCCTGGAACACCTCCGGGCGCACGGTCTTCAGAGCCTCGCCGCGATCGCGCTTCTCGGTCCAGACCAGACTCGCGCGGTTCTCGGTGAGGGGCAGGATGGCGAATGGTCCGCCGGGCAGGAAATACTCGTGGGCGACGCCGCCGTGCGGGCGCTCCATCTTCACGGTGCAGACCACGCCCGTCTGCGGATAGTCCCAGCCGACCGCGTCGATCCCCGCCGCCTTGCGCACGGTCGAACCACGTCCTTCGGCGCCGACCACCACCGGGGCGGTGAGGGCTCGGCCGTCTTCCAGCGTCACGGTGGCCGACCCGGACCCGACGTCGACCCCGGCGACCCGCGCGGGGGCCAGGACCTTGATCCCCGCCGCCGAAACGGCCTCGGCCAGGGCGGCGCGAATGCGGCGGTTCTCGAGCATGTAGCCGAGCGGCTCGCCCTCGACGCGGTCGGCGATCTCGCCGCTGTCGAAGTGCAGGAAGAAGGGCGTCTGGCCCGCGGACGCCGCGCCCGGCGAGCGGCCGTCGGTGACGAGGATCTCGTCCATCCGCTGGGCATGCGGCTCAAGGGCCTCGGCCAGACCCAGGGTCCGCCACTGGCGGAAACAGGTAAAGGCGATCGCCGAGGAACGACCGTCAAACGTCGGGGCCAGCTGGCTGTCGAACGGGAGCGGGTCGATCAGCAGCGGCTCCAGGCCGCCGCTCTTGAGGGCCAGCGCCAGGGTCGCGCCGGCGATGCCGGCCCCGGCGATGACGACGTCGGCGTCGAAGGTCCGGGACATCAGTAGGGGACGGTCGGCGGAGCTTCAGGCGCCCTGGTCTGCCCCTCCAGCAGATCGCCCACAGGATCCTCTGACGGCGGCGTCAGCTTCGGCGGCGGCGGAGTCGCGGGCTTGGGACGCGGCGGTGTCGGGGCGGCGACGGTTTCCGTGGGCGCGGGCGTCGGGGCGAGCGGTTCGTCCAGCGCCTCGTCGGCCTTGGAGTCCCCGGTCTCCTTGGGCTTGGTCCCCTCAGTCCCGGTTTCGGCCTGCAGCGCGGGACGCGGCGCTTCTGGATCGAACGCGGTCGCCTCCTTGGCCTCGACGAGACCCTGGCCGGCGACAACCTTCTCGGAGCCGCCGGTGTACCAGGCGGGCGGATTGCGCCGTATCTGGTCACGGAAACCAAGCGTCAGGCCCAGGATCGCGCAGGCGACCAGGAAAAATGCAACCCAGCCCAGGGTGGGCGATGCGGCTCGTTGAACTGCCATGTCCCCAGCCTAGCCCGACGCGACGTGCGGCGAAAGCGCGCGCAGACGCGAAAACACGCCCCCTGCGTCGTTCCGCCACCCTCTCGATTAAGGTCTCGGAGATGGGTCGGAAGCCTAGGGTTGCGTTCCGTTTCCGAAGTCTGGTTCTCCATTATGGCGCGTGCTCAGCTGCTCACTCTCGACACCCCCTGCGATCCGGCGACGCTGTTCTTTGCCAGCCGGGCGCGGTCCGAATGCCCGGAGTGCCGCGACGGAGACATGAAGACGCAGGCGGCCTGCGGCCTGGCCCTCGCCCTCATCGAGGCGGCGGAGTTCCTGGGCGAAGAGCAGAACGCCCCCATCCGGCTTTGATTAGTGGACGCCCGCGTCCATTTAACGCTTGCCCGACCCGATGTGAGGCGCTATCCGCGTTCTCTGGACGGAAAAGTCCAAAGTTCACGCTTATCGTGCGGGGCCGTCCATGCCGTCCATTCCCAGGAACAAGCTCGTCCCCTTGATCGTGGGCGGGGTCGTCGGGCTCGCCATCCTGATCGGCGGCGGGTTCTGGTGGCTGAACAAGCAGCATTTCGAAACCACCGACAACGCGTTCGTCCAGGCCGACACGGTCCAGGTCAGCCCGCAGGTGTCGGGTTACGTGGTCGAGGTGCTGGTGTCCGACAACGAGCATGTCGAGGCCGGCCAGGTCGTGGCGCGGATCGACCCCACCACCTTCCAGGCCCGGTATGACCAGGCCGTCGCCAACGCCGAGGCCCTTGAGGCCGCGATCAGCGCCGTCGACGACAAGGCCGCCCTCGAACAGGCGATGATCGCCGAGCGCGCCGCCGGCGTCGCCAGCGCCCGCGCCGAATCGGGCCGCATGCAGGCCGACCTGAAGCGCTACGGCGATCTCTCTGCCAAGGGCTGGGTCTCCGACCAGAAGCTGCAGACGGTTCGCGCCGGGGCGGAGCAATCCAGCGCCACCGTCGCCCAGGCCCAGGCCGCGCTCGAGGCGGAGCGCCGCAGCGCCGCCTCGCTGGGCTCAGCCAAGGCCCAGACCATCGCCGCCGCCGCCGCCGCCCGCGCCGCAGTGCAGCAGGCCCGCCTCGATCTCGAACGCACCGTCATCCGCGCGCCCGCCGCCGGCGTCGTCGGCGCCCGCTCCCTGCGTCCCGGCCAGCTGGTCCAGCCGGGCGCCGCCCTGATGAGCATCGTGCCGCTCGGCCAGACCTATGTGGTCGCCAACTTCAAGGAGACCCAGATGGGTCGCCTGCGCATCGGCCAGCGGGTCGAGGTCAAGGCCGACGCCTTCGGCGATGAGCCGATCGCGGCCCATGTCGAGAGCTTCGCCCCGGCCACCGGCCAGGAGTTCGCGCTGATCCCGGTCGAAAACGCGGTCGGCAACTTCACCAAGGTCACGCAGCGGGTGCCGGTGCGGATCGTCATCGACAAGCCGGCCGGCGTCGGCCTGCGTCCCGGCCTGTCGGTCAGCGTCAAGGTCGACGTCCGCGACCAGAACGGGGTCTCCTTCGCCCAGGCCGCCACCGCGGGGACGCAGCTCGTGCGCCGCGGGTCGTCGCAGTAAGGCCAGACCGTCGTGACCGACGCCGTCGTCCACCCCGCCGACACGGCCGCGCCCGCCAAGCCGGGCCTGACCCTGCCCAACGGCGAGGTGATGCCCTGGCCGCTGGTCATGCTCGGCTTCGGCGGCATGATCATCGGCCAGTTCATGGCCATCCTCGACATCCAGATCGTCGCCGCGTCCCTGGCGCAGATCCAGGCCGGGATCGGCGCCAGCGCCGACGAGATGAGCTGGGTCCAGACCGTCTACCTGCTGGCCGAAGTCGTGATCATGCCGCTCACGGCGTACATGAGCCGGATGTGGGGAACGCAGCGGTTCTTCATGGGCGCCTGCATGCTGTTCATCGGCAGCAGCATCCTGACCGGCCTGACCACCAGCATCGAGTCGATGATCTTCATGCGGGCGATCCAGGGCCTCGCCGGCGGGGCGATGATCCCGGTGGTGTTCTCGACCGCCTTCACCGTCTTCCCGCCCGAGCGGCGGATCACCGCCAACGTCGTCGTCGGCCTCATCGTCACCCTGGCCCCGACCGTGGGACCGACCCTGGGCGGGCACCTGACCGACATCGCCAGCTGGCGCTGGCTGTTCTTCGTCAACGTGCCCCCGGGGCTGCTGGCGCTGTTCCTGGTCTGGCGATACGGCAATTTCGACAAGGGGGACCCGAGCCTGTCCAAGGGCGTCGACTGGTGGGGCGTCAGCCTGATGGCCATCGCCCTGCTCAGCATCCAGTACGTGATCGAGGAGGGGGCCAAGGACAGCTGGTTCCAGGACGACACCATCCTGTGGCTGACGGTGCTCGGCGTGGTGACCTTCGGGGCCTTCATCTGGCGACAGCTCAGCTACTGGCAGCCGATCGTCTCGCTCAAGCCGTTCAAGGACCGGAACTTCTCGATCGGCATCATCATGACCCTGGTCTCGGGCATGAGTCTCTACGGCGGGACGTTCGTGCTGCCGCTGTTCCTGGCCCAGATCCGGCGGTACTCGGCCGCCGAGACCGGCACCACCATGCTGGTTTCCGGCCTGACCATGTTCATCACCGGCCCGATCGCCGGCAAGATCGTGCGGACCTGGGATCCGCGAGTGGGGATGGTCGTCGGCTTCACCATCGCCGCCTACGGCACGGGGCTGGGCCATGCGGTCACGGCGGAGTGGGGCTTCTGGGAGTTCGCCTACCTGCAGGCGTTCCGGGGCATGGGCGTGATGATCGCCATGATCGCCAGCCAGCAGATGACCGTCAGCACCATCCCGGTGACCCTGATGAAGGACGCCTCGGCGCTGGTGAACCTGACTCGCAACGTCGGCGGCGCGGTGGGTCTGGCCCTGCTGTCGACGGCCCTGACACAGCAGACGGCACGCCACTACAACGAGCTGACCAGCGCGATGAGCTCGGCCAGCGCCCAGAGCCAGAACCTGATGGCGGGCCTGACCGCACGCATGGCCCAGCTCGGGGTCGCCGACCCGGAGGGCGCGGGCTACAAGGCTGTCGGAATGATGATTCACCAGAAGGCCGCGATCCTGGCCTTCGGCGACGCCTTTGCGATGCTCGCCGTGGGGCTGGCGTTCGCCGGGTTCCTGGCGCTATTCGCAGCGCCCGCCAAGAACGCGCCGCCGACCGGCGGCGGAGGTCACTAGGACGCCATGCCCCGGATCGCCGGACAGATCGACGTCGCCAAGACCGAGGCCATCCTCGACGCGGCCTCCGACGTGCTCGGTGAACGCGGCCTGTCCGCGCCGATGGAGGAGATCGCCCGCCGGGCCGGAGTCTCCAAGCAGACCGTCTACAATCACTATGGCAGCAAGGCCGAGCTGATCCGCGCCCTCGTCGGGCGGCGCGTGGCGGGGATCACCGCCACCCTGCGCGCGCCGGGCGCCGAACAGCATCCCGAGCAGACCCTGACCGCCTACGCCCGCACCCTTCTGGGCGTGGTCAGCAACAAGCGCTACTCGCTGATGCGGGTGACGATCCAGAGCTCCGCTGAACTGCCCGATCTGGCGCGCGGCTTCTTCGAAGCCGGACCGATGCACTCGCGGGCCCAGCTGGCCGCCTTCCTCGAGATGGAGACCCGGGCCGGACGGCTGAACACGCCCGATCCCCTGCAGGCGGCCGAGTTCTTCAGCGGGATGGTGCTGGGCCATCGCCAGACGCAGGCGCTGCTGAACATCGCCGGCGAGCTGACGGACGACGAGGTGCAGCGCTGGGCGGCCGAGGCCGCCCGCGTGTTCATGAAGGCTTACGCGGCCTAGGCTTCCGCCTCGCCGTCCGGCAGGCCGATCATGTGGAAGCCGGCGTCGACGTGGACCACTTCGCCGGTGGTCGAGCGGCCCAATTCCGACAGCAGCCACAGAGCCGCCCCGGCCACGCCCTCCATCGAGGTGTCTTCCTTCAGGGCGCTGAAGGCGCGCCCCTGGCTGATCATGCCGCGGCCGCCGGAGATGCCGGCCAGCGACAGGGTGCGCATGGCCCCCGCCGAGATGGCGTTGACGCGGATGCCCTTGGGACCGAGGTCGCGGGCGATATAGCGGGTCGCCGCCTCCAGCGCCGCCTTGGCCACGCCCATGGTGTTGTAGTTGG
>JAZJXN010000094.1:0-12299 GCA_040390885.1 Pseudomonadota bacterium | reverse complement strand
GGCCTGGAGCTCTTCCTCGTCGATGTAGGTGTCGTAGATGCGGTCGATGTAGTTGTCGCGCAGCACGTTGTCGTCCACCGGGCCGGCGGCCTGGTAGTGCTTGAAGCCGAGGGCCTCGAAGAAATCCATGTCGACGATCGAGGCGCCGGTGGCGACGATGGCGTCGACCATGCCGAACTTCACCATGTCCCGGTAGACGTGCATGCAGCCGCCGGCCGAGGTCGACCCGGCCAGGATCAGCCACGGCGAGCAGGCCTTGTCTTCCAGCGCCATGTTGAAGATGTCCGCCGCCCGGGCGGTGTCGCGCGAGCTGAACGACATCTTGCGCATGCCGTCGATGATCGGACGGGCGTCGAAGCTGGTGATGTCGATGTGCTCGACGGTGTTGGCGAGCAGCTGGGCCTTGGAGTTCGGAACGGGAGCGTTCATCGCTTCGGTTTCCCTGACAGTGAGCGCCCGTCCAATGGGGTTAGACCCCAGCCCGGACGGAGCGACGGGCTGGGGGTTTAACGCACGAGCGGCGGATTATCTCCGGCGGCGCTTCTTGCTCTTCGGGCGCGACAGCTTGACGACGTTGGTCTCGGTGCGCGGCACCGGGATCGAACGCCGGGCCAGGCCGAACATCGAGGCCATCGGCGCGTCATCCACCTCGACCGTCTCGACGGCGCCGAAGCCGTTGAAGTCGGTGCGCATCGCCACGCCGTAGGCGCCCAGCATGCCGATCTCGACGAAGTCGCCCTCGCCGATGTTTTCCGGCAGCCAGAAGGGTCCCGGCATGACGTCGATCGAGTCGCAGGTCGGGCCGTAGAACTGGAACGGCTTGAGCGCGCCGTCGAGTTCGCCGGCCTCGGCGCCGCCGCGATAGCCCTTGACCGGGAACGGCCACTTGCTGTGGGCGGCGTCGAACAGCGAGCCGTAGGCGCCGTCGTTCAGGTACAGGGAGTCGCCCTTGCGCAGCTCGACGCGCGTCAGCAGCGAGGTCGACTCGGCGACGAGCGCGCGGCCGGGTTCGCACCACAGCTCGGTCGTCTCCGACACCGGCATCTCGTTGAAGCCGCGGTCGATAGCGGCGATGTAGTCGCTCATGTCCGGCGGGATCATGCCGGGATAGATCGACGGGAAACCGCCGCCCACGTCGATGACGTCGGCGAACACGCCGGCGCGGACCAGGGCGCGGCCGGTCTGGGCCATGGCGGCCTGGAACGCGGTCGGACGCATGCACTGGCTGCCGACGTGGAAGGACACGCCCATCAGTTCCTGGGTGGCGCGGCGGGCGGCCAGCATCAGGTCCGGGGCATGGTGGCTATCGACGCCGAACTTGCCCGACAGGCTGTAGGCCGCGCCCTCGGCCGAGACGGCCATGCGCACGATCAGGGTCAGGTCTTTGGCCCCGCCGGTCGCGTCGAGAATCTTCTCGAGCTCCTCGTGGGTGTCGAACGAGAAGGTGCGAACGCCGTGATCGAAGTAGGCGGCCGAGATCGCTGCCCGGCTCTTCACCGGGTGCATGAACGCCATGCGGAAGCCCGGCGCGTGTTCCGCCACCAGCTCGATCTCATTGACCGAGGCTACGTCAAAGCCGGTAACGCCATTCTGGGCCAGGGTCTTGATGACCCAAGGTGAAGGGTTTGCCTTCACGGCATAGAGGACGTCGCCTTTGAAGTTCTCCTGGAACCAGCGCGCCGCTACGGCAACGGTGTCTTGTCGCACGAGGGCGACAGGACGTTCCGGAGACCGCTCACGGACCAGGTCCAGGGGCTTATGGTACGTGTGCAATTCACGTAACCCCCATTGATAGTTGAACCCAGACCGGCGTTAGCAGCGCAGATGGACACGGGGTCCGCCGGAGGACGGGGGAAATAGGGACTGGGGCCCCGCATGTAAAGCGGTATTTTCCCCTTGCCGGGTCAGGGATGCCGTGGACAAGGCGTCGCACTCGTCGTGTACGGAAGTTTCCTGTATGGCCCGCCGGGCCCCTCCGGGCCGGTGTGCAAGGCGGTGGGACGGATTTGCCCCGCGTCACGAAAGTTTCGCACGCACCGTCCACGACAACCGGCCTTCTGTGTTAAGGACTCTCCCGTAGCCATGACGTCGGACGCAGTTCTCTCCATTCGCTCGGTCTCGAAGACCTTTGGCCCCCGGCGCGCGCTCGACGGGGTGTCGCTGGACGTCGCCCGCGGCGAGATGGTGGCGCTGATCGGCCCCTCCGGTTCGGGCAAATCGACGCTGCTGCGGTCCATCGACGGATTGCAGACCATCGACCAGGGCGGCGTCATCGAGGCCTTCGGCGGCAAGGTCCAGGACCGGGGCAAGGTCAGCGACAAGGTGCGCGACGCGCGCATCCGCATCGGCTTCATCGCCCAGCAGTTCAACCTGGTCGGACGGCTCAGCCTGTTCACCAACGTCGCGCTCGGATCGCTCGGGCGGATCGGCTACCTGCGCGGGCTGTTCGGCAAATGGCCGCTCGAGACCCAGCAGGCCGCCATGGCCGCCCTGCACCGGGTCGGCGTGTCCGACTACGCCGGCCAGCGCGCCAACACCCTCTCGGGCGGCCAGCAGCAGCGGGGGGCCATCGCCCGGGCGCTGGTCCAGCGCGCCAAGATCATCCTCGCGGACGAACCGGTCGCCTCGCTCGACCCGGTCGCGGCCCGCAAGGTCATGGAGATCCTCAAGGATCTCAACGCCACCGACGGACTCACCGTCATCGTCACCCTTCACCAGGTCGACTACGCGCTGAAGTACTGCAAGCGCGTGATCGCCCTGAAGGCCGGCAAGGTCGTCTACGACGGCCCCAGCAGCGGCCTGAAGCGCGACAAACTCATCGACATCTACGGCCCGGAATTCGAAGACGTCTTCTGGGAAGGAGCCCCGACATGATCGTTCGCCGTTCGTTGATCGCCCTCGGGGCCGTCGCGGCGCTAGCCCTCGCCGGCTGCGGCCAGAAGGACGTGGGCGCGGGCAAGACGCCCGACACCGTCACTTTCTCGATCCTCTCGACCGAGTCCGCCCAGAATATGGAGTCCTACTGGGCGCCGGTGCTGGTCGACATGGAGAAGGCCACCGGCCTGAAGGTGAAGCCGTTCTTCTCGTCCAACTACAGCGCCCTGATCGAGGCGATGCGGTTCAAGCAGACCGACTTCGGCTGGTTCTCCAACCAGTCGGGCCTCGAAGCCGTGCGCCGCTCGAACGGCGAGGTCTTCGCCCGCACCTTCGATCCGTCCGGCGAGGACGGCTACAAGTCGGTGATCATCGTCCCCAAGGACAGCCCGATCCGCACCGTCGAAGACCTGCTGAAGTGCGACCGGACGCTGAACTTCGGCATGGGCGACAAGAAGTCGACCTCCGGCACCCTGGCGCCGATGACCTATGTCTTCATCCCTGCCGGGGTGAAGCCGGACGCCTGCTTCAAGACGGTGCTGACCGCCAACCACGCCTCCAACCTGTTCGCCGTCGCGGCGGGCCGACTGGACGCGGCGACCAACAACTCCACGGCCATCCGCCTGAACAGCGAACGCAAGGACGGCCAGGCCGAGAAGATCCGCGTGATCTGGGAATCGCCGACCCTGCCCGAGGATCCGATCGTCTGGCGCAAGGACCTCGACCCGGTGGTGAAGGAGAAGCTGCGCCAGTTCTTCCTGACCTACGGCCAGGGCGACGGCCCCGACGCGGCCCGCCAGCGCGCCAACCTCGCCAAGATCAGCATCGGCGGCTTCCTGCCCGCCGACGACACCCACCTGCTGGTGGTGCGCGAGATGGAAGCCCTCGAGAGCTTCGGCATCGCCAAGGAAGGCGGCGACGCCGCCAAGATAGCCGCCGCGCAGAAGGCCCTCGACGCGATCAAGGCCGAGCGCGCGGTGGCCATCGCCAAGGCTGGCGCCAAGCCGGCCGCGGTCCCGGCGAACTGATCCACGCATGACCGCTGAAACCACCCTGCTGCCGCCACAGCGCCCGCTCTCGGCGCGGCTGTTCGACTTCGCCCTGTGGGGCGGGGTGGCGGTGCTGCTGATCGTCAGCTTCGGCCCGGCCGAAATCGGCAAGTTCCCGATGCTGTTCAGCAGCGAGAGCGGCATGGGCGAGTTCGTCAGCGACTTCTTCGCGCCGTTCCGGTTCTGGGACGCCGGCTGGACACTGACCGACCTGACCGGCAACGCCTGGGGGGTCTACGTCAGCAAGATGTGGCAGACGATCCAGATGGCGCTCTGGGGCACGGCCCTGGCCATCATCGTCGCCATTCCGCTGGGCCTGCTCGGCGCCAGCAACATCACCCCCGCCTGGATCCAGCAGCCGGTCCGCCGTGTCCTGGACCTGATCCGCTCGATCCCCGACCTCGTGGTCGCCATCATCTTCATCACCGCCGTCGGTCTGGGGCCGTTCGCCGGCGTCATGGCGATGATGTTCAACACCGGCGGCGTGCTGGCCAAACTGTTCTCCGAGGCGGTCGAGTCGATCGACAAGGGTCCTGTCGAGGGCGTCCGCGCCACCGGCGCCGGGAAGCTGGCCGAGATCGTCTGGGGCGTGATCCCGCAGGTCGCGCCGCTGTGGGTGAGCTACGCCCTGTACCGCTTCGAATCCAACAGCCGCGCCGCCACCGTGCTCGGCCTGATCGGCGCCGGCGGCATCGGCCAGGTGCTGATCGACTCGACGAGCAGCTTCAAATACGGCGAGACCGGCTGCATCGTGCTGGTCATCGTGGTCGCCGTGTCGGCGATCGACCTTCTGTCACAGGCGATCCGCAGCCGCCTCCTCTGAGCCGCGCTGTGTGAATTTCGCCACGGTCGGCGCCGGCCGCCCGTTCCGGCATCAAACCCAAGCCCTGCAAGGGATTGATATGTGACAGTCTGTCCGGTGTCGGACCGACTGTCACAATAACGACGTTACGCCGTCATCGAACCTTGCGCCGGCTGTCGCCGAAGCGTCGCCACCCGGGCCTAGAGCGAGGGCCGCGCCCCCATACGAGGGGCATGGGGATATTCGACAAGGATCCGACGATGAAAACGAAGACCACGCTGGTGTGCGGGTCTGCGCTGGGCGCCCTCATGGCGCTGGCCCTGGCTTCGGGCGCGCAGGCCCAGGAGACCTCGACCGCCTGGAAGGGCGCTCCGCAATTCACGAATGACGGTGTCAGCTTCAAGGTCCGCGGCCGGGTGCTGCTGGACGCGGTGTTCCAGGACGTCGACCTTGAGACCGGCTCCGACTTCTCGACCCGCGCCTTCCGTGGCCGCCAGGTGTTCCTCGGCGTCGAAGGCCAGCTGAACAGCTTCTTCGCCTACAAGATCGAAGGCGGCGCCGTGAACGGCGGGGCCTGGGCCTGGGATGACGTCGTCATCGAGTACAAGCCGACCGACACCGCCTCGATCATGGTCGGTAACATCAAGGCCGCCGGCCTCGAGAACCTGACCTCGACCCGCTTCACCACCTTCATGGACCGTGGTCCCTACGGTGAAATGGGTCCCGACAGCTACCTGCTCAGCGCGGTCGTGAAGTTCAACGGCCCGAACTGGACCGTGACCGGCGCCGCCCAGGGCGACTCGATCAACAGCTCCGACCTGACCTCGGCCACCACCAACGGTCCGGATGTCCAGGAACGCGTCGGCGCCACCCTGCGCGCCAGCTTCGCGCCGATCCTGGAAGACGAGAACAAGGTCCACCTCGCCGCCTTCGGTCGCTATCGCGAACACGGCAGCGAAGCCGCCTTCTCCTACGCCACCCGCCCGAACACCGCCTTCGGCAGCCGCTACGTCTCGACCGGCGCCATCGGCGACACCGACACCACCTGGGGCGTCGAAGGCGCCTGGGTGTTCAAGAACTTCTCGGTCCAGGGTGAATACGCCAGCATCGACGTCTCGCGCTTCGCGGGCGGCGCCTCCGCCGGCGGCGATCCGACCGTCAAGGTCGGCTACGCCTTCGCCAGCTTCTGGCCGACCGGCGAGATGCGCAACTACGACGCGGCCAAGGGTGAATTCGGCCGTCCGAAGATCCTCAACCCGGTCACGGCCGGTGGCTGGGGCGGCGTCGAGCTCGCCGTTCGTTACGATTACGCCGACCTGACCGACGCCTACGAAAGCGCCACCACGGCGGCTTCGCAGACCCTGTCGCGCGACGCTGGCGAGTACACGGCCTGGACCGCGGGCGTGAACTACTACCCGGTCCCGTACGTCCGCTTCCAGGCGAACTACACGAAGTCGCAGAACGACAATCCCGTCGCCGGCCGCAGCGCCGACGTCGACACCCTGCAGTTCCGCGCCCAGCTCGACTTCTAGGCTCAGGCCGACCAAATCCGATAGGATCGATCCCATGAAGAAACTTCTCGGTACGGCCGCCGCCCTGGCGGTCATGACCCTCGCCTCCCAGGCCCACGCGGCCCGGGACTACGTCTGGGCCGCCGGCTCCTCGACGGTGTTCCCCTTCACCACCCGCGTGGCGGAGAACTTCGCCAAGAAGACCGGCTCCAAGGCGCCCAAGGTCGAATCGCTCGGCACCGGCGGCGGCATCAAGCTGTTCTGCGGCGGCACGGGCGAAGGCTTCCCGGACATCGCCAACGCCTCGCGTCCGATGAAGAAGTCGGAATTCGACGCCTGCGCCGCCAAGGGCGTGAAGGACATCATCGCCATCAAGATCGGCTTCGACGGCATCGTCATCGCCAGCGACAAGGACGGCCCTGACTACGCCTTCAAGCTCGAGCACCTGTACCTGGGCCTGTCGTCCAAGGTCCTGCGCTTCGGCAAGTTCGTCCCCAACCCCTACAAGACCTGGGACGAAGTCGGCACCGGCCTGCCGGGCAACCGCATCGTGGTCTACGGCCCGCCGCCCACCTCCGGCACCCGTGACGCCTTCCTCGAACTCGGCGTCGAAGCCGGCGCGCGCAAGTACCCGATCCTCGACGAAATGCGCTCGAACAACGAGAAGGGCTTCAAGGGCCTGGTCGACCCGCTGCGCGGCGACGGCTGGATCGACGCCGGCGAGAACGACAACGCCATCGTCCAGACCCTGACCCGCACCCCGGGTTCGGTCGGCGTGTTCGGCTTCTCGTTCCTCGAGGAGAACATGGACAAGGTGAAGGGCGCGACCGTCAACGGCATCGCCCCGACCCCGACCACGATCGCCAACGGCTCCTACCCGCTCGCGCGTTCGCTCTACGTCTACGTGAAGAAGTCCAACCTCGGCGTGACCCCCGGCCTGAAGGAATTCGTGGCCGAGTACGTGTCCGATGCGGCCACCGGCCGTGGCGGCTACCTGCAGGGCCGCGGCCTGATCCCGCTGCCCGCCGCGCAGCACCAGGCCAACAAGGATGCCTTCAACGCCGGAAAGGCCATGACGCGCCCCGCGTCCTGATCCGACGACGATCTATCCCTCTGTGACAAACTGCGCCGCGGGCCCTCGGGTCCGCGGCGTTTTCTTTGTGCGCTCTGCGTCTCGTCCGGCTCGCGGAGCGCCGCCCAGGGTCGAGCCGCGCGAGAACGACCGCGCGGGACCTGCAAGCGGGACGGCTCTTCACATGACTAGTCAGGAATCCCGGGACCCCGGGTGCGGCGATACCCGCGCCTAGGCGGCTTCGCGCCGCCGCCGAAGCCGTCCCAGCCGCCGCAGACGCCGCCAGAAGCGGGTCTTCTCGGGCTCGGGATAGGGCTCGAGATTGCGCACGAACTGCTCGGCGCAGGCGCGCCAGCTGAAGCCCTCGGCGAAGCGCCGGACCTCGGCCCGATCAAGCTCCAGGCAGGCCAGGCAGGCCTCGCGCAGGCCGTCGGTGCGGCCGGGCGCGAGCACGCCGGCGTTCGAGCCCGGCACGATGTCGGCCGGCCCGGGCGCGTTGAACCCGGCCACCGGCACGCCCGCGGCCATGGCTTCCAGGATCACCAGCCCGAAGGTGTCGGTCAGGGACGGGAACACGAACACATCGGCGCAGCTGAAGTGGGCGGCCAGGTCGTCACCGAACTTGGCACCGACGAACTTCACCTCGGGATACTTCGCCGCCAGCTCGGCGCGCTGCGGTCCATCGCCGACCACCACTTTGGTCCCCGGCAGGTCGAGGCAGGCGAAGGCCTCGATGTTCTTCTCGACGGCCACCCGGCCGACATTGAGGAAGATCGGCCGCGGCAGCCCGGCGAACACGTCCGGTTCGTCCGGGCGCTTGGGGTGGAACTGGTCGGTGTCGACGCCCCGCGACCAGGCCGAGATATTGCGGAAGCCGTGCTTCTCCAGCTCGTCGCGCATGGTGTCGGTGGCCACCATCATCCGGCCGGACGGCTTGTGGAACCACTTCATGTAGGCATAGCCGGCGGCCAGGGGCACCGGCAGCCGGGCCGAGACGTACTCCGGGAAACGCGTGTGATAGCTGGTCGTGAACGGCAGCTTCCATTCCACGCAGACGCGCCGCGCAGCCATGCCCACGGGGCCCTCGGTGGCGATGTGGATCGCCTCCGGCTCGAAGGACTTGAACTTCTCCTGCACCGGCTCATACGCGCCGACCGCGAGCTTGATCTCGGAATAGGTGGGCAGCGGCACGGTGTTGAACTGGTCGGGACTGACGACCTCGACCTCGTGGCCCATGAGGCGCATCTCGTCGACCACGCGCGTCAGCGTACGGACGACGCCGTTGACCTGGGGTTCCCAGGCATCGGTGGCCAGAAGAATTCGCATCAGGCGGCGACGGGCTCCGGCAGGTCGGCGAGATTCGCCTGCGGGATTTTGGACCAGGAACGGCCCCCGGCCCACTCGATAATTTCCAGACGCCCGTCGTGGTGCTCGACCAAGGCCGTGCAGCTCTCCACCCAGTCGCCGTCGTTGACGTAGAGAATGCCGTCCATCTCGCGCATTTCCGCCTTGTGGATATGGCCGCAGATGACGCCGTCCACGCCGCGCCGACGGGCTTCGTCGGTCACGGCCTGTTCAAAATTCTCGATGAATTGGAGAGCGTTCTTCACCTTGACCTTCAGATAGGCCGAAAAGCTCCAGTAGCCGAGCCCCATCCGGTGGCGCACCCGGGCCACCAAGGTGTTCAGCATCAGGAGGGTCCTATAGGACCAATCGCCAAGGAAGGCGAGCCAGCGGGCGTGCTGGACGATGCCGTCGAACTCATCGCCATGGACGACCAGGAAGCGGCGGCCGTCGGCGGTCTGGTGAATGGCGTCGCGAACCACCACCACGCCCCCGAAATGGATGCCGCAGAAGTCGCGCGCGACCTCGTCGTGGTTGCCGGGGACGTAGATCACCCGCACGCCCTTGCGGGCCATGCGCAGCACCTTCTGGACGACGTCATTGTGGCTCTGGGGCCAGTGCCAGCCGCTCTTCAGCTTCCAGCCGTCGATGATGTCGCCGACCAGATAGAGCTGCTCGCACTCCATGTTCTTGATGAAATCGAGCAGCAGATCCGCCTGGCATCCCCGCGTGCCCAGATGCACGTCGCTGATGAACACGGTTCGGAAGCTCAAAATCTGGGCGTCGGCGGTCATCCTCGCTCCCCCGGCAGGCGCCAGCACCTCCGCAGCTAGGCTGATTGCATGTCAGTCTCATGAAGGATGGTCAGGGGATGTTGCGACGCAACATCACAGCCCCTAAATCAACAGTTGATGACTCAGGTTCAGTCTCTTCCGCGTGACACCCCGAAATCCCGCCGCACCCGGGCGCGGATTCTCGACGAGGCCGTTCGCGTCATCGCGCAGCAGGGTTACGCCGCCGCGACCAACGCCGCGGTGGCCGAAGCGGCCGGCATCACCCGCGGGGCGATGCTCTACCACTTCCCGACCCGGGAGGACCTCCTCGAGGCGGCGATCGAGCATATCCAGGCCCAGCGGTCGGCCCTGTTCCGCTCGGCCAGCGAAACCCTGCCGCCCGGCGGCGACGTCACCGAGCACGCCATCGAGAGCTATTGGGAGCTGCTGCACCGCGACCCGTTCGTGGCCTTCGGCGAGCTCGAGGCCGCCGCCCGCACCGACCCGATGATCCGCGAGCTGCTGGCGCCGGCCCAGGCCGAGTTCGACCGCGCCCAGATCGGCGACCACTTCCTCAAGATGCTGCACGCCGGCGCCGGCCCGCGCTTCCAGGCCAGCCGCGACCTCGCCCGCTTCATGCTCGAAGGCATGGCCCGCTCGAACATCACCTACGACCGCGACCAGCGCATCGAACTGCTGCTCAGCGTCATCAAGCGCGCCACCCACATGCTCAACCGCAAGGGCGGCATGACGGACATCTGGCCGGAGTAGGTCGGCCCGCGAACGCCCTTTTCCGCTCGTCATCCTGGGCCTTGTGCCCGGCCCCACTCGTTCAGCTACTCCGTGAGAGCGTGATCCTGCTCCGCCCCTGCGGCGGACAGAGGGGTCATGAATCCCATGGCGAGCATTTCCGCTCGGCCACGACGGTCGGCTTGAGCCGCGTGGCGGCCGCGGCCCATCCGTGACCGGCTACGGCGACTGGACGGGGGCCGGGGTCTGGGAGAAGGTCCCTCAACACGATTTGGGGGCAATCCATGAGTTTCCTCACCCGCCGAACCGCCATCGACGGCGACATCGGCCATGTCGCGGGCTCCGGCCTGAAGGCGACGCTGGGCTGGCCGCATCTGGTCGCGCTCGGCGTCGGCGCCATCGTCGGCACCGGCATCTACACCCTGACCGGTGAGGCCGCGGGCCTGGCGGGGCCAGGGGCGATGCTGTCGTTCCTGATCGCCGGCGCGGTCTGCGCCGCCGCCGCCCTCTGCTACGCCGAGATGGCGACCCTGATGCCGCGCGCGGGCAGCGCCTACACCTACAGTTACGCGGTGATGGGCGAGACCATCGCCTGGATCGTCGGCTGGAGCCTGATCCTCGAATACACCGTGGTCTGCGCCGCTGTGGCCGTGGGCTGGGCCGGCTACGCGTCCGGCCTGCTGCTGCAGTATTTCCCCGGCTTCCCGCAGGCGCTGCTCAACGGACCGCATGCCGGCGGCATCGTGAACCTGCCGGCGGTGATCATCGCCCTGGCCGTCGCCGCCCTGCTGTCGGCGGGCACCCGCGAGAGCGCCCGGGTCAACTTCGTGCTGGTCATCGTCAAGCTGGTCGCCCTGGCCGGCTTCATCGCCCTGGCCCTGCCCGCCTTCAACGCCGCCAACTTCACGCCCTTCATGCCGCACGGCTTCTGGGCGAACGAGGTCGACGGGGTGAAGATGGGGGTGATGGGCGCCGCGGCGATCATCTTCTTCGCCTTCTACGGCTTCGACGCCATCTCGACGGCCTCGGAGGAGACGAAGAACCCGTCGCGCGACCTGACCATCGGCATCGTCGGCTCGATGCTGCTCTGTACGCTGATCTACATGGGCGTGGCCGCCGCCGCGATCGGGGCCATGGCCCCGGCGGAGTTCGCCAGGAGCAAGGAGCCGCTGGCCTTCATCATCCGCGAGCTAGGACACGACCAGGCCGCCGGCCTGATCGGCCTGGCCGCCGTCATCGCCATGCCGACGGTGATCATGGTCTTCATGTACGGTCAGACCCGGGTGTTCTTCGCCATGGGCCGCGACGGCCTGCTGCCCAAGTTCATGTCGCGGGTGAACAGCAGGACCGGCACCCCGGTGCTGGTGACGATGTTCACCGGCGCCATCGCCGCGATCCTCGGGGGCGCCCTGCCGCTCGGCGAGATCGTGTCGCTCGCCAACGCCGGCACCCTGGCGGCCTTCATCGCCACGGCCATCGCCATGATGATCCTGCGCGTCCAGCAGCCGGCCCGGCCGCGGCGGTTCAAGACGCCGCTGTGGTGGCTGGTCGGACCGTTCGCGGTGCTCGGCTGCGCCTATCTGTTCGCCGGTCTGCCGAGCAAGACCATGGTGTTCTTCGTGATCTGGAACGTCATCGGTCTGGCGGTGTACCTCGCCTACGGGCGGGAGAAGAGCAACCTGGCCGCGCTCTAGTCTCCCCTCTCCCTCCGGGAGAGGGTCTCAAGCGCGGCTTCCATCGCGCTCCGCAGGACCGGTCGCAGCCGGCTTGCCACAGCGTCGTCGACCCGGTTGTCAGCGCCCAGGTGCGTGGGCTTGGCCAGCTCCATCTGGATGGCGTGGACGCCCTTCGCGGGCGCGCCGTAGTTGCGGGTGATGAAGCCGCCCTTGAACCGTCCATCGAGCACGGCGCGGTAGCCGCTGGCCTCGCAGACCGCGAACGCCGCCGCGCGCGGAGCCTCGCCGCAGGCCGCGCCGGCGGCGGCGCCCAAGTTCAGGTCCGGCAGCGTCCCGTCGAACAGCTTCGGGACCACCGCGCTGATCGAATGGGCGTCCCACAGCAGGGCGTGGCCGTGCCGCGCCACCGCCGCCTCGATCGCGGCGGCCAGGGCGTCGTGGTAGGGCC
>JAZJXN010000093.1:9039-9746 GCA_040390885.1 Pseudomonadota bacterium | reverse complement strand
GGCTGGCGGTGCGCACCTACATCACGCCCTGGGATCCGGTGACCCTGCGCGAGGCGCTGCTGCGCGAGAAGTATCGCGGCGGCCAGGCCTACTTCGTCGTCCCGCGCATCAAGGACCTGACCGACTGCGAGCGGTTCCTGCGCGAGCAGGTGCCGGAGGTGAAGTACGTCGTCGGCCACGGCCAGATGGCGCCGACCCAGCTCGAGGAGGTGATGACCGCCTTCTATGAGGGGCAGTACGACGTGCTCCTCGCGACCACGATCGTGGAAAGTGGGCTGGATATCCCCTCGGCCAACACCCTGATCGTGCACCGGGCCGACATGTTCGGCCTCGCCCAGCTCTACCAGATCCGCGGCCGTGTCGGCCGCTCCAAGGCGCGCGCCTACGCCTATCTGACGACGCCCGCCGACCGCCAGCTGACCCTGTCGGCCGAGAAGCGGCTGAAGGTGCTGCAGTCGCTCGACAGTCTTGGCGCGGGCTTCCAGCTGGCCAGCCACGACCTCGACCAGCGCGGCGGCGGCAACCTGCTCGGCGACGAGCAGAGCGGCCACATCAAGGAGATCGGCGTCGAGCTGTACCAGCAGATGCTGGAGGACGCGGTCGCCAGCCTGCGCGAGAAGGGCGAGGGACCAGCGGTTGATCGCGGCTGGTCTCCGGCCATCAATGTCGGCGCCGCCGTATTGATTCCAGAGGAATACGTCCCGGAC
>JAZJXN010000093.1:7087-9029 GCA_040390885.1 Pseudomonadota bacterium | reverse complement strand
CGAGCTGTACCAGCAGATGCTTGAGGACGCCGTCGCCGAGCTGCGCCAGCGCCAGGGCGCCGAGGCGCTGAACAGCGATCGTGGCTGGTCGCCGCTGATCAACACCGGCGCCGCCGTGCTGATCCCGGAGGACTACGTCCCCGACCTCAACGTGCGCCTGTCGATGTACCGCCGCCTGTCCGAGGCCGAGAAGTCGCAGGACCGCGAGGCCCTGGCCGCCGAGCTGATCGACCGCTTCGGCCCGCTGCCGCCCGAGACCGACAGCCTGCTCAAGGTGGTCGGCATCAAGGGCCTGTGCCGCGAGACCAACGTCGCCAAGATCGACGTCGGGCCCAAGGGCGCGGTGCTGACCTTCCGCGACAACAACTTCGCCAACCCGGGCGCGCTGATGCAGTACATCGCCGCCAACCAGATCCTGTGGAAAATCCGCCCCGACCAGAAGGTGGTGGTGAAGGGCGAGTGGGACACCTCGAAGCAGCGTCTCGACGCGGCCGAGCGCATCCTGACGACGCTGGCGAAGCTCGCGAAGGGCTGAGGCCCCCTTTCCGGGGCTTGTGGAACGCTGTTCGAACCCTTCTGCTCTGACGTGATCGATGGATTGCGCGTGGAGCGGAACGATGGATGACGGAACGGTCGACCTCAGCGGCGCGGTGGACGCGGTCGCCGCCGCACCCCTCGAGAGCCTCGATCCGGCGCAGCCGGCGTTGTTCCAGGCCGATACGATGTGGCCGATCTTCGACCGGCTGCGGGCCGAGGACCCGGTCCACTTCACCGAGGGCGGCGAGTACGGACCCTACTGGTCGATCACCCGCTACAACGACATCATGGCCGTCGACACCAACCACCAGGTGTTCTCGTCGGACTTCCTGCTCGGCGGCATCACCATCGGCGGCGGCCAGGCCAACTTCGAACCGCTGCCGATGTTCATCGCCATGGACCCGCCCAGGCACGACATCCAGCGCAAGGCGGTCAGCCCCGCTGTCTCGCCCGCGAACCTCCAGGTGCTTGGCCCGCTGATCCGCGAACGGGCAGGGGCGATCCTCGACAGCCTGCCGATCGGCGAGGAATTCGACTGGGTCGACCTGGTGTCCAAGGAACTGACGGCCATGACCCTGGCCACCCTGTTCGACGCGCCGCAGCAGGACCGTCGCAAGCTGCCCTACTGGTCGGACGTGGTCACCGCCATCCCGATGCCGGGCGGCATCGTCGAGAGCTTCGAGCAGAAGCTGGAGATCTTCGCCGAGTACCAGGCCTATTTCGCCGAGCTCTGGAACAAGAAGGTCAACGCCCCGCCGGCCGAGGACCTGATCTCGATGCTGGCCCACCATCCGGCGACGCGGGACATGGCCCCGCGCGAGTTCTTCGGCAACGTCGTGCTGCTGACTGTCGGCGGCAACGACACCACCCGCAACACCATCTCCGGCTCGGTGTTCGAGCTGAACCGCAACCCGGACCAGTACGCCAAGCTGCGCGCCAACCCGGGCCTGATCCCGTCGATGGTGTCGGAGACCATCCGCTACCAGACGCCGCTCGCGCACATGCGCCGCACCGCGCTGGAGGACATCGAGTTCGGCGGCAAGCTGATCCGCAAGGGCGACAAGGTGGTCATGTGGTACGTCTCGGGCAACCGCGACGAGACGGTGATAGAACAACCCAACGCCTACATCATCGATCGCGAGCGGCCGCGTCAGCACATCTCGTTCGGCTTCGGCATCCACCGCTGCGTCGGCAACCGCCTGGCCGAGCTGCAGCTGCAGATCATCTGGGAAGAGATCCTCAAGCGCTTCCCCGAGATCGTCGTGACCGGCGAGCCCAAGCGCAGCTATTCGGTGTTCGTGCGCGGCTACGAGACCCTGCCGGTGATGATCCCGCGGCGGGTGTAATTGATCCTCCCCTCTGGGCGAGGTGGCCCTGCGAAGCCAAAGGCGAAGCAGGGACAGAT
>JAZJXN010000093.1:0-7077 GCA_040390885.1 Pseudomonadota bacterium | reverse complement strand
ACGGAGGGGGTCAGGTCCGTGAGACGCTGCATGCTGAACAGACCCCCTCAGTCACCGCTACGCGGCGACAGCTCCCCCAGAGGGGAGCATCTACTACTCCGGGTGGTCGATCAGATAGGCGCCGCCCGCGAACAGCTTCTCCAGCAATTCGGGCGGGATCTGGCCGCTCGGGTATGAGGCGATGATCGCCGCCATGCCGCGGCCCAGCGCCCAGAGGGCATAGGCCGCGTTCTCCTGGTGGCGGTCCGGGATGCGGTCGTCGGCCTCGACCGCCGCCTTGTAGGCGAGGAACATGCGGTATTCGGCGTCCCGCAGGACCTCGTGGCGGGCCAGCAGCCGCTCGCTGAACATCAGCGAGAACAGTCGGGGCTGCGACCGGGCGAAGCCGAAGTAGGCGCGGGCGCCGCCGCGCATCGGCGAGCTGAACTCGGGGCTCTTCTGGTAGTCGAGTATGTCCTGCCGCAGGTCCTCGACACCGGCGAGGGCGAGGCTGAGGAGCAGGTCCTCCTTGCTGGCGAAGTAGTGGTAGATCGAGGCCAGCCCGATCCCGGCCTGGTCGGCGATCAGCCGCAGGCTCAGCTCCTCCTCGCCCTGGGCGGCGAGGATATTCGCCGCCGCGGCCAGAGCCCTGGCCCGCACGCCCGCCACCTCGTGCGACGGCTGCTTCGCCCTCGTCATGCCCGATCCCCATGAAGCCCTGCTCGGATCATCACGCCCGGCTGTGGCGAGGTGATGGCGTCGAGCGGCGTGGCATCGGAGTCAGTCGTGGGTGCTGATCTGGCTCAGCGGGGTGATGTTGGTGAAGCGGGCCACGTCGGCCATCACCTCGGCGGCGCGGGGACCGCCCATCGAGGCCTGCAGGCCGGCGACGTCCTCGAACACCAGATGGGCCATGGCGACATACGGCGGCGGCGCGCCGTCGCCGCCGGGCAGGCCCTTGAACACCAGCACGTCCTTGAGACCGGTGGAGCCGAACGCGTCCTTCACCAGCGGGATGTGGGTGGCGTCGTAGTAGGCCTGGTCGAAGCTGGCTTCGGCCGAGGACGGGTAGAGAACGCTGACGACGATCATCTGATCTCTCCTAACCCGGCAGCCGCTCGAAGGCGGGCATGCCTTCGGGGACGTGGTGGAAGGCCTGCTTGTCGACCGTGTAGATGGCCATGTCGGGCGTGAACTGGCTGGGATCGTCGAGCGAACCGACCTTCAGGATCACGGCCGGGAAGCCCGGCGGCCGGGTGACGATCTGGGTGCCGCACTCGGCGCAGAACTCGCGGGTGACCGGGTTCTCGATGTCGCTGCGCGTGAACTGCTTGGGGGCGCCCTTGGTGTATTTGAAGCCGGCGAGCGGCCAGGCGAAGAACATGTTGGGCGAGCCGCCGGTCAGGTACTGGCATTCGCGGCAGTGGCACTGCGCCTTCATCATCGGCGCGCCCTCGGCCTCATAGCGCAGCGCGCCGCAATAGCATCCGCCTTCGAGCTTCATGATCGTCTCTCCCCTGAGCGGTCGCTGCCGCCGGTGGCTTGTCCCGCCGGGGCGCACGGTATGAGGATCGCGCCTTGCCTGTCGAGCCGTGACGTCGCGTCAGCGCGCGCCGGCCGGCTTGAGGGAGTCGAGGTAGGCCGCGATCGCGCGCGCGTCTTCCGGTTTGAGCTGGAAGGGGGGCATCGGCGGTCGCGCCTTCGATCCGTTGGGCTTACGCCCCGTCTCCATGAACACCTGCATGTCCTTCACCGTATAGCCGGCGGGCAGTCCGGCGATGGACGGCGCTCGCGGGGCCCAGGTCGGTATCGGCTTGATCGGCGCGTACTGCATGACGCCGCCTGTCAGCTCCCGGCCCGGAATCTTCCTGCCGCCGGCGTCACGCGGCGAATGGCAATGGCCGCAGCCCACCACGCTGTTGACGAGGTAGTCGCCGCGCGCGAGCAGCGCCTGATCGGCGTATGCCCCGGCCGTGACGGGAACGCAGAGCGTGGTCAGCGCGATGGCGCAGGCGGTCGGAAAGCGCATCATTTCCAAGTCCTAGAACGCGGATACGTCAACCTGGTGACGATGGCGCCCGGGCGTGCGCCAGAAGCCGACGGGCGCGCAGAAACATCTCCAGCCGGGCGACGGTCAAAAGAGCCATGGCGAAGACCACGAAGACATCGGTGAGGAAGGCCGCCGACAGATGCCAAGCCTGCGCCTCGGCGCTCAGGCCCTCGTGCAGGGCGTAGCGGACGGCGACCAGGGCCACGAGAAGGATGAGCGCGGCGGGCGAGGCCTGCTGGTTGAGGGCGTGGGACTGCGGATCGACGGTGATCTGCATCATTCGGCCGCGCTGCCAGCCAACGGCGCCGCCTATGGCGCAGGCGAGGACCAGCCACAGCCACTCCAGCCCGCGCGGCGGCAGCTGCCAGAGCAGGGCGCCGGTCGCCAGCATCAGGAAAGCGGGCAGCACCCACATCCATTCCAGTTTCAACGGGCGGGCCTTCCGCGCCTTCGAAAAGCGGAAGATCATCACCGCCCCGAAGACGCCAAGGCCGATCAGCGGCGCCAGGCGCCCCGACACGTCCAGTGTCACGCGACCGGTTCCAGCGCCTTGTCCAGCGCCTTGACCAGACGCTCCGGCGGCTCTGCCCCGGAGACCGCCAGCTTGCCGTCGAAGATCATGAAGGGCACGCCCGAGACTCCCGCCTCGTGCGCCTGCTGGTGCTCGCGGGTGATGGCATCCTTGTCGGCGCCTTCGGACAGCAGCTTGAGGACCAGCAGCCGGTCCATGCCCGCCGCGCCGGCGATGTCGGCCAGCACGATCGGGTCGCCGATGTCGTGGCCGTGGGTGAAGTAGGCGGACAGCACGCCTTCCAGCACCGGCACCTGCAGGCCGGCGGTCTGGGCCCAGCGGATCACCCGGTGGGCCGCGTTGGTGTTGGGCGACACAAGCGCGGCGTCGAGGTTCAGGACGATGCCGTCCTCGGCCGCCGCGTCCGAGAGGATCTTGCCGATGGCGGCCCGGCGCTCTGGATCGGGGAACTTGGCGGCCATGTAGGCCTTGCGGTCGACGCCCTCGTCCGGAAGCGTCGGGTCGAGCTGGTAGGGGCGCCAGACGATGTTGGCCTCGATGTCCGGCCGCAGGGCCAGGGCTTTCTCGAGGCGCCGCCAGCCGAGGTAGCACCAGGGACAGACGACGTCGGCGATGAAGTCGATCTGCATGGCTGCTCCTTGCGGTGACTAGCTGGCTTCGCGCTGCAGGGCGCGGCTTGCGGCCCGTTCCAGCGCCCTGGCGGCGTTCTCGCCCGGTTCGAGCTGGGCGACGCCGATGTCGAAATCGACGGTGAAGGGCGGCTTGCCCTCTCCCGCGTCGAAGGCGGTGCAGGCGATGACGGCGGCGATGCGCTCGGCGGCCGAGCGGCCGGCGCCGTGCGGCGTCGCGGGCAGGGCGAGCGCGAACACCTCGGGACCGAGTCGGGCGGCGGTGTCCTCGGCCCGGACAAGCCGGCCGATCATCGAGCCGATCTGGGGAATGGCGCGGTCCAGCCAACCGCCGGCGCGGGCGGCGGTGACCTCGGCCCGGTCGGCGACCCGCAACACGCAGACGCTCATCGGCCGGTTGCGCAGGCGCGAGGCGGTGGCGAGGCGGCCCAGATGGCTGGCGAACAGGTCGCGGGTGAACAGGCCGGTGGCGGCGTCCATCAGCCCGCTGCTGCGCGCCTTCTCCAGCGCCTGGCGGATGGCGGTCTGGCGGCGATAGCTGCGGGCCAGCTCGATCACGCGCTTGGCCGTTTCGGTTTCGGCTGTCTCGGGCGAGGCGACGTCCGACACCCCACGATGGAAGGCCTCGGAGGTGGTCACATAGCTCTCGGCCCGCAGATAGAGCAGGGCGGGGATGTGGTAGAGCCGCGTGTTACGGCGCATGCCGGCGGCGATGGACAGGGCCTCGGCGCTGTTGTCGCCGGCCCAGAGCACCACCGAGTCGAACGCCCGCTCGTGCAGGTAGTCGAAGGCGGTGAAGGCGGTGAAGGCGCCGACCACGTCCGCGCCGCTGCGGGTCAGGGCGTTGCTGAGGGCGAGGAACTGCGGGGCCGGTTCGCCGACCGCCAGGATCCGGTAGGGCTCGGTGTGCGGCTCGGGCAGATCCAGCCGGCGTCCACGCTCGGCGAAGGTCTCGAGGCGGAGCTCGAACTCCTCCTCGGCCACGGCCATGCGGACCAGCGATTCGAGCCTCAGCACGGCCTGGGCCGGATGCAGCGGCGGGGCCAGGGTCAGGTCGAAGGCGTAGCTGTCCAGCTGCGGGTCGGGGTCGCCGATGGCGATCACCGGCAGTCTCCGCGGCGCGCAGGCGGCCTTCAGCCGCCGGGCCAGGGTCAGGGCGTCATGGCCGCCGCTGGCGACATCGACGATCACCGCCTCGATCGCCAGGTCGCCCAGCGCCGCGATGGCCGCGTAGGGCCCCCGCGCGGTGATCGTGCGCCAGCCGAGACGATCCAGCCCCTCGGCCAGCGGACCGGCCAGGGCGTCGTCTCTCGCCACGATCAAAATTCGGGCCTGAATTGACAACCCGCTCGAACTCCCGCCCTTGACGCCGCCCGCCCCGATCGGCTGATCGCAGCCACGACCGGAATCGCAAGGCGCAACATAGCAGAGGCCGCCGCTGGGGATAGCGATACGGCACGCTGTTTTCGAAGGGGATGAGACCATGACCGACAAACCTCTGGCCGGCCGCGTGGCGGTGGTGACGGGCGCTTCCAGCGGCCTCGGCGCGCGCTTCGCCCATGTGCTGACCGACGCCGGCGCCGCGGTGGCGCTGATGGCCCGTCGCACCGATCGCCTCGAGTCTCTGGTCGCCGAGCTGACCGCCAAGGGCGGCAAGGCCGTGGCCATCGCCCTCGACGTCTCCGACACCGCCGCGATCGGCCCGGCCCTGGACAAGGCCGAGGCGGCGCTCGGGCCGATCTCGATCATGGTCAACAACGCCGGCGTCGGCGGCGACGGCATGGCGCTGGAGATGACGCCGGAGGTCTTCGACCAGACCATCGCCGTCAACACCCGGGGCGTCTATTTCGGCGCCGTCGAGGCCGCCAAGCGGATGATAGCCAGCGGCGTCGCCGAACGTGGCGAGGCGCGGATCATCAACATCGCCTCGATCGCCGCCTTCGAGCAGCTCGGCGGGCTGACCGTCTATTGCCTGTCCAAGGCCGCCTGCGCCTCCCTGACCAAGGGCCTGGCCCGCGAGTGGGCCCGGCCGCGGATCGCCGTCAACGCCATCTGCCCCGGCTACATCGAGACCGAGATCAATTCCGACTGGTTCCAGGAAGAGGGAGGCCAGAAGCAGATCAAGGGTTTCCCCCGCCGCCGCCTGATGGACGGCGACGTGCTCGACGAGGCCCTGCTGATGCTGGCTGGCCGCCGGGCCCACTTCATCACCGGCACGTTGATCACCATCGACGACGGCCAATCCCTTTAAGAGAAGTCGCTCCAGGCGCCACTTATGCGCTACCCTCTCCGCGATCCGCGGGGAGGGGCCGATGCTCAGCCAGGTCCGGCTGCCGTTTCTGTTCGATGTGTCTCGGCTGCAGGCCGAGGTCGCCTCACTGCCGGCCGACGCTTGGGTCGCTCACTACAACACCCACGACTACGAGGGCGACTGGAGCGGCGTGGCCCTGCGGTCGCCGGAAGGTCGCGACGGCTGGCTGTTCCCGACGCCGCCCGGCTGCGGCGCCTGTGCGGACACGCCGACGCTGGCGCGACTGCCCTGCCTGGCGCAGGTGCTGGCGACCTTCGAATGTCCGCTGGAGAATGCGCGCCTGCTGAAGCTGCACGCCGGCTCCAGCATCCGCGAGCACACCGACCATGGGCTCGGCTTCGCGGACGGCGTGGCGCGGCTGCATGTGCCGGTCGTCACCAACGCCGACGTCGCCTTCTATCTGGACGGCGAGCGGATCCCGATGGGGGAGGGCGAGTGTTGGTATCTCGACCTCAACCGCCCCCACCGCGTCGATAACCGCAGCGCGGTGGATCGAGTTCATCTGGTCATCGATTGCCTGGTGAATAGCTGGCTGGAGCGGTTGGTCGCTGCGGCCACCGCACGCTCTGAAAGGTCGCCGAGCCCGCAGTTTTGAGCTAGGATTGGGACATGGCCGACGGATCACTGACAGTGAAGCTGGACGAAGAAACCGCCGCCCGCATCAAGGCGGCGGCGGCGGAGGCGGGCGAGTCGACGGACGCCTTCGCCAACCGCCTCCTTGCGGGAGCGCTCGAGACGGACCGCTGGGCGATTTCCAACGCCCGCATTGATGAGTACGAGCGCACCGGGATCGCCGAAGACGCCGAGGTTGTCTTCGCGCGTCTCCGTGCGCGCATGAGTCAGAAGCTGGCCGCTGGCGAGTGAGTCGCCGGGTTCAGTTCGGTCCGGCCGCCGAAGACGATCTCGGACGCTTAGTAGACTTCCTGCTCGAAAAGAATCCGGATGCTGCCTGGAAGGCGTCCGAAGCCCTTGAGGCCGCCGCGGCATCGCTAGGCGAATTCAGCGAGCGAGGCGTTCCAGGCGAGCGACCCAACACGCGCGAGCTCATAGTCCCGTTCGGGCGGGGCGACTACGTCATCCAGTATCGGGTTTATGAGCGCCTGATCCTGATCACCCGCATCTTCCATGGGCTCGAAGACCGGCCACCCGCCTGACCGCGCTTGCCTGACCATGCGTCACGCGCTCTAGCTCTCGGCCAAACGAGAGGAAACACATCATGGGCAGTGGACCGCTTTCGGGTCTGAAGATCGTCGAGTTCGCCGGCATCGGGCCGGGGCCGTTCTGCGGCATGCTGCTGTCGGACCTCGGGGCCGACGTGGTGCGGGTCGACCGCAAGGGATCGGGGCGCGCGTCGCCGGCCGACGTCACCAGCCGCGGCCGCCGCTCGGTGGCGCTGGACCTGAAGTCGCCGGACGCCATCGAGGCGGTGCTGAAGCTGCTGGAAAGCGCCGACGGCCTGATCGAGGGCTTCCGCCCGGGGGTGATGGAGCGCCTGGGGCTCGGCCCGGACGTGGTGCTGAAGCGCAACCCGAAGCTGGTGTTCGGCCGCATGACCGGCTGGGGCCAGGAAGGCCCG
>JAZJXN010000092.1:0-10974 GCA_040390885.1 Pseudomonadota bacterium | reverse complement strand
GAGATCCTGGTCCAGGGCCTCATCGACAAGCTCGCGACCCGCTATGAGGTGACGATCGAGGACGTCGCCCCGACGCGGGAAACGGTGACCTTCAAGCTCCCCCGGGTCCTGACGAGCTGATCTGCGTCTTGACCGCCAGCCCGGCGTCCCGCATCCCCGCGCCATGGCCGTCTACACCGATATCTCCGACGAGGAACTGAGCGGACTGCTCGCCGATTTCGACATCGGCGAGGCCGTTGCGTTCAAGGGTATCGCCGAGGGAGTCGAGAATTCCAACTTCCTGCTCGAGACCACCAAAGGCCGCTACATCCTTACCCTGTACGAGCGGCGGGTGAAGGCAGACGAGCTGCCCTATTTCCTCGACCTGATGACTTGGCTGGCGGACCACGACTTCCCAAGCGCGCGGCCGGTCGCCGACCGCGAAGGGCGCACGCTCAAGACCGTCCGCGACAAGCCGGCCGCCCTGGTCGAGTTCCTCACCGGGCTTTCGGTCCGGCGTCCGACCGTCGCCCACTGCCGCGAGGCCGGCGCCGGGCTGGCGCGGCTGCATCTGGCCGGTCAGGGCTATCCAGGGCGTCGCAAGAATGATCTCGGCCAGCCCGACTGGGCGCCGCTGTTCGCCACCCTGGGCCAAGCCGCCGAGGCGCTGAAGCCGGGCCTGGCCGCGACTGTCGCCGCCGACATCGCCTATCTCGACGGGGCGTGGCCTCGCGACCTTCCGGCCGGGACCATCCACGCTGACCTGTTTCCGGACAACACCTTCTTCCGGGACGGCAAGTTCGCGGCGGCGATCGACTTCTACTTCGCCTGCGACGACGCCTACGCCTACGACCTGGCGGTGATGTTGAACGCCTGGTGCTTCGAGTCCGACGGGTCATTCAACCTGACCGCCGCCCAGGCGATGCTGGCCGGGTATCAGCAGCATCGGCCGTTGTCGGTGGCGGAGCGGGCGGCGCTGCCGGTTCTGGCTCACGGGGCGGCGATGCGGTTCTTCCTGACCCGCCTCAACGACTGGGGCGCGACGCCCGAGGGGGCGCTGGTGCGGCCCAAGGATCCGCTGGAGTACGAGCGCAAGCTGGCCGTCCACCGCGCCGGCCTCCACCTGCTGGACGACGCATGACTCCGAAGGTCGTGATCTACACGGACGGCGCCTGCCGCGGGAATCCGGGGCCGGGCGGCTGGGGCGCGATCCTGCAGTCGAACGGCAAGGTCAAGGAAATCCGCGGCGGCGACCTGGCGACGACCAACAACCGCATGGAGCTGATGGCCGCCATCCGGGCGCTGGAGGCCCTCACCAAACCCTGCAAGGTCGAGCTTCATACCGACAGCCAGTATGTGAAGAACGGCGTCACCACCTGGATCCACGGCTGGAAAGCGCGCGGCTGGAAGACGGCTGACAAGAGCCCGGTCAAGAACGAGGACCTGTGGAAGCGGCTCGATCTCGCGCGCTCACGTCACGAGGTCGACTGGCGCTGGGTCAAGGGCCACTCCGGCCACGAGCTGAACGACCGCGCCGACGAACTGGCCCGGCGCGGGATGAAGGACGCGCTCGGCGAGCCGTGATCTTGGATAGTTCAAGATAGAACTATTATATCATTCAACATTGAACTACCTTCATCGCTCTGATGGGGAGTGAGAATGGCGACGCCCGCGAAAGACCGTTCAGATGTGCGGGTGATGAGCGAGATCGCCATCATCGCCCAGCTGTCCAACGCCAGGCTGGACCGCTCGCTCCCGGCGGGGCTCAGCGCGCCACAGTTCGGGGTGCTGACCCACTTCATGCGGCGTGGCGGAACGGAGAGCCCGGCCCGGCTGGCCAAGGCCTTCCAGGTCACCAAGGGGGCGATGACCAACACGCTGCAGCGGCTGGAGGCCCAGGGGTATGTCACCGTGATCGCGGACGAGGCCGATGGCCGTCGCAAGCTCGTCAGTTTGACCTCCGCCGGCGCGCGGGCGTTCGACGCCGGGGTCGCGGCCGTGAGGCCGCATCTCGAGGGGCTCCGCTCAGCCTTCACCGAAGCGGAGTTCCAGGCCGCCCTGCCGTTTCTGACTGCGCTGCGGGCCTGGCTCGACGACGAGCGCTAGGCGGCTTTCACCCGCAGCACCGAGCCGCTGGCGGCGGTGACCCGCACCTTTTCATCCAGCTTGTGCGCTTCGCCGTCCTCGGCCACGGCGGCCCATTCCGACCCGGCGACGAACACCCGGCCCTGGCCGTTGCGGAAGGTCTCGACGACCGACCCTTCGTGGCCCACCAGGCGGCTGACGTTATCGTTGATGTCGGGCCCGTCGCCGGACGCGTTGCGGGGCAGGTATCGCCGCGCGGTGACCGTCGCGGCGATGGTCAGGGCGGCCCAGACCATCAGATGCACCGCCGGGCTCTCGGGCAGCACGAAGGTCAGCAGCGCGACGACGGCCGCGCAGGCGGCCGCCCAGAGCAGCCAGCCGGTGCCGGTCGAAACCTCGGCCACCAGAATCAGGGCGCCGATGGCGAGCCAGATCCAGAACGGATGGACGAAATAGATGTCGGCCAGCCAGGTCATGGCGATCCTCCCGATCTAGGCTCTGGTCTTCGGCACGCTGGCGCCGCCGCCCGAGCCGCGCGGTCCGATGTCGCTGCTCAGGGTCTTCACCAGCTCGCCGATCCCGGCGATCGAGCCGCTGATGCCGGCGAAATCGGCCGGCACGATCACAGTCTTCTGGTTCGGCGAGGAGGCGAGCAGGGCGAAGGCCTCCACGTACTTCTGGGCGATGAAGTAGTTGATGGCGTTGATGTCGCCGCGGGCGATGGCTTCCGACACGAAGGCGGTCGCCTTGGCCTCGGCCTCGGCTTCGCGTTCGCGCGCCTCGGCGTCGCGGAAGGCGGCCTCCCGGCGGCCCTCGGCCTGGAGGATGGCGGCCTGCTTGGAGCCTTCGGCCTTGGCGATGGCGGCCTGCTTCTCGCCGTCCGCCTCGGTGATCACCGCGCGCCGCTCACGTTCCGCCTTCATCTGGCGGGCCATGGCGTTGGTGATGTCGGCCGGCGGCATCAGGTCCTTGATCTCGATCCGGGTCGCCTTGACGCCCCAGGGACCGGTCGCGTGGTCGATCGTGTTGAGCAGCCGGGTGTTGATCTGGTCGCGCTGGCTGAGCACCTCGTCCAGCTCCATCGAGCCGACCACGGTCCGCAGGTTGGTCATGCAGAGCTGGCTGATGGCGTAGTTGAGGTTGTCCACCCGATAGGCGGCGGCGGCGGCGTCCATCACCTGGATAAAGACGATGCCGTCGACCTTCACCACGGCGTTGTCCTTGGTGATGACCTCCTGGGTGGGCACGTCCATGACCTGCTCCATCATGTTCACGCGACGGCCGATGGTGTCGATGAACGGGGTGAGGATGGCGATGCCCGGCTTCAGCGTGCGGGTGTAGCGACCGAACCGCTCGACCGTGAATTCGCGGCCTTGCGGCACGATCTTGACGACGCTGAACAACAGAAACAGCGCCAGTACGATGAACACGCCGACGACGATCAAGGACATGCGGCCCCCTCCGATGAAACCAAACTGAGGGAAATCTAGCGTGGCGCCGGACTATCCGCCATGGAATCCGGATCGATGCTTTCCGATTCCTCCAGCAGCGGGTCCATCGGACCGGTGTTGCGGATCACCCGGGTGATCGACGACAGCCGTCCGGCGAGGGCCTGTCCCTTGCGCGCGACGGCCTGCTCAGCCCGCTTGCTGCCGGGGCCACAGGCGGCGAATTCGCGCTGGCGGGTGGCGAAGCCGGCGTTGAAGGACTGTGTCAGGCGGCTGCTGAACCCGGAGTCGGCCGCTTCGGTCTCGGTCACCCGCATCATCCGGTCGCGCCAGTACTGGTCCCCGTCTCCAGAGCAGACCTGACGCAGGGCGTGGATCTCCCCGAGGGCGTAGGCGAGATCCGTCAGCGTCTGCCGCTCGGGCGGCGGACGCTCCTGCCCCATGGCGGGGGTCGCGATCACGCCGAACAGGGCGAGGGCGAAGAGGCGACTGTGCATGGCCGGATGTAACGGCAACGCGGCGGCCTTGTCACCCGGCCCAGTCGACTGGGTGAGCACGGGGAACCATCGGGCGCGGGCGCGCCTTTTTTAATGGGGCGCTTCAACGGAACACCGTCGATGATGGAACTGCCGCCGGCCTTGTCCGACGCGACCGGCTGGATCGCGCGCCTGCCGCCCTGGCTGACCACCCTTCTTTTGATGGCGGCTGGCGTGGCCGTGGCGCTCGCCGTGCACGGCGTTGCGGTGCAGATCGCTCGCCATCTGCTGAAATCGCGGGACGATTTCTGGCGCTCGCTTGTGATGCGTACGCGCCGTCCGTCGCGGCTGGCGCTGGTTTGCATAGGCCTGGCGATTGCCGCCTCAGCGGCGCCGCTGTCGACCGGGCAGGCCGCTCTGTTCCGGAGCGGGATGCTGATCGCGGTGATCCTGCTGCTCGGCTGGATGACGCTGACGGCGCTCGACATCGCCGCCGCCCTCTACATGCGCGGCTTCAAGCTCGACGTCGAAGACAACCTCATCGCCCGCAAGCACGTGACCCAGGTCCGCATTCTGCGCCGCGCGGTGGCGACGGTCATCGTGATCCTGACCACCGGCCTGGCGCTGATGACCATCGGCAGCGTGCGACAGTGGGGGGTCAGCCTGCTGGCGGCCGGCGGGGCGGCCGGCATCATCCTTGGCCTGGCGTTGCAGCCGCTGCTGACCAATCTGATCGCAGGGGTGCAGATTGCGGTGACCCAGCCGATCCGCATCGACGACGCCGTCATCGTCGAGAACGAGTGGGGCTGGATCGAGGAGATCAACGCCACCTATGTCGTCGTCCGGCTCTGGGATTGGCGGCGAATGGTCCTGCCGCTGACCTACTTCATCCAGACGCCATTCCAGAACTGGACCCGGGAGTCGGCGTCCCTGATCGGGACGGCGATGATCTACGTCGACTACGCGGCGCCCGTGCAGGCCATGCGAGACCGGCTCGAGACCATTCTCAAGGCGACCCCGCTGTGGGACGGCAAGGTGGTCAGCCTGCAGGTCACCGACCTCAAGGAGCGGACCATGGAGGTGCGCTGCCTGGCGAGCGCGCGCAACGCGCCGCAGACCTTCGATCTTCGCTGTCTCGTCCGGGAACAGATGATCGCCTTCCTGAAGGCCGAGCATCCTCAGGCGCTGCCGCGCGAGCGGCTTGACCTGAACACGGCCGAGATCGTCAGCCCCGCGTCCTAGAGCGCCTCGGCGATCGCCAGCACCGCGGTCCACGCGGCCTCCATCTCCGCCGTCCAGGCCTCGCCGGCGAGGTCGCGAAAGGTCGCGTGGACGACGTCGAAGAAGGTCGCGAAGACGGTCTCCGGCACGCCGAGCTGGTCGTGGTTGATCCGTTCGGCCCGGACCATGTTGGCGGCCCATGGCTTGCCGTCGGCAAGATCGCCGAGCGTCTCCAGCGCCATCGCCAGCATCTGGCCGCGGGCCTGGCCGCTCCGGTCGCCGATGAACAGGGCCGCCATCTCCGGCCGCGCGGCGAACAGACGATCGTAGACACGGGCTGCAGGATCGCCGGCGCGTGCGGCGACCAGCTCAAGACTGGCGGCGAAGGCCGCCGTCAGCTGCGCCAACGCAGGGTGACCGGCTTGACCGGGTTCACGAACGGCCGGTCCTCGGCGCGGCTGACGGTCCATTCGCGCTTGAGCTGCTGGTACCACTTGGCCTGGGTGTCGCCGTCGTCGAGCCACAGCAGCTGAGGCTCGTACTTCAGCCCCATGTTCTGAAGGTTCACCATGTCGCCGTCCTGGTGGAGGAACTTGCGCACGAACGGCTTGATAAGCGGCGTCAGCGCCAGCACGGGGTGATCGGACCAGATGATCTGGGTGATGGTCGTCTTCGTCTCGGTGATCGGCGTCAGGAAGGTCAGGGCCAGCAGCTGGCGCTCGCCGATCTGGATATGCTCCCAGCGGCTGCCGGGCAGGCGGAAGGTGATCTCCACCGTCGGCTGGCCGCCGAGGATGTCATAGATGCGGTTGGCCTTGGAGCGCGGATGGCGGACCATCACGAAGCCGGCGTCGGATGGCTCGAAGGCCTTGGCCTTCTCATACTGCCGCTTGGCCGAGCGCGCCCACCAGGCCGAGTGCACGAACGGTGCGTGCGTCGGGTCCATAAGCCCGACCACGGCATGGTCCATGTGCGTGTCGAAATCCATGTGGTCGACGATCTTGGGACCGCCGCCGACCACGCCGGGGAATACCGGCGGCGGCTCGGTCGGCTCGCCGGCGCCGCGCGGGTCGGAGGTGAACCAGACGAAGACCAAGCCCTGGCTTTCGGCGGCGGGGTAGCTCCGCACCCGGATGCGTCCAGGGTCGATGTCCTGGCTGTCGACCAGCGAGGGGATCACCGCGCAGACGCCGTCCGTCCCGAACCGCCAGCCGTGATAGGGGCATTCGACCGTCTCGGCGCCGCCGGCCTCGGTCACCAGCTTGCCCGCCGACAGCGGCGCGGCGCGGTGGGGGCAGATGTCGCGGATGGCGTAGACGCCCCCGTCGCGCCGCCGGCCCAGCAGCACCGGCTCGCCGAGCAGCTCGTAGCGCTGCAGCTTCCCCGGCTTCAGGTCGGTGGACAGGGCCGCATAATACCAGCAGTCGCGCAGCCAGCCGGTCCCGAACTTCGTCGGGGCGGGCTTGGCCTTGGCGGCGGGTTTGGACGCGTCGTCGGCGGGCATGGTTCCTTGTACCGCTTCAAGGCTGATCCCTCCACTGTCATCCCGGACGCCCCTGGCGATCCGGGACCCAAGACCGGTGTGGTGAGGCCGGGTCCCCGCTCTGCGCTTCGCTCCGGCGGGATGACAACGGAAGCGAGCTACCCCGCCGCTGTCGCGATCAGGCGCGTGTAGAAGTCAGTCATCCGCTTCAGGTTCGCGAGGCTCATCTTCTCGTTGGTGCCATGGATCATGCCGAACTCGGAGACCGAGGCGTGCATCGGCGCGAACCGGTACACGTCCTTGGCGACGCCGGTCATGTAGCGGCTGTCCGTGCCGGCGGTGACCAGACCGGGCGCGACCGGGATCCTGCCGCCGTCGGCGGCCAGGGCGGCGAGCAGCTTCCAGCCCTCTGAGTCCGTCGACGACACCGGCGAGGGATCGTTGGCGTGGCCCTGCCAGCTCAGCTCGACGCCGAGGCCCTTGGTCGCCTCCTTCGCGCGTTCCATGACGTCGTCGCGGGTCTGGCCCGGCGCGATGCGATAGTTGATCCAGGCCGTGGCGTCCTGCGGCAGGACGTTCTCCTTGGGGCTGCCCTTGAGCATGGTCGGGGCGATGGTGGTGTGCATCGTCGCCGCGCTCGCCGGGCTCTTGGCCAGCTGGGCCTTGAGCAATGGTCCAAACAGCCAGGTGTTGGCCACCACGACCCGGGTCATCAGACCGGTCTCCGGCGCGATGGCGCGGATCATGTCGGCGCCCGGCCCCTCGAACTTCATCGGGAAAGGACTTCCGGTGATAGCCAGCACCGCCTTGGCGAGGGTCTCGACGCCGGTCTCCTTGGGCGGGGCGGAGCTGTGACCCCCGCTGGCGCGGGCGACGATCTTGAGGGTGGCGTAGCCCTTCTCGCCGAGGCCGACGACGGCGACCGGCTTGTTCACCATCGGGAAGTCGGTGACCACGGCCATGCCCTCGTCGAGCACCCATTCGGCCTTGATCCCGCGCGCCTTGAACAGGGCGGCGGCGGCCTGGGCCCCCGTGCCGCCGGCCTCCTCGTCCTGCCCGCTGACGATGATCACCGTGCGCTTCGGCTGGAAGCCGGAGGCGGCGAGCGCCTCGAGCGACTCGAAGATGGTGACCAGCGAGCCCTTGTCGTCGATCGACCCGCGGCCCCAGACCGCGCCCTCGGCGATGACACCGGCGAAGGGCGGATGGGTCCAGTCCTTTTCGGTGCCTTCGGTCACCGGGACGACGTCCTGGTGGGCCATCAGCACGATCGGCGGAAGCGCGGCGTCGGACCCCTGCCAGGTATAGACCAGCGCCTTGTTCGGCAGGATCTCGCGGGTCATGGCGCCGTGGGCGGCGGGATAGGTGGCGGCCAGCCAGGCGTGGAGCCTGTCCCACTCGGCCCACTGGTTCTCGGCCTTGTCCTGATGGCTGATGGTCAGGAGCTGGACCGCCTCGCTGAGGTGCTGGGCGGCCTTTCCCTGATCGACCGGCACGGGATCGGCGAGCTTGACGGCGGTGATGTCGACGGCGGTGGCCGGCTTGAAGGTGGCGGTGCGCCAGGCGACGACGGCCACGAGCACCGCGATGATAGCCAACAGGCCGAGCCCGATCTTGCCCCAGAACTTCATGACGCTTCCCCCGGTGTTGTTTTGCGGGAGAGTAGGGCGGGGGAAGCCCGACGCCAATCCTCCCCCTCTCCCAAGAGGGAGAGGATTACACGCGGCTGATCCTTGCCCCATAAGCCGACAACACGCCGCCCGTCTCCGCGCCGTTCAGCAATAGCGTCTCACCGGGCAGCTCTACCGCCACGCTCTCGCCGCTCATGTTGAACTGGCACAGCAGCCGCTCACCTGCGTGCTCGCGCTCGAACACGAGCAGCGGCCCCGGCGCGTCCACGAACCGCAAAGTCCCAAGGCGCAACGCCGGCTGCTCCCGCCGGAGGCGCAGCAGCGCTTTTGTGAAGCTCAGCGTCGAGCCGGCGTCCCCCACCTGAGCCGCCACCGTCAGCGCCGCGTGCTCCGGCGCGGCCGGCAGCCAGGGCGTTCCCGAGGTGAAGCCATGCGCATGGCCTGGCGCCCAGGGCATCGGCGTACGGCAGCCGTCGCGGCCCTTGTGCGCGGGCCAGTAGAGGTCGCCGACCGGGTCGCGCAGCTGCTCGCGGGTCAGGTCGGCCTCGGGCAGGCCGAGTTCCTCGCCTTGGTAGAGCAGCACCGTGCCGCGCAGCGCCAGCAGCAGCGCGAGCAGCAGCTTGGCCAGCGGCGGCGAGGCGTCGCCGAAGCGGCTGGCCGTGCGCGGGACGTCGTGGTTGCAGAACGACACGCACGGCCAGTGGGCGTCGAACCGCTCGAGCATCTCGAAATGCCGGCGGATGAACTCTGGTCCCAGCTTGCGCGCGTGCAGCAGCGGGAAGCTGTAGCCGGCGTGCAGGCCTTCCTCGGGATGACAGAAGCCGCCGGAGCGTTCAGCCTCTTCAGAGAACTCGCCAAACACGAAACGATCCGTATGCTGATCGACGGTGCGTCGGACCGCGTCCAGCGCCTCGATGTTCTCCACCAGATTGGAGTCCTTCCAGTGCTTCTGGAAGTTGGCCGCCGCGCTCCAGCGCCAGCCGGCCGTCGCCTCTTCGACCGGATTGTCGGTCAGGGCCTCGTCATGGAGATAGGCGTTGGCGACGTCGAGCCGAAAGCCGTCGACGCCCTTGCGGAGCCAGAAGTCGAGCACGTCCAGCGCCGCCTGCCGCGCATCTGGATGCCGCCAGTTGAGCTTCGGCTGCTGGCGCAGGAACTTGTGGTGATAGGCCTTCCGCCGCAGCGGCTGGTAGGCCCAGGCCGGGCCGCCGAAGGCGCTGAGCCAGTTGTTGGGCGCCGTGCCATCGGGCTTCAGATCGGCCCAGACGTACCAGTCGGCCTTGTCGCCGCCGGTGAGGCTCTCGCGGAACCAGGCGTGCTCGTCGGAGGTGTGGGCCAGCACCTCGTCGAGCAGCACCTTGATGCCCTTAGCGTGGGCCGCCGCGATCAGCGCCTCGAGGTCGGCCATGGTCCCATAGTCGGGATGCACGCCCTCGTAATCCGAGACGTCATAGCCCCAGTCCCGGTTCGGGGAAGGATGCACCGGCGACAGCCAGATCGCGTCGATCCCGAGCTCGGCCAGATAGTCCAGCTTCGACATCACGCCCGGCAGGTCGCCCTGGCCGTCGCCGTTGCTGTCGCAGAAGCTGCGGACGTAGATCTGGTAGACGCTCGCGCCGCGCCACCAGGGCGCCTGTGTTTGATCGCTCATGTCCGCAGGCTAGCCCGGCGCCGAGGGTTTCGAAACAATCGACGGCGTTTCGTGTCGCGCCCGACAGGCATAGACTCGACCCGACGCAGCGCGCCTGGGGAGGCAGACGATGAACACGACCGACCCCACCACAACCACGCGGACGGGCCTGTTCGCCATAGGCCTCTGCCTGCTGGCCGCGATGCTCGAGGGCTTCGACATCGCCTCGATGGGGGTGGCGGCGCCGAAGATGGTGCCGGCCCTAGGCCTGTCGAAGCCTGAGGCGGGGCTCGCCTTCAGCGCCAGCCTGCTGGGCCTCCTGGTTGGCGCCGCCGGCTGCGGGCCGCTGGCCGACCGCTTCGGCCGCAAGCCAGTGCTGCTGGCGGCGGTGATCACCTACGGCCTGTTCTCCCTGACCACGGCCTTCGCCGTCGACTACGCGGTGCTGCTGACCGTGCGCGGCCTGACCGGCATCGGGCTGGGTGGGGCCATGCCGATGCTGATCGCGATCGCCTCGGAGCTGGCGCCGGAGAAGCGGCGCACCGTGGTGGTCAGCTCGGTCACGGCCGGGATGCCGCTGGGCGGCGCCCTGGTCGGGCTGGTGGCGCGGACCGAGCTGGCCCAGGCCGACTGGCGGCTGATCTTCATCGTCGGCGGCGTCGCGCCGCTGCTGATGGCCGGGGTGCTGTGGCTGTGGCTGCCCGAGACGCGGCAGGCGGCCGAGCGGGTCAAGGGCGCGGCCCTGTCGGCGCTGTTCGGCAAGGGCCGACTGCCGACGACGCTGAGCCTGTGGGTGTCGTTTGCCGCCATCGCCCTGGTGCTGCACCTGTTCCTGAACTGGCTGCCGATCCTGATCGTCGACCGCGGCTTCGACGCGAGGGCGGGCGCCGGGGTCTCGACCCTGTTCAACCTCGGCGGCGTCGCCGGCGGAGTGCTGGCCGGGCTGGCGATCGACCGGCTCGGCGGCCGCTGGCCGCTGGCGGCGGTGTTCGTTGGCCTGATCGGCGTGCTCATCATGATG
>JAZJXN010000091.1:0-5797 GCA_040390885.1 Pseudomonadota bacterium | reverse complement strand
GGCCTGGCGGCTGCTCTACGTCGGCCTGACCCGCGCGCGCGACCGGCTGGTGCTGTGCGGCCGCATCGGCGCCACCACCGCCGACGAGAAGGTCGGCGGCTGGTATGCCGCGATGCGCGCCGCCTTCGCCCACGCCACGGTCGAACCGGGCGTGCGCATGATCCAGTCCGGCGGCATGGAGATCCAGCGCTTCGGCGCCGATCCGCTGCCGCTGCCGACCAGCGCCGCCGTTCCGCGCGTCCTTGCGCCCCTGCCGGCCTGGGCGCGGGGGCTCGCCCCCGAGGAGCCGCCGTCGCGGCGCTACGCCTCGCCCTCGCAGCTGGCTGAACAGGCTTTCCTGCCGGCGCCTTCGCCGCTGGCCCAGGTCGAGGGCCTGGGGCGGTTCAGGCGCGGGGACCTGATCCACCGGCTGCTGCAGCTGCTGCCAGACGTGCCGGCGGCCGACCGCCGCGCCGCCGCCGAGGGCCTGCTCGCCCGCGAGCCTGACGTCACCGAGGCCCAGCGCCGCGAGATGATCGCCGCCGCCTTCGGGGTGCTGGAGGATCCGGTCTTTGCCGAGGTGTTCGGCCCGGGCAGCCGCGCGGAGGCCGGCATCGCCGGAACCTCGCCGCGCCTGCCGGACGGCCTCGCGGTGTCGGGCCGGGTCGACCGGCTGCTGGTCACGCCGGAACGGGTTCTGGTGGTCGACTACAAGACCAATCGCCCGGCCCCGACCTCGATCGAGGCGGCCGATCTCGCCTATCGCATCCAGATGTCGGTCTATGCCGCCGTGCTCGCCGAGGTGTTCCCCGGGCGCCGGATCGAGGCCGCGCTGGTGTGGACCGACGGACCCCGGCTGATGCCGGTTCCAGAAAACATCGTGGCCCGGACCCTGGAGGGTCTTGCCGACGCCCATTGATGGGGAACACGCGCGGGCCTACATCGTTGGCTGAAGGCGAGGGGACTCACCCACCCCCCTCGTCCAGGAGAATGAACCATGAGCACCGTCAAGGTGACCGACGAGAGCTTCGAGCGCGATGTGCTCCAGGCCGAAAAGCCCGTCCTCGTTGATTTCTGGGCGGAGTGGTGCGGCCCCTGCAAGCAGATCGCCCCCGCCCTCGAGCAGATCGCCGAGGAACTGGCCGACTACGTGACCATCGCCAAGGTGGACATCGAGGAAAGCCCGACGACCCCCTCGCGCTACGGCGTGCGCGGCATCCCGACCATGATGCTGTTCCGCGGCGGCCAGATGGCGTCGATGAAGGTCGGCGCCATGCCCAAGCAGAAGATCCTCGAATGGCTGTCCGAAGCCGGCGTCCAGGCGGCGTAAGACCGCCGGCCTGAGTTTTCAGGTCTCTCAACGACGAACGGCCGCCGGATGACCGGCGGCCGTTTTCGTTTCTGTGTGGTCGGGGACATGTTGCGGCGCAGCCGCTAGGCGTCGCCCGTCAGCGCGACACGCTGCGGACACGCACGCTGCGCGGGCAAGCGCCCGCCGTCAGCGGAGCAGGCTGGTGACGATATCCACGCCCCACACCACCACGGGCGCGGCGACGAACAGGAGGGCGAGGCCTCCGAAGAAGGTGGCGAGACAGGTTGCGTCCGCCTTGTGGGGCTTGGCGTTCAACCTTTGATCGGCGAGCGACATCTTCATTTCCTCCCGAGAACGCGGCCCTCTGTCGGGGCTCGTCCGTTCCAAGACGAACAGGATGCCGTCCAGTTCCCTGTTTTCGCAAGGGGTATTCTTCACAATCCCTTGCGACAGAAAGGCTCGGCTAGCGCGGCCAGGTCGCCGGATCGAGCGCCAGGACCTCGCCGGCGAGGTAGAGCGAGCCGCAGATCACCACATGCGGCGGCGGCCCGTCGGCGGCGAAGGCGGCGGTGACGGCGGCGGAGACGTCGCGCGCCGTTTCGGCCCGCAGGCCAAGACCCCGCGCCGTTTCGACCAGGGCTTCCGGGGCCGCGGCGGCGGCGGCGTCGAAGGCGGTGGCGATGATCCTCGGCGCCAGCCCCGCGAAGGCGGCGAAGAAGCCGTCGGCGTCCTTGTTGGCCAGCAGCCCGCACACCACCGTCACGGGACGGCCGTCGCGCGCCGCCAGGTCGCCAATTGTCCGCGCTAGCGCCCGGGCGGCATGCGGATTGTGGCCGCCGTCGAGCCACAGGTCGCCGCCGGCCGCCTTCGCGCGTTCGCCGAGCGGGCCGGCCGTCAGGCGCTGGAAGCGGGCCGGCCAGACCGCGGAGGCCAGGCCGCGGCTGATGGCGTCCTCGTCGATCCGCGCCTCACGCAGCTGCAGCGCGGCGACCACGGCCAGGGCGGCGTTGTCGATCTGATGGAGGCCGGGCAGCGCCGGGGCGGCGAGGTCGAGCACCCGGTCCTCCAGCTGCACGGTCAGCCGGTCGCGCTCGATCCAGGCGTCGAAGTCGGTTCCGAGCGCCAGCAGCGGTGCGCCAAGGGCCCGGGCCCTGGCCTCGATGACCTCCCAGGCCTCGAGCGGCTGGCGGCCGACGACGACCGGGGCGCCGCGCTTGATGATGCCCGCCTTCTCCCCGGCGATGCCGGCCAGGCTGTCGCCCAGGAACTCGCGGTGGTCGTGGTCGACCGGGGCGACGACGCTGACCGCCGGCCGCTCCAGCACATTGGTGGCGTCGAGCGAGCCGCCCAGGCCCACCTCGAGCAGGCACAGGTCGGCGTCGACCTCCGAGAAGGCCTGGAAGGCGGCGGCGGCGGTGATCTCGAAGAAGGTGATCGGTTCGCCGCGGTTGGCCGCCTCGACATGTTCGAGCACGGCGGCGAGGTGTTCCTCGCTGATCAGCGTCCCGGCCAGGCGGATACGTTCGGCGAAACGGACCAGGTGCGGCGAGGTGAAGACGTGGACCTTCAGGCCCGCCGCCTCGGCGATGGCGCGCAGGAAGGCGACCGTCGAGCCCTTGCCGTTGGTGCCGGCGACATGGACGGTCGGCGGCAGCTTGCGCTGGGGATTGCCGAGCGCCGCGCACAGCCGGTGCATGCGGCCGAGCGACAGGTCGATCAGCTTGGGATGCAACAGCCGCAGCCGCTCGAGCGCGGCGTCGTGGGCTCTGAGATGGTCCGACATTTCTGAACCGCGCGATGAGCGGACGTTAAGCGGCGCGTTGCCCGTTGCGGCCCATCATCAGGGTCTTGAGCACCGAACCCAGCATCACCGGCAGTTCGTGGCGCGGCACGACGCGGTCGACCATGCCCTTCTCGACCAGGAACTCGGCGCGCTGGAAGCCCGGCGGCAGGGTCTCGCGGATGGTCTGCTCGATCACGCGCTGGCCGGCGAAGCCGATCAGGGCGCCCGGCTCGGCGAAGTGGATGTCGCCCAGCATCGCATAGCTGGCGGTGACGCCGCCCGTGGTGGGGTCGGTGAGCACGACGATGTAGGGCAGCCTGGCGCGCTTGAGTTCCTGGATCGCCAGCGTGCTGCGCGCCATCTGCATCAGGGACAGGGTCCCTTCCTGCATGCGGGCGCCGCCGGCGGCGGTGAAGGCGACCAGCGGGGCCTGGCGCTGCTTGGCCTCGCGGGCGGCGGCGATGAAGGCCTCGCCAGCGGCCATGCCGAGCGAGCCGCCCATGAAGGCGAAATCCTGGACCAGCGCGACCGCTTCCGTCCCGCCGATGCTGCCGACGCCGATGGCCATGGCGTCCATCTCGCCGGTCGCCTTGCGGGCCGCCGCGAGGCGCTCCTTGTAGGGCTTGCCGTCGGTGAACTTCAGCGGGTCCTCGACCACGCGCGGCGTGTCGATCGACTCATAGGCGCCGTCGTCGAAGGTGTATTTCAGGCGAAGGTCCGGCCCGATCCGCATGTGGCGGCCGGCCGGGGTCACCCACCAGGCGGCTTCCAGATCAGGGCGGTAGATCATCTCCCCGGTGTCGGGGCATTTGACCCACAGGTTCTCGGGCGTCTCGCGCTTGACGAAGGCGCCACGCACGCCGGGCGCGATGCGCGTCAGCCAGCCGGTGCGCTCACGCCCGCCTCGGGTCGGTTTGTCGTTCTTCGGGTCGGCCATCGCCATCGCTTCAAGCGTTCCTGACACGCGCCAAGCGCACAGCCTTAGCCAGCGCGGTCGCCTTGGAAAGAACTCTTTCAGTCACGTTTTCGTTCGATCCCGATTCCAGGGCCCCCGCGATTTCGTCGACCAGGGCCGATCCGACCACGGCCGCGTCGGCCACGCGGGCCACTTCCGCGGCCCGCTCCGGGGTGCGGATGCCGAAGCCGACGGCGACCGGCAGGCCGGAGGCCGCGCGCAGGCGACGGACCGGTTCGACCACGGCGTCCGCGTCGGCTTCCTTGACCCCGGTCACGCCGGCGACGGACACGTAGTAGATGAAGCCCGAGGTGCGGCGGATCACGGCCGGCAGGCGCTTGTCGTCGGTCGTCGGGGTGGCCAGCCGGATCAGGGCGACGCCGTTGGCTTCCAGCGCGTCGGCCAGCGGATCGGCTTCCTCGGGCGGGCAGTCGACGACGATCAGGCCGTCCACTCCGGCGGCGGCCGCATCGGCGGCGAAGCTCGCGTAGCCGCGGTTCAGCAGCGGGTTGAGATAGCCCATCAGGATGATCGGCGTGTCCTGGTCGGCGGCGCGGAAGGCCGCGACCATGTCCAGCGTGCCCTGCAGGGTCATGCCGGCTTTCAGCGCGCGCTGCGAGCCGAGCTGGATCGACGGGCCCTCGGCCATGGGGTCCGAGAACGGGAAGCCGACCTCGATCAGGTCCGCGCCAGCGGCGGGCAGGCCGTCGAGGATCGCCTGCGAGGTCGCCCGGTCCGGATCGCCGGCCACGACATAGGCGACGAATGCGGCGCGGCCTTCCGCGGCCAGGGCCGCGAAGCGCCGGTCGATACGGTCCTTGGTCAAATCGTCATCCCCAGCGCGCCGGCGACGGTAGCGACGTCCTTGTCGCCCCGGCCGGACAGGCACAGGACGATGACGCCGTCCTTGCCGATGTCCCGGGCGACTTCACCGAGCTTGGCGATGGCGTGGGCGGATTCGAGGGCCGGGATGATGCCTTCCAGCTCGGCGCAGAGCTTGAACGCGGCCAGGGCCTCGTCGTCGGTGCAGGTCAGGTATTGCGCGCGGCCGACATCGTGAAGCCAGCTGTGCTCAGGACCGATGCCCGGGTAGTCGAGGCCGGCGCTGATCGAGTGGGCGTCGATGATCTGGCCGTCAGGATCCTGGAGCAGATAGGTCTTGTTGCCGTGCAGCACGCCCGGCCGGCCGCCGGTCAGGGAGGCGGCGTGCTGGTTGGTGTCGAGGCCGTGGCCCGAGGCCTCGACCCCGATGATGCGCACGCTCTCGTCGGCGAGGAACGGATAGAACATGCCGATGGCGTTCGAGCCGCCGCCGACGCAGGCGACCACGGCGTCAGGCAGCCGGCCCTCGGCCTCGAGGATCTGCGCCTTGGTCTCCACGCCGATCACCGACTGGAAGTCGCGGACCATGGCCGGATAGGGGTGCGGACCGGCGGCGGTGCCGATCATGTAGTAGGTGTCCGAGACATTGGTGACCCAGTCCCGCATCGCCTCGTTCATGGCGTCCTTGAGCGTCGAGGCGCCGGAGGTCACCGGCCGCACTTCCGCGCCGAGCAGGTTCATGCGGAAGACGTTGGGCTTCTGCCGCTCGACATCGACCGCGCCCATGTAGACGACGCAGGGCAGGCCGAAGCGGGCGCAGACGGTGGCGCTGGCGACGCCATGCTGGCCGGCGCCGGTCTCGGCGATGATGCGGGTCTTGCCCATCCGCATGGCCAGCAGGATCTGGCCCATGCAGTTGTTGATCTTGTGCGCGCCGGTGTGATTC
>JAZJXN010000090.1:41144-41477 GCA_040390885.1 Pseudomonadota bacterium | reverse complement strand
TGGTGCCGGGCTGCTACGAGGACCTCGACCTCGCCGACCTGGTGGTGTTCAGCGGTCACAACGCCGCCTGGACGCATCCGGTGCTCTTCCGACGCATGGAGGCGGCCCGCGCGCGCGGCCAGCGCCATGTCGTCCTCGACCCGCGCCGCACCGACACCGCCGAGGTCGCCGACCTGCATCTGCCGCTGAAGCCGCAGACCGACGTGCGGCTGTGGAACGGCCTCCTGACCGATCTGGTCCGGCGCGGGGCGGTCGACCAGGCCTATGTCGCCGCCCATGTCGCGGGTTTCGACGATACCCTCGCCGCGCTAGAGGCGGACGACCAGTCGGGGG
>JAZJXN010000090.1:30712-41134 GCA_040390885.1 Pseudomonadota bacterium | reverse complement strand
CTACGCGTGGTTCGCCGGCACGCCCCGCACCGTCAGCCTGTTTTCCATGGGCGCCAACCAGTCGGCCCAAGGCGTGGCCAAGGGGCTGGCGATCATCAACGCCCATCTCGCCACCGGCCGCATTGGCAAGCCCGGCGCCTGCCCGTTCTCGATCACCGGCCAGCCCAACGCCATGGGCGGTCGCGAGACCGGCGGCATGGCCACAACGCTCGCCGCGCACATGGACTTCGACCCCGAGAGTCGCGCGCGCCTCGGCCGCTTCTGGGGCGCCTCGTCGGTCGCCGAAAAGCCGGGTCTCAAAGCGGTCGACATGTTCGAGGCCGTGGCGGACGGTCGGATCAAGGCGATCTGGGTCATGGCCACCAACCCGGCGGTCAGCATGCCCGGCGCGACCAGCGTCCGTGAGGCGCTGAAGGCCTGTCCGTTCGTGGTCGTCTCCGACGTCATGGCCAGCGGCGACACCCTCGACCTGGCGCATGTGAAACTGCCCGCCCTGGCCTGGGGCGAGAAGGACGGCGTCGTCACCAATTCAGAGCGCCGAATCTCGCGCCAGCGGGCGCTGTTCGAGGCGCCGGGTGAAGCTCGGGCCGACTGGCGGATCGTCGCCGACGTCGCCCGGGCCATGGGCTTTTCCGACGCCTTCGACTGGCGCTCGCAGGCCCAGGTGTTCCGCGAATGGGCGCGGCTGTCTGCCTATGAGAACAGCGACCGCATGCTGAACCTCGGCCCGTTGGTGAGCTTGGGCCAGGACGGGTACGACGCGCTGGAACCCGTGCAGTGGCCGGTGACGGCAAACGGCGGCACGGCGCGGCTGTTCACCGACGGTCGCTTCCAGACCCCCGACGGGCGCGCGCGGATGAACCCTGTCGAGGCCAGGGGACCGGCCCACGCCGTCGATGGTGTCTATCCGCTGGCGCTCAACACCGGCCGGGTGCGCGACCACTGGCACACCCTGACCCGCACAGGCCTGGCGCCCGAGCTCTGCCGTCACGAGCCCGAGCCCCGCGTCGACATTCACCCGCTCGACGCCAAGGCGACGGGCGTCGTCGACGGCGCCCTGACCCGGGTGGTGACGGCGGGCGGCGAGGCGATCGTCCTGGCGCGCGTCACCGACCGCCAGCGACGCGGCGACCTGTTCATGCCGATGCACTGGACCGCCGCCTATGCGCCGTCGGGCCGGGTCAATCCGCTGGTCGCCCCCGCCGTCGATCCACGCTCGGGCCAGCCTGAGTTCAAGCACACGCCCGCGCGGGTGCGGCCCTACCGCGAGACCTGGCGCGGCTTCTTCCTTGCCCGCGACGGCTGGACCGCGCCCAGGGGCCTGGATCTGGTTTGGCGGCGCATCCCGCAGCAGGACTGCCAGCTGCATGAGTTCGCGGGCCGTGGCGACGAGCGCGAGCGCGACGCCCTGCGCAAGGCGCTCACCAAGGGCGGGGCCGCCGACGTGCTGCGGTTCGAGGACGACAGCGTCGGCAGCCTGCGGGAGGCGTTCCTCGCCGGCGAGCGGCTGGACCGGGTGCTGTTCACGACCACGGCCGGGCGCCTGCCGCCGCGCGACTGGCTGGCCGAACTGTTCGCGGCCGAGGCCTTGAGCGCTACCGACCGCGCCGCGCTGCTGATCGGTCGCGCGCCGGGCCGGCTTGTCTCGACCGCGCCGATCGTCTGCGCCTGCCGCGCGGTGCGCGCGGACCGCATCGACACCGCCATCGCCGCCGGCGCCGTGGACGTCGACGCCGTCGCCGAGGCGACCGGCGCCGGTTCCGCCTGCGGCTCCTGCCGCCCGCAGATTTCGCGAATGCTCAGCGACGCCCGCAAGCCGGAGACCCTCCATGCCGCATGACATCGAACTGGGCCGCGTCCAGCTGGTCGGGGCCGGTCCTGGCGCCGCCGACCTGCTGACGGTCCGCGCGTTGCGCGCCATCGAGGGCGCCCAGGCGCTGCTCTACGACGCCCTTGTCGGCGAGGAGATCCTCGCCCTGGCCCCGGCCGCCTGCCTGAAGATGCAGACGGGCAAGCGCGCCGGCCGCACCAGCATGAAGCAGGACACGATCAACCGCCTGATGCTGCGCCTCGCGCGGAAGGGCCTGCGGGTGGTGCGGCTGAAGGGCGGCGACCCCTCGATCTTTGGCCGGGTGGGGGAGGAGGCCGCCTTCCTCCACGCCCACGGCGTCGAGACGGAGGTGGTGCCCGGCGTTACCGCCGCCTGCGCCGCGGCCGCCCAGTTCGGTTTCCCGCTGACCCATCGCGGCGAGGCGCGGCGCGTCATGTTCGCCACCGCCACCACGCGGGACGGGGCGCTGACCGAGAGCGGCTGGGCCGCGGCGGGCGATCCCGAGACGACGCTGGCGCTCTACATGGGCCGCGATCAGCTGGCCGCCGCCGCCGGGCGGCTGGTGGCCCACGGCCGGGCTCCGGAGACTCCGGCCCTGGCCATCGAGAACGCCGGCCGCCCCGAGGCGCGGGTGGTGTCAGGCACGCTGGACAGTCTGGCCGACACCCTGGCCGCCGAACGGTTCGACGGGCCCGTCGTTCTGCTAATTGGCGAGGTGGCTGCGCGTGCGACCGCCTATGCGCCGCAGCATCTGGCTCTGACGGCGGAGGCGATGTGATGGACCACGCGCGCCTGTTCGCCTTCGAGGCTGATTTCGTCGCCACACTGCGCTGCATTCCGATGGCGGTGCGGATGAAGCTCGACCGCAGCGGCATCAAGCTGACGCTGCGCCAGTGGAGCCGGTTCACGCTCGAGGACCGCCACATCTTGCTGACGAGTCCCTGCGATATGCCGCACGAGGTCGGGCTCTATCGCGCCAAACTCGTCTGGCTGGTGGCCTTGCGGTCAGGCGAGGAGGCGAAGGCCCTGGCCGAAGCCCCGGTCGCGCTGTGGGAAGCGGCGGGCGCACCGCCGCCGGTGGTGGCGGACTATGCCCGCGTGATCGGTGTCGAGCCGCCGACGGCGCGCGCCTGGACCGGCCTCAGCGAGCTGGAGCGGTTCACCCTGATCAAGCTGACCCGTGACAACCACGACAACGTCAACTTCCTGCCGGCGATGGTCGAGTTCGGCCTCGTCCAGTCGCCGGCGCGTGAGGCTGCTCAAACCGCCTAGGCGACGTCGGCCGCGTCCTCGACCTTCAGCCCTTCGCGCAGCTCCCGGCGCAGGAACTTGCCGCTGGCGTTGCGGGGCAGGGGCTCATCGCGCAGCCAGATGTAGCGCGGCGCCTTGTGTTTGGCGGCGATGGTCAGGCAGTGATCGCGCAGTTCAGCGGGGGTCACCGTCTGGCCGGGGGCCAGCTTGATCGCCACGCCGACTTCCTCGCCCAGCCGCGCGTCGGCGACGCCGAAGACGCAGCATTCGGCGATCGCGGCGTGGCGGTGCAGGGTGGCCTCGACCTCGGCGCAATAGACGTTCTCGCCGCCGCGCAGGACCATGTCCTTCTTGCGATCGACGAGGAAGATGAAGCCCTGTTCGTCGATCCGGGCGACGTCCCCGGTGTGCAGCCAACCGTCGGTGATGCTTTCCGCCGTCGCGTCGGGCCGGTTGATGTAGCCCTTGATGACGGAGGCGCCGCGCACCCACAGCTCGCCGGGCTGGCCGGCCGGCACGGTATTGCCGTCATCATCGACCACCTTGGCCTCGAAGCTCGGCATGGCGCGGCCACAGCTGTCGGGACGGTCGACGAAGAAGTCGCCGCTGATCGAGGTGATGATGCCGCAGGTCTCGGTCATGCCGTAGCCGGTGTTCGGCCGGGCGGTGGCGACGGTCTTCTCGATCTTCTCGACCAGGTCCGGCTGGATCTGCGCGCCGCCGCCGCCGACGGCGAGCAGGCTGGAGGTGTCGTACTTGTGGAAGTCCGGGTGTGTGACCAGCTCGCGGGCCATTACCGGCACGCCGCTGACCGTCAGGATCTTCTCGCGCTCGACCAGCTTCAGGGCCTCGCCGGCGTCCCAACGGTACATCAGCACCATCTTGCCGCCCGCCGCCGTGGTTGCGTAGGCGCCGCAGTTGTTGGCGGTGACGTGGAACAGAGGCGTGGTCACCAGCGTCACCGGGACCGGAACGGGCGCCTCGGGATCGACGAAGACGCCCGTGCCGCGCTGCGTGGCCAGGCTCGAGACCTGGCCGGCGAACATCATGTTCATGAGATTGTTGACGCAGCCGCGGTGCGTCAGCTGCGCGCCCTTCGGGAAGCCTGTCGTCCCCGAGGTGTAGAAGATGCTGGCGTCGGCGTCGGGGTCGATCTCGACCTCCGGCATCTCGCCGCCGCGGGCGACGACCTCGGCGTAGTCGACCGCTCCGGCCGGTGCGTTGTCGGCGCGTACGGCGACGAGGATCGCGCTGCCGAGCATGTCGGGTTGTTCGGCGATGCGGGTGATCCGCTCGGCGTCGGCAAACACCACCTTGGGCGCGGCGTCCTGGAATCCGTAGACCATCTCGGACGCGGTCCACCACGCGTTCATCCCGACGACGGCGACGCCGATGGAGACGCCGGCCCAGTAGACGAGCATCCATTCGGGATAGTTGCGCATGGCGATCGCGATACGGTCGCCCGACTTGACGCCCTGGTCGAGCAGCCAGTTGGCGATCGCGGCCACCTTCTCGTGGGCCTGGCGGTAGGTGATGCGTTCGTCGTCGTAGACCAGGTAGTCGCGGTCGGCGAACTGCAGGGTCGACAGCCACAGGGCGCGAACGTCCGGCGGGGCCGCGACAAAGGTCTTCATCGGCGCGCCGCGGACCTCGATGGTGGTGATCTCGAACGGCTGTCCGGGGGCCGTCAGCTCGGCCCAGGCCTCATCGAGTTCCGCGTAGTGCATGTCCGCTCCCTTGTCGCCGTGTCCGTTTCGGTCCGATCTTGCGCCGGACTCGTCGTCGTCAGAGTTGGAGCCGCCGCGCTCTCCATCGAAGAACGCGGCGGCGCCGATATTTTGTCAGAGCAGGTCGCCGCCGACCGCCGAGGCGGTGGTGCCGTGCTGCTGGTAGGCCTTGATCACGTTGCGGCCCGTGGTCCAGCGATGGACCTCATCCGGGCCGTCGACGAGTCGCTGGCTGCGGATGTGGGTGTACCAGCGGGCCAGCGGCGTATCCATCGAGTACCCGAGCGCGCCATGCAGCTGGATCGCCGTGTCGACGACGCGGTGCACCATGTTGGCCAGGAACACCTTGGCGATGCCGTTCTCCTGGCGCAGGTCCATGCCCTTCTCGGCCTTGTAGGCGATGTGCAGCAGCATCAGGCGGGCGATGTAGATGTCCTGCGCGCAGTCGGCGAGCATGAACTGGACGCCCTGGCGCTCGTGCAGCGGTTTGCCGAACGTCTCGCGCTGGGTGATGAAGCCGACGGCCAGGTCGAGCGCGCGCTGGGCCATGGCGACGTTGTGCATGCCGTGGCGCAGGCGGCCGTAGGCGAGGCGATGCTGACCCATGTTGAAGCCGCCGCCGACGCCGCCGAGCAGGTTCTCGGCCGGGACGACCAGGTCCTTGATCTCGACCTCCGAGTGTCCGCCGCCGAGAATGTCGCTGAGCGGGCCATGCGCGGCCATGGTCTCGATGTCGCGGACGATGCGGTAGCCGGGGTTGGGCAGTTCGACGATGAAGGTCGAGAACTGCTGGTGCCGGGGGGCGTCGGGATCCGTGCGGGCCATGACCAGCGCGATATCAGCCACCGAGGCGGCGGAGCTGAACCACTTCTCGCCGTTGAGGACGTAGTTCTCGTTGCCGTCCTTGACGGCGGTGGTGCGCATGCCGGTGGCGTCGGCGCCGGCGGCCTTTTCGGTCATCGAGTAGCAGATGCGCTTCTCGCCGTTCAGCAGCGGCTTGAGGAACTTTTCCTTCTGGAAGTCGGTGCCGTGCGCCAGCAGGGTCATCATGGTGGCGTCGTCGGGACCCTGGGTGTTCAGCGACAGGGCGCCGAGATAGCTCTCGCCGAGCTCCATCTGCACCAGGGCGTTGGCCAGCGGGCCAAGGCCCATGCCGCCGTGCTCGGTCGGGATGAACGGGCACCACAGGCCCTGCGCGCGGGCCTTGGCGCGCAGCTCGCCCATGACGGTCTTGTAGTCCTCGCCGGCCAGCAGACGCTTTTCGGCCGGGACGCATTCGTCGTGGACCCAAGCGCGCACGCGTTCTCGGACCGCCTTGGCGTCCGCGGGGATTTCGAAGTCGATGGCCATCCTGGCGCTCCCTTTTCTCTCTGTCTTTTTCTGTCTTGAATCAGGCGGCGGCTGAGGGGCGGGTCTGGACGCGGGCGAACCAGTCCTTGACCCACGCGGCCTCGTCCGGGATCGGCTGCCCGACCTGGGCGCCGAAGGCGAGGAAGGCGAACACCAGCACGTCGGCGAGGGTGAAGCGGTCCCCACAGACAAACGACCGGCCCTGCAGCTGGCCATCGAGCCACAGCAGGCGATCCTGCGCGATCGCCTTGAGGTCCGCGGCGCCCTCCGCCCCGACCAGCTTGACCCGGCTCTCGAACATCCGCCGGCCCTCGGCCGCGCGGAAGCCGTTGGTCATCGGCTCGCAGATGTTGAGGTCGATGCGGCGCGTCCACATCCTGGTCTCGGCGCGCTCTTCCGGCGTGGCGCCGATCAGGGCGGGGGAGGGATGCTTCTCCTCGAGATACTCGCAGATGACGGTGATCTCGCTGATGGTCGTCCCGTCCGCGAGTTCGAGCGCCGGGGTCTGGCCAGCGCGGTTGACGCTCTCGTTGTAGGGCGCGCGACGGTTCTCGCCGGCCATCAGGTCGATCTCGACGCTTGGCAGCGACAGGCCCTTCTCCGCCGCGAACATGCGGACGACGTGGGGATTGGGTCCGATCGAGGTGTAGAGCTTCAAGGTCGCCTCCCTGGCGCGGTGTGGTCGGTCAGCGGCCGCCCTGGCCGTCGTCGACCTTGATCGAGGTGCCGGTCACGGCGTCGGAGGCCGGCGAGCACAGGTAGAGCAGCGTGCTGTCGAGCTGGGCCGGATCGCCCAGGCGCTTGCGCGGCATGTGCTGGCTGATGTCGCCCATGCGCTCCAGCATGCCGTCCATCATCTCCGAGGCAAAGGCTCCGGGGGCGATGGCGTTGACGTTGATGTGGAACTTGGACCATTCGACGGCCAGCGCCTCGGTCATGCGGACAACGGCCGCCTTGCTGACCGAGTAGAGAGCCGCGCCTTCGCCGCGATAGCTGTAGGCGGACATCGAGGCGATATTGATGATCCGGCCGGGCTGTTTGGCGTCCAGCCGGCGCTTGGCGAACTCGGTGGCCAGGATCCACGGCGCGCGCAGGTTCGTGCCGAGCACGGCGTCGATGAGCTCGACAGACATCTTGGTGGCGCGCTGGGCGTCGGGGATGCCGGCGTTGTTGACGAGTATGTCCACCGGACCCAACGCCGCCTCGGCCCGTTCGAAGAGGCCCAGAAGCTGGTCGGTGTCGGTGACGTCGAGCTGCAACGGCGCGGCGACGCCGCCGTCGGCCGCGATCTCGGCGGCCAGGGCCTCTAGCCGGTCCAGCCGACGGCCGGTGATCGCGACCTTTGCGCCCTGACGGGCCAGCACCTGGGCGAAGCGACGCCCAAGGCCCGAGGACGCGCCCGTGACCAGGGCCACCTTGCCGGTGAGGTCGATCGATGCGTTGGGCAGCGGATAGGACATGGTTGGCCTCCCTTATCTTTTTCCCGACTATCCCGCGCTGACGGTACGGCAAGGAAGCATTAAAACGGGCGTTTGACAGCTTGGTCTTGCCTGCCCCTGCGGCGCCGGCGGTCAACTCTCGTCAGACAAGCCCGGCCGACAGAGCCGGTGGACAGGGAGAACACCATGAAACTCGACAGCTCGGTCTCGGCCGTCGTCACCGGCGGTGCGTCCGGTCTCGGCGCCGCCACGGTCAAGGCGCTCCGCGACCTCGGGGTCAAGGTCGCCATCTTCGATCTCAACGTCGAGAACGGCGAGCGCAAGGCCGCCGAACTCGGCGCGCTGTTCTGCGAGGTCAATGTGATGAGCGAGGAGTCGGTCGAGGCCGGCTTCGCCAAGGCCCGCGCCGCGCACGGTCAGGAACGGGTGCTGGTCAACTGCGCCGGCGGCGGCAAGGGCGGCAAGACCATCGCCCGCGACAAGCAGACCGGCGAGATCAAGCAGTTCAACGTCGCCGACTTCGAGTGGGTGCTCGGCCTGAACACGGTCGGCACCTTCCGCTGCATCGTCAAGAGCGCCGCGGGCATGGCGACGCTCGAGCCGGACGAGGACGGGGCGCGCGGCGCCATCGTCAACACCGGTTCGGTCGCGGCCGAGGACGGCCAGGTGGGGCAGGTCGCCTATTCGGCCGCCAAGGCGGCGATCAAGGGGATGACGCTGACCATCGCCCGCGACCTCAGCAACGAAGGCATCCGCATCAACACCATCCTGCCGGGCATCATGTCGACGCCGCCGATGCTGGGCGTGAAGACCCGCGCCCCGGCGATCTTCGAAAGCCTGTCCAAATCGGTGCCGTTCCCGCGTCGCCTCGGCCATCCGGAAGAGTATGCGGACCTGGCGGTGACGATGCTGCGCAACGGGTACTTCAACGGCGAAACCGTCCGTCTCGACGGCGCAATCCGGATGCCGCCGCGCTAGGCGCGGCGGAGCCACAGGGGGGAAACTACATGTCGAAGCCGCTTCGTACGCATACGCCGGTCGGCGAGGACTACCTGAGCAAGGGCGCGACCGTGGTCCGGCACACCTTCCCGTTCCCGCCGTCGGCGGTGTGGGCGGCGCTGCTCGACGCCGACGCCTGGACGCAGTGGTTGCCGATCACCAAGGTCACCTGGACCAGCGCCAAGCCTTTCGGGATCGGGACCACGCGCACGGTCGAAATCGGTCCGCAGGTGGTCGAGGAGACCTTCTTCGCCTGGGACGAGGGCAAGCGCATGGCCTTCCGCTTCGAGCGGTCGTCGCTGCCGCTCTCGGCCGCGGTCGAGGACTATCGTGTGCTGCCCGTGACGGGTGGCTGTGAGCTGGTGTGGGCCGGCAAGGCGAGTGCGGGCTTCCCGCTCGGCTGGCTGATCTCGCGCCAGCTGGCCGGCGGACTGCGCGCCGGGATGCCGAAGCTCGAGGCGCTGATCGCCTCGGATCCCAAGCGTTTCGGCCTGGGCTGAGTAACAGGAACGCCCCACGTCGCCGGTCGGCGGCGTGGGGCGGCCCGATCAGGCGGCGAAGCGCTGGAGGCGCTTGCTGATGATCTCTTCGGCGTCGGCCATGATCCGGTCGATCAGTTCCTTCACCGTCGGGATGTCGTGGACCAGGCCCGCGACCTGGCCGCAGGACCAGGCGCCGGCGTCCATCTCGCCGCCGACCAGGATCCGCGGATACACCCCGGCCACTTCCGGCGCGATGTCCTCGAACTTGATGTTGGCGCCCAGCTCGCGTTCCTTCTGAAGCAGGCGCTCGACGCCGGCGTTCGTCAGCACGCGCTCAGTGTTGCGCAGCGGGCGCATGACCAGGCGGGTGTCGAGTTCGGAGGCGGCGACGATGGCGTCCTTCACGTTCTGGTGGACCGGGGCTTCCTTGGTCGCGATGAACCGGGTGCCCATGTTGATGCCGTCGGCGCCCATGGCCAGCGCGGCGACCAGCTGGGCGCCGTTGCCGACGCCGCCCGAGGCGACGAACGGGATCTTCAGTTCCTCGGCGGCGCGAGGCAGCAGCACCCAGTTGCCGACGTCGTCCTCACCGGGGTGACCGCCGCACTCGAAGCCGTCGACGCTGACCGCGTCGCAGCCGATCGACTCGGCCTTCAGCGAGTGGCGAACCGAGGTGCATTTGTGGATCACCTTGATGCCGGCTTCCTTGAGGCCCGGCAGCCATTTGGCGGGGTTGTTGCCGGCGGTCTCGACCGCCTTGACGCCGCTGTCGACGATCACCTGCACCAGGCCGGGATAGTCGGGCACGTTCACCGACGGCAGGAAAGTCAGGTTCACGCCGAACGGCTTGTCGGTCATGTCCTTGCAGCGCTTGATCTCGGCGGCCAGCTTCTCGGGCGTTCCGAGCGTCAGGCCGGTGATGATGCCCAGGCCGCCGGCGTTGGACACCGCGGCCGCCATCTCGGCGAAGCCGACATAGTGCATGCCGCCCTGGATGATCGGATGTTCGATTTCGAACATTTCGGTGATGCGGGTCTTCATGGCGTCGAGGTTTCCTCTGATCTGTTTGTTCAGCCATATCGTCGAAGCGGCGACCGCGCCAGACAGCGCCGGTACTCGGCGCAGGTCCCTTCGGTTGCGCGCGATTCAATGCGCCCGTTGCCGTTAGGGCGGCCAACAGGAAGTTGCGCGAGCGGCCTTGAGCTTGTCCCGGGGGAAGGGTTTATGACGGCGTCAGGGCGCGAACAGACGCCTGAGGAAGCGTTCATGACGACCACCGAGACTCCCGACATCCGCATGCCCGGCGACATCGACGCCGCCTGGCTCACCGCTGTGCTCGCAAA
>JAZJXN010000090.1:26469-30702 GCA_040390885.1 Pseudomonadota bacterium | reverse complement strand
TCCCTCACGCCGTGAGTACCGACCGGAGTATCCCGGTTGACGCGCTCGACGAGGAGTTTACCAGCCGGGCCGTTGTCGAAGGAAAGCAAAGCTCCGACTGGTGGCGGCAGGTGGGTGCAGTGCTCGCAAAGGGCGGCGTGAACGCGACGGTGAAGCGTTTCACCGCCAAGGGGGTGGGCACTGGCCAGATCGGCGACAGCGTGCGCTTCGCCCTCGAGTACGAGGGAAGCCCCGTGGACGCCCCCGCGTCGATCGTCGGCAAGTTCCCCGCCGCCGGGGAGGAGAGCCGCGCGACCGGGATCGCGCTCGGCAACTACCTGCGTGAGGTGCGCTTCTACCAGCAGCTGGCGCCCAAGGCCCTGGTCAGCACCCCGCGCGTCTACTTTACCGACGTCGACGAGGCGACCAGCGACTTCGTCCTGATGATGGAAGACCTGGCGCCGGCGCAGCAGGGCGACCAGCTCGAGGGCGTCAGCCTCGACCAGGCCAGGCTGGTTGTCCGAGAGGCGGCCAAGCTTCACGCCTCGCACTGGGACGACGACGGCCTCGACGAGCTGCCCTGGGTGTCCGGGGCCAAATCCGCGCCGCCGGGAGCTGCCACGCCCGAGGCCGTGGCCGGCCTTTGGGAAGCCTTCAAGATCCGCTACGCCGACCGGCTGAAGCCGGAATGCCAGGCGGTCGGCGACTGGCTGGCGCCGCGGGCGCTGACCTTCCCCGCCGAGCACGACGGCCCCCGTTGCCTCACCCACAACGACTTCCGGCCCGACAACATGATGTTTGGCACGGCCGAAGGCGGACATCCGATCACGGTGCTGGACTGGCAGTCGTTCGCCTACGGCGTCGGCGCCACGGACGTGGCCTACTTCCTCGCCGGCGCCCTCGCGCCGGAGGTGCGCCGCCAGAACGAGCCCGAACTGCTGCAGCTGTATCTGGACACGCTCGTCGAGCATGGGGTCACCGACTACGCGATGGACGACCTCAAGCGGGACTATGCGCGCGGCGCCTACCTGCTGTTCATGACCGCCTTCTTCGCCTCGATGATCGTCACCCAGACCGAGCGCGGCGACCGCATGTTCCTGCAGATGATCGAGAGCGCGGCGACTCACATGACCGACCACGGCGTCATCAGCTAGGCGTCTGTCCCTACGTCACGAACCTGACTAGGGTCGTGACGGATGTCTATCGACGAGGGGAACCTGATGCGGCTTTCGCGGCGTGATTTCGGATTCAGCATGGTTGTCGCCGCGGCGCTGGCGCCGGCGGCCCGGGCCGCCCAGCCCGCGGCCGGTGGCGACATCGACCAGCAGCTGACGGCCTATCTCGACGAGGCCTTCGAGCAGGAACTGGCGATGAATCCGGAAGAGCTCGCGCAGCTCGGCCGCAAGGAACAGTACGACAAGCTCACCGACAGGTCCGAAGCGGCCGACGCCCGACGCCTGGCCTGGCGGCGGCAGAGCGTCGCCGAGATGAAGCGACGGTTCGACCCGGCGACGCTCGGCGAGGATGCCCGCACATCCTACGACATGTGGGTTCTGGAGCTCGGTCGGGCTGAAGAGGCCGAGAAGTGGCGCGGCCATGAATACGTCTTCGGACGGGGCGGGCTACACACCCGGCTGCCCAACTTCATGATCAACACCCACCGCGTCGACACCCTGGCGGACATGGACGCCTACGTCGCCCGCGTCCGCCTGATCGGCCCCGCGCTCGATGTCGATCTCGGCGCCGCCCAGCGCGCCTCGGCGGCAGGCGTGCGGATGCCGCGCTTCGCCTACGACCAGTCGCTGAAGGAGGTCCAGCGCGTCACCACCGGCGCGCCGTTCGACAGTGCCGCCGACAGCGCCCTGTTCGCCGACGCTAAGGCCAAGATCGCGGCGCTTCAGAAGTCGGACGCGATCGACGACGCCCGGGCCGCGGCCCTGACCAAGGCGGTCGCCGAGGCGATGACAGGATCGATGAAGCCTGCCTACGACCGGCTCGGCGCCTGGTTGGCCGCGGATCGCGAGAAAGCCTCCCCGGAGCCCCTGGGCGTCGGCGCGCTCCCCGACGGGGCGGCCTACTACAACGCCCAGCTTCGCCGGCAGACGACCACCGACATGACCGCGGACGAAATCCACGCCCTCGGCCTTTCAGAGGTCAAGCGCATCCGCGCCGAGATGGAGACGCTCAAGGCCCAGATCGGTTTCAAGGGGACGCTCGAAGAGTTCTTCGTCTTCATGCGCACCGACGATCGCTTCTACGTCAGCAACGATGACGCCGGCCGCGCCAGGTACCTGAAGCTGGCTGAGGACTATCTGTCGGGGATGAAGGCCGCACTGCCCAGGTTCTTTGGCCATCTGCCCAAGTCCGACCTCGTCGTGAAGCAGGTCGAGGCCTACCGGGCCGAGCCGGGCGGCGCGGCGCACTACAACTCCGGCTCCGTCGACGGCAAGCGGCCGGGCGTCTTCTACGTCCACCTGGCCGACACGCGCGCGACCCCGACCTACGAGATCGAGGGCACCGCCTACCACGAGGGCTGGCCCGGGCATCATCTGCAGATCTCGCTGGCCCAGGAGATGACGGGCATCCCCGTCTTCCGCACCCAGTACGGCTACGGCGCCTACGTCGAGGGCTGGGCGCTGTACGTCGAGCGACTGGCCAAGGAGGAGGGGTTCTACAAGGACCCCTACAGCGACTTCGGTCGGCTGGGCCGCGAGATCTGGCGCGCGATCCGCCTGGTCGTCGACACCGGCATCCACGCCAAGGGCTGGAGCGAAACCGAAGCGCTGACCTTCTACACCGCCAACTCGCCGCAACCGGCCGGCAAGATCCAGTCCGAGATCCGCCGCTACTTCGTAATGCCCGCCCAGGCGACCTCGTACAAGGTCGGCCAGGTCAAGATCCTGGCGCTGCGCCGGGAGGCCCGCGAGGCGCTGGGACCGAAGTACGACCAGCGCGCCTTCCACGACCTCGTGCTCGGCGGCGGTGCGCTGCCGCTGCCGGTGCTGGAGACCCGGGTGCACCGCTGGATCAAGGCGACCGCCAAGGCCGCCTGACGCCGCTAGCGGCGGACCGCGGCCAGGGCGGCGTGCAGGCGTCCGAGGCCCTCGTCGGTCTCGCCCGGGTCCGAGCCGAAGCCCAGGCGGATATGGCCCGGCAGGTCGAAGTACTCGCCCGGCGCCACCAGCAAGCCGTGGTCGCGCCACAGCCGGCTGGCCAGCGCGCGGGTGTCGTCCACGCCGACGACGCGCGGGAAGTACATGCAGCCGAACTCGGGCAGATCTCCCTCGAGCAGCCCCTCCGCGGTCATGGCGGAGACATGGCGGGCCACGATTGGCCGGCCGATCGCCAGCAGCGTTGTCCAGTGCCGGTCGAACACCGCGCTCTGGTCGAGCACGTCGGCCGCGATCGCATGCGAGAGCTTGGAGATGCCGACATCGCCATCCGGCGCGCTGGCCCGGATCCGCGCGAGCAGGTCCGGCGCCGCGCAGAGCCAGCCGAACTTCAGTGAGAACAGGCCGAACACCTTGGTCAGGCTGGAGACGGTGACCACGTTGGGCGCCAGCATGGCGGCGGGCGGCGCGACATTGGGTTGGGCGAAGTCGGCGTAGACCTCGTCCACGATCAACACCGCGCCGGTCTCGGCCGCGACGGCGGCGATCTCGCAGATCTCGGCCGGCGACAGCCAGGCGCCGGAGGGGTTGTGCAGGTTGGTGATCATCACCGCCCGGGTGCGCGGCGTCAGATTGGCGCGCAGGTCGGCGAGGTCGACGCGGAAGTCCGGCGCGGGGCGTCGCACCCTATCCACGCCGGCGCCGGCTTCTTCGGCCAGGCGGCCAAGCAGGTCGAAGCCGGGAGTCTCGACCAGCACCCGGTCGCCCGGATGGATCAGAGCCCGCAGGGCCATGCCGATGGCGCTGGTCGCGCCGGTGGTCGAGATCAACTGCCGGCGCGGGATGCCATAGCGCGCGGCGAGCGCGTCGAGCGCGAAGCTGTTGCCGCCCGCGAACACGCTGACGTAGTGCGGCGAAAGTGCTGTGGAAAAGGCCTGCCGGATGATCTCGAACAGCGCCGTGGTCGGCTCGCTGATCGTGCTCTCGAACAGGGGAATGGCGTCCGCCCGCAGGGTCCGGGCCTGGATCGAGCGGCCCACCCAGTCGGAATAGGTTTCCGCCTCGAAGAGATCGTCGTCGGCGCTCGGCGCGGGGAAGGCAGGATTCAAGGCGGGATTCCTGGGACGGACTCGGGCCGCCGTAC
>JAZJXN010000090.1:12954-26447 GCA_040390885.1 Pseudomonadota bacterium | reverse complement strand
TGGCGGCCGAGGGATTCTTTGCAATCTCAGCCCCGAACCCGGCTCAGGCTGGCTAACCTATTCCGATCCGAGCGCACGGCTGCATGACCTATGTGCGTCGCGCTACGCCTCCCGAACGGGCCCGGGTGAGGGCGTCCCGGAGACGAAATCCGGGCATGGCCGACGGATCGGCGGCACATACTCAATGCTCGAACGTCGCCGTCGACGGCTAGAATAAGCGAGGGCCGGGCGGGCTTCTCGCGACTACGCAATGACCCTCGCGGGCAGGCGACCTAGACTGAGATCGAGCCTGTCTACGGAGAGAACCATCATGCGGCATCGGATCTGGCGCGCGGCGTTGAGCGGCGGCGTGGCCCTGGCGGCGCTGGCGGCGCCGATGTCTCCCGCGCTCGCCCAGGCGGCGCCGGCCCCTGCCGAGGCGGCCCGCAAGCCGGTGGCGGCGGTCACCAGGCACGTCGGGCGCTTCAACGGTGAGACGGTGCGCTACACCGCCACCGTTTCCGAAGCCTTCCTGAAGGACGACAAGGGCGCGCCCGCCGCGACGGTGACCACGATCGCCTATCTGCGCGATGGCGTGAAGGATCGCGCCAGCCGGCCGGTGATGTTCGTCTTCAATGGCGGCCCCGGCGCGTCCTCCTCGCCGCTGCACATGGGTGCGCTTGGTCCGGCGATCCGCACGACTCCGACGACGGAAGGCGGCGACCCTTGGAAGACCAACGGCTACAGCCCGCTGGACGCGGTCGATCTGGTCTTCATCGATCCGGTCGGCACCGGCTTCAGCCGCCCGTTCCAGGGTGCCGACACCAAGGCCTGGTACAGCCGCAGCGGCGACGCCGTGGCCATCAAGTCGGTGATCCGCGACTGGCTGAAGGCCAACGGCCGCGAGGACTCGCCGCGCTATCTGGCCGGCGAGAGCTACGGCACCACGCGCGCGGCGATGATGTTCAAGGTCGGTGAGCCGCTACGGTTCGACGGCGTATTGCTGATCGCCCTGGTCGGCGACGCCTCGGGCCGCGAAATGCCCTACGTGGCCAGCCTGCCCACCATGGCCGCCGGGGCTTGGCGCCACGAGCGCATCGACCGCGCCGGTCGCACGGTCGATCAGGTCTACGCCGAGGCGCTGGAGTTTGCCCGCACCGACTACCTGGCCGCCCTGGTGAAGGGCTCCAGCCTGCCGGCCGACGAGCGCCGCCGCATCGCCGAGCGCATGGCGGCCCTGATCGGCCTGCCGGTGGGTCTTATCCTCAAGAGCGACCTGCGCATCGAGAAGAACACCTGGATGTTCAACCTGCTCAAGGATCAGGGCCTGCGCACCGGCCTGCTCGACGTGCAGGTCACCGCGCCGCTGGAACCGGGGCAGGACGGGGCGATCGACGATCCGGCCCTGGGCGTGGTTCCGAAGCGGGCGCCGGGCGCGCCGGCCGCACCCCCGCCCAGCCCCATGCAGCTCGGGGCCATCCCGAGCCCCGCCGTGGGGGCCTACATGACCCGGGCGCTGAAATACCCGAGCACCGAGACCTACTACGGCGTCAACTTCAAGGTGAACGCGGCCTGGGACTACGACGGCGAGAACGACGCCAACCTCGCCCTCGGCAAGGCCATGGTCGCCGACCCGAAGATGCGGCTGTTCTGGGCGGCGGGCTATTATGACCTGACGACGCCTGCCTATGCCGCGCGCTACACCCTCGATCAGAGCGGGATCCCCGAGGATCGCCTGACGGCCGCCTATTTCGCCGGCCCGCATGGCGTCTACGACGGCGAGGACAACCTGCGTGTCTTTACCGACGCCGTGCGCGGGTTCGTCACGGCGCCGTAGCGGTCGGGGCGGGCCGCTAGAACTTGCAGGCCGCGTCCGCGACGCCGGCGCGACGGGTCCAGCGGTAGCTCTCCACCGGCTCGCCGCGCGGCAGGTAGCTGATGGTCAGCTCGGTCCCGTCGCGCTTCAGCGTCAGCAACATCGGAACAGTCTCGTCCTTACGGACCGGATCGATGGGGCTGGACGAGAGAACCTCGTCGCCGTCCTTCACGCCGGCCTTGGCGGCGGCGCTGCCGGCCTCGAGGTCGCTGATCTTGCCCTTGCTCAGCGAGGCGCGCGCGAAGCCGAGCACGAACGGGCGCTCGGTCTGTTTCACGCGGTCGAAACACGGGGCGAAGCGCTCCGGGGAGGCGACCAGAAGACCGCCGGCGGCCATGGCGTCGTAGTCCGCCTTCGCGCGGTCCGCCCCGAGCGCCTTGCCGACCAGTTCCAGCCATTGGGCAATGCCATATGGCTCGCCGGCGTTCTGGCGGCGGCGCAGCTCGCGGACCACATCGTCGAGGCTGTGCTTGCCGTCGCTCGCCGCCCGGATCGCCCCGTCGGTTTGCACCAGGTACATGAAGCCGCGCCCGTAAGGCACTGTCTGGGCGGTGGGATCGCTCCAGAAGATCCTGGCCGCCGCGGCGTTGGTCAGGCCGCGATAGGGGTTGGTATAGTAACCCGACGCCCGCTCGTTGATTTCCTCGAGATACTGGTCCGTGGTCAGCAGGCCGCCTCGGTGGGCCAGCAGCAGCGAATAGAATTCGGCCGTCCCTTCGCTGTACCAGGCGGTGTCGCCGTGCTCGCCCTCCATGGACGGCCAGTTGTGCGCCATCTCGTGCGCCAGCAAGCCCTGCAGGCTGTCGGCGGTGGGTTTCGACTCGGCGTTGTAGCCGAACATGAATGACGGCCCGAGCGCCGAGCCGCCGCGTCCGGCGTACGGGTTCTGCCGCATGAACACCCGGTAGCTAGCGTCCTTCTCGCCCCAGAAGTCCGACGTCACCGCATAGAGCGACTGTATTTTGCCGCCTAGCCCGGCGGCGTCGAACGGGGGCTCGCTAAGCCAGAACAGGCCGAAGTGGCCGTCTGACTTGGCCGGGTAGGATTGCAGCGGGCCGACGCCGTAGTAGCTGAAGGCCAGGGCCTCGGCCGGCAGGACGACGTGCACGTCGCCTTCGCCATGGGTCCAGACGCCGCGCGATCCGGCCGGCGCGTCGGCGAGGTCCCACTTCAGGTTCACGCTGTAGGGGCCTTCGCCCATCGGCGTGGCCAGGAAGCCGACGCCGGCGCCCATGAAGCCGCCGGACTCCTTGCGCAGGTCGAACAGCGGGCCGTTGTTGGTGCTCGCCGTCACCGGACGGGGCGGGGCCTTGTAGCTGACGACCACGTCGCCGACGGTGGCGCGGGTCGTGCTCCACTGGCGATAGACGCCCTGCGGCGTCGGCGGTTGTTCGGTCTGGATCAGGGGCAGGGGCCCCTTGTCGTCGCGGGCTGTCAGCGCATCGCCGTCGTAGCGGGCGCTGGGAATGCCCACCAGGATCAGCGGCAGCTTGACCAGCCCGGCGCCGGCGGACAGCTTCGGATCGTCGAGGGTCATGGTGACGCCGACATAGTCGTCGCCGTGCGGCGCCAGCACCAGGTCCAGTCCCGGAGGCGGGCCGTCGGCGGCGAACGCCAGGCTCGCCCAGGCGGTCGCCACGGCGGCTACGGTTCCCAAAAGTCGCGCTCGCATGAATGTCCTCGAAGGTCTTGCCGGCCGCTACGCGGGCGGCGACTTGGGCAGGGCCGACAGCAGCCGGTCGATGTCGTTGGCGTCGTTGAAGGCCGCGAACGAGACGCGGAACCGGTTCTGCGACAGCGTGATCTTCACGTTGCCCTTGGCCAGCCTCTCGCCCAGCTTCGCGCGCGCGTCCTTGAGCGCGAAGGCGACCAGGGCGGTGCGCGATCCGAGCGGGGTCAGCGGCTCGTAGCCGCGTCGGCGCAGCTCGGTCTGGACGTCGTCGACCAGTGGCTGGCGCGCGGCCTGCAGGTTGGCGACGCCGAGCGAGTTGATCCAGGGCAGGGTGTGGTCGAGCTGGACAACGCCCGTCCAGGAGGTCGTGCCCATGGCGAACATCCCGCTGGCGTTCGGCGCGGCGCCATAGTCGGCGACTGTCGTCCCGGGCGCGTCATAGGGCAGGACGTGGCTCTTGAAGCTGTCCAGCTGATGGTAGCCCCACCACGGCCGCTTCAGCTTTTCCTGAACCGACTTTCGCGCGTAGACGAAGCCGAGACCGAAATCGCCCATCAGCCATTTGTATGAGGAGCAGGCCGCGAAATCGACGCCGGCGGCCCCGAGATCGAGCGGCGTCGAGCCCGCGCCGTGGACGATGTCGACATAGACGTAGGCGCCATGGGCGTGGGCCAGGTCGCAGACCCGCTTCAGGTCGTGCTCGAAGCCGTTGATGGTCGAGACATGACTGATCGAGACCAGGCGGGTCTTGTCGCTTACCGCCGCCTCCATCGCCGCCATGTCGATGCGGCCCTCGACCGTCAGCGGCAGGGTGACGACGTCCATGCCGGCCCGGCCGAGCTCGCCGTAGGTGTAGTAGGAGCCGAAGAAGTGCAGGGCGTCGGTGACGATGCGCCCGCCGCCCTCGGGCAGACCCAGCGCCTGGATGATCAGGTTCTCGCCCATGGTCGTGGACTGCACGAAGGCCAGCTCGTCCGGCGTCGCGCCGACCAGGGCGGCGAACTGGGCGACGACGTTCCGCTCCTTGACGTCGACGTCGTAGTCGGGGAGCGAACCGTCGCGGGTCTTGTAGCGCAGGTACTCTTCGAGCGCGGTCTTGGCCCCGAGGGGCATCGGGTGCGTCGAGCCGGAGTCGAGGTAGGCATAGGGCATCGCCGCGAAGGCGGCGCGCACGGGCAGGGCGGTGGAAAGGGGCGTCGCCGCCGTCGCGCGGACCATCGGGCCCGTGGCGTGGGCCGCCGTGGGCGCGACCGCCGCCGCCGCGAGGAGGGTTCTGCGAGTGAGCTTCATGGGCGGTCCGATCCAGCTGCCATGACGCTAGTGCGGACAGCTCGAATAGTCTTGTCGATGTATCGCCGTGCGCGTGATGGGATTGAATAGCCTATCCCGCCCTTGGCCGGCGGGCGGAAGGTTCATGCACAGATCAGCGGAACTGTCGCGGCTCCAGCGGCACGGCGGTGGTGCTCTTGGATTCCGACAGCGTCACGATCGAGCGCACGTCGACCACGCCGGGCAGCTTCAGCAGGACCGCGAAGATGAAGTCCTGGTACCAGCCGACGTCGGGCGCGAGGATCTTCAGCATCGCGTCCATCTCCCCGAAGACGGTCCAGCATTCGAGGATCTCCGGGATGTTCTCGATCGCCCGGTGAAACTTGGCCCGTTCGGCGTCGCTGAGGGTCGTCATCTTGATCTGGGCGAAGATCTGCATCTTGAAGCCCAGCTTGTGCTGGTCGACGATCGCGACGACGCCCTTGATGTAGCCTTCCTCGCGCAGCCGCTGGATGCGCCGCCAGCAGGGCGACTGGGACAGGCCGACGCGTTCGGCCAGCTCGGCCGAGGACAGCGACGCGTCGCGCTGCATGACATGCAGGATCTTCAGGTCGATGGCGTCCGGGGTGAACGACATATCCAATCTCCAGATTGCTGCCTTCCTACATAACTAATGCGGCAGCGTGCGGAAGCGCGATGTGGCCTTTCCACGCTCGCGGCCCGGAAAACGGGCAGGGAAGGCGGATCAGGGGCTGAATCCGCTGCTGGCCGGAGCGCTACTGGACATGAGGCGCGGCGTGGATTGGAAGGGCGGCGCATTGCTCATGCGCGCAAGGCGGGGGATCTGCATGACCAATCCGTGACGCCGCTGCGGCGGATCGAAGAACGAAAAGAATATCTGGCCGCTCCAGCCTAGCCTTCCTGATGGGCGAGCCGGAGGTCACCAGAAACGGGCCGGCGCCGCACAGGGTCTCAAGGGGGTTGGTATGATGAAGTCGATGCGGAGGCGCCTGCTCTCCTCAACCATGATCGGCGGCGCGCTGCTGGGCGCCGCGGTGGGCGTCACGCCCGCGTGGGCGCAGGACGCCGGCGGCGAGCCGACCGCGATCCAGGAAGTGGTCATCACCGGCTCGCGCATCCGCCGCGCCGAAACCACCACGCCGGCCCCGGTCGCCGTCATCGACGCCCAGTCGATCGCCGACCGCGGCTTCGTCCAGGCCGGCGAGGCGCTCAACCAGATCACCTCCGTGGTCCCCAGCTTCGGCCTCGCGGACGGCAGCGGCGACGCCGCCGGCGCCGGTCAGCAGTTCCCCAACCTCTTCGGTCTCGGCGAGGGGCGCACCCTGACCCTGGTCAACGGCCGCCGGTTCGTGACCACCTCGTCCGGCCTCGGCGACCAGGTCGTCGACACCAACATCATCCCGGTCGGGCTCATCCAGCGTATTGACGTCGTCCAGGCCGGCGGCGCGGCGGTCTACGGCTCCGACGCCGTGGCGGGCGTGGTCAACTACGTCCTCAAGGACCAGTTCGAAGGCGCCGAGTTCGACGTCCAGACCGGCATCTCGTCGCGCAGCGACTATCCCAAGAGCAGCGTGCGCGGCACGTTTGGGCGCAACTTCCTCGACGGCCGCGCCAACCTCGCCGCCAACATCGAATGGTCGCAGAGCGACTCGCTGCTCGACTATGACCGGCCGCGCACCAACCTCGGGCGCGTGACTATCAGCAATCCCGCCGACACCGGACCGAACGACGGCATCCCGGCGGTGGTCGAGCTGCGCAACGCCCGCTTCTGGAACTTCAACACCAACGGCGTGATCTACACGATCCCTGCTCCGGTGCCGCCCTTCCTGCTGTCGAGCGGCGGCGTGCCGCAGCAGTTCGGTCCCGACGGGAGCCTGATCGCGTACGATCCGGGGGCCATCGCCGGCATCCCGTTCGCCGGCGGCGGCGAGGGGCTGCCCTACCAGGAACTGGCCTCGCTCAAGGCGGGCGTCGAGCGGGTCAACCTCAACCTGATCGGCCACTTCGACATCACCGACCGGATCAAGCTGCGCGGCGAGGCGCTGTATGCCCGCACCGAGGCCGACGATCCCTACGGGACCTTCGCCTCGAACACGGTGCTGAACTCGGCGGCGTCCGGTTCTGGCCCGATCATGTTCAACATCGGCAACGGCTTCCTGACGCCGACGGCGATCGGCCAGATCACCGCGCTGCGGCCGGGCTTCGCCTTCGGCCAACCGCTGTGGGTGTCCAAGGTCTGGCCGGATCTGCTGCCCGACCGGTCCATCGAGACCACCACCGAAACCTATCGCGTGTTCGCCGCGCTGGAAGGCGACTTCGACTTCGCCGACCGCGAGTTCTACTGGAGCGTCTCGGCCAGCCGTGGCGGCACGCGCGGCAACGAGCGGTCGTGGGGCGTGGACAACGCCCGCTTCGCCAACGCCATCAACGCGGTGAGCAGCGGTGGCGCGGTGGTCTGCGGTATCAATGCCGACGGCGACCCGACGAACGACGACTCGGCCTGCGCGCCGCTCAACCCGTTCGTGAACACCACCGACGTCGCCGCGCGCGCCTATGTGACGACGCCGGTCGGCGAGGCCTACACCAACACCCAGGACGACTTCCTGGCGACCATCGGCGGCGACCTGTTCGAGTTGCCCGCCGGCGCCGTGAAGTTCAGCCTCGCCTACGAGCATCGCCGCGAGGAAGTGGACTTCACGCCCTACCGCGCCAACCGCCTCGGTCTGGTGGTCGACGGCTCGATCTCGCCGGCCACGAGCGGCAGCTACAACACCAACGAGTTCTCCGGCGAAGTGCTGGTCCCGGTCTTCGGCGGCGACTTCACCCTGCCGCTGGTCCGCTCCCTCGAGTTCAACGGCGCCTGGCGCACGGTCGACAACTCGATCGCCGGCAAGGAAGACGTCTGGGGCGCGGGCCTGAACTGGGAAATCGTCGAAGGCGTCGCGCTGCGGGCCTCCAAGAGCCGAAACTTCCGCGCCCCGACCCTGACCCAGCTGGTCGCCCCGTCGACGACCACGCTTGGCTCGATTGGCGAGGATCCCTGCGACGCCGATCGCATCAACAGCGGTCCCAACCCGGCCGTCCGTCGCGCCAACTGCGAGGCCCTGTTCGCCGCCAATCCGGGCTACGGCCCGCTCGACACCTTCCAGAACCCGGCCGAGAACTTCAACGTCACCGCCATCACAACCGGCGGCAATCCGGACCTGAAGAACGAGATCTCCGACACGGTCACCTACGGCATCGTGCTGCAGCCGACGTTCGCGCCGGGCCTGACGCTCATCGCCGATCGCGTCGAGGTGGATCTGGAGAATGGTCTCTCGGCCTTCCTCCCGGAAAACTTCCTGGCCACCTGCTTCGACTCGACCTCGCCGTCGGCCGATGTCTGCGGCCGCTTCACCCGCGACGCCGCCGGCACGATCACCGCCGCCCAGAGCACCACCTTCAACGCCGGCTCGGTTCGCTATCGCGGCGAGGTCTACAGCATCAACTACAGCTTCCCGGTCGGCCGCTTCTTCGACGACGCCAACTACGGCACGCTGGAGCTGGGCGTCGAGGCGACCCACACCTCGCTGCTCGAGACGTCGGTCACGGGCTTCGATCTGAGCCGTACCGATGGCACCACCGCGACGCCGGAATGGGTCACCCGCTTCGACGCGCGTTACCAGCGGGGGCCGGTCCGGATGACGTACCAGCTGTTCTATCTGCCCGAGGCCAAGGTGAACCGCTTCGACACCATCGAAAGCACCCCGACGCCGACCATCGACGCCAACGTCCGCCACAGCGTCTCGGCCGCCTATGACTTCGGCCAGTACACGGTGCGCGGCGGGGTCGAGAACCTGACCGACGAGGAGCCGTCCTATCCGACGCGCAACTACGGCGATATCATCGGCCGCTACTTCTTCGTCGGGCTGAACGCCAAGTTCTAGACCTAGCCGCCGGGGACAGGCGGAGGTCTTGGGGATGGGGCGGCGCGGCGCAGGTCGACGCCGCCCTTCTTTTTGGAGTTCACGATGGGTGGATCGCCGCCGCTGAAAATCTTTGACGCCAACGCGGTTCGGCACGGCCTGTCGGTCGCCGGCCTGATCCCCGTCATGCGCGAGACGATGATCGAGCTGTCATCCGGGCGCGTGCGCCAGAACCTGCGCAGCTTCATCGGCCTGGGCGAGGGCAGGACTTTCGCCATCATGCCGGCAGCCTTCGGCGGCCAGGGCGTGTTCGGCGCCAAGCTGGTCAGCGTGTTCGCAGACGGGACCGGGCGCAAGGCGCATGAGGGCGTGGTGGTGCTGTTCGACGGCGAGACCGGCGCGCCGTTCTGCGTTGCCGACGCCGGCGAGATCACTGCCCTGCGCACCCCCGCCGCCAGCGCCGCCGCCACCGAAGCGCTCGCTCGGGCGGACGCCGACGTGCTCGCCGTCATCGGCCTTGGCCGCCAGGCCGCTGGCCATATCGAGGCGATCGCGGCGGTCCGCCAGCTGCGCGAAATCCGGGTCTGGGGCCGCGACCTGCTTGGCGCCACCGCCTTCGCCGAGGCGATGTCCGCTCGGACGGGGGCCCCCGTGTCAGCTGTCGGGAGCGTCGCCGACGCGGTGAGGGGCGCCGGCATCGTCTGCATGGCCACGACCGCGACCGAGCCGCTGCTGGCGGCGGTCGACCCCGGCGCGCACATCAATCTTGTCGGCTCAAGTGGACCGATGGCGGCGGAGATCGAGGGCGGCCTGGTCGCCCGCGCCCGCTTCATCGCCGACCACCGCGCGCATGTCCTGGTCCACGGCGGCGAATTCCTGCGCGCGAAGGCCGCGGGGCTGGTCGGGGACGATCACGTCGTCGCCGAGATCGGCGAGGTGTTCGCCGGCGCCGCGCCCGGGCGGACGTCCGCCGACGAGATCACCATCTACAAGTCGCTCGGCCATGCGGTGCAGGACCTGGCGGCGACGGAGATGCTGTATCGGTCGAGTGTCTAGCGGCTGTTCCAATTCCGCTCATCCCCGCGAAGGCGGCGATGAGCGGAGTGGGGGGCTAGCGCGGCAATCCGCCGCCCAGCCACGCCCGCACATCCTCGCTGAACGCCCTGGCCGCCGCGAAGTTGGTGTAGGCCATGTGGCCGCCCTCGTACTGGCGAAGGGCAACGCGGTCCTTCGGGAAATCGCCCTGGGCGACCAGCTGGCGGGCCGGACCCACCGTGGTGGTGGTGTCGTAGATCCCGGTGCCGACCACCAGCCGGAAGGTTGGCTTGGCGGCGAAGGCCTTGCTGAGCTCGGCCTGGTAGTCGAAGTCGCTGAACGGCCCACCCATGCCGCCGGTCGGCGACCAGCTCCAGCTGCCGGTGTCAGGCGCATAGGTGCGGTAATCGGTCATCGGCCAGGTCACGCCGAGATCCGTCGCCATGTAGGTCGCGAGCGCCGCGGGCAGCCTGTCGGGGATGGCGCCGAACGCGTCGGTCGGACGCTGGCCGGGGCCGGGCGCCGGGGCGGTGTAGCGCGCGTCATAGACGCCCAGCGTGCGGCCCTGATCCTTCAGCAGCGCGGTCCGGAACGCGACCTTGGAGATGCCGAGGCGGTGGGCGAGGTAGTAGTCGGCGCTGATGCCGGTGAACGCCTGGAGCTGGTCCGCAACCGTGCGGCGCTCGGCCTCTGACAGCTCCACGCCCTTGATCAGGGCGGTCATGTAGGGACCCATGGCCCAGGCGTAGGCCTCGTCGATGAAGGCCGACATCGTCCGGCCTTTGAGGTCGATCCGGCCATGGTAGGCGGCGATCGCGGCGAGCGCCGGCAGGTTGCTCGCGTAGCCGAGGGCGTTGCGTTCGCGCTGGGTCGTCTCGACGATGTTGACCGCCTGACCGAAGATGAAGACGCCGTCGAGCGGCATGGCCGCGGCCAGCTGGCCGGCCATCAGGGCGGCGCGGATGGTGCCGTAGCTTTCGCCCAGCACGTACTTCGGCGAGGCCTCGCGGCCGTTCTCGCGGACCCATGTCTGGACGAAGTCGCTGATCGATCGGGCGTCGCCGTCGGCGGAATAGAAGACCGCGCGGTCGCCGCCGGGGAGCACGCGGCTGAAGCCCGTCTCGGCCGGATCGACGAAGACGATATCGGCCGCGTCGAGCACGCTGTCCGGGTTGTCGATCAGCGCCGGCGCCGCCGGGATCGGCAGGGTTACGTCCTGCGGCAGGTCCAGCCGCTTGGGGCCGAGGCCGAGCAGATGCAGCGCCGAGGAAGATGAGCTCGGCCCGCCGTTGAACACGAACAGCACTGGCCGGCTCGCGCGGTCGCCGCCGTCCCTGATGTAGGCGGTGCTGACGAGCCGCAGGGTCGGCGTGCCCGCAGCGTCGCGCAGGACCGTCTCGCCGACCGTGGCCGTGTAGGCGACCCTCTTGCCGCCGAAGGTCCCGGTATGCCGCGTGACGAACGCCTTCGACGCGTCGGCTGCGGCCGGAGTCGCCCGCGGCGCGGCGAGGGCGGTCATCGGAGCCACGAGCAGGGCGATGGCGAGCGAAACGGACGCGACGTTCAAGGCGGAGCCTCCGGAGACTGACGCCGCAGATTAGCCGCCGGCGCCCGGATTATCTTTGCGAATTCGCCGCACCCATCCACGCAACCGCCTGAAGTTATGCGCCACCGCGCGCCCCGCCGCATGAACTAGATGGCGTTCGCCGATCCGGGCGGTGGATATGCGCGGCCAAGCTCGCGGTCGCATGATCTATCCAAGCCGGGACGCTGACGCCGACAAATTCGCAAAGCGCTCGCCCGGTTGCGCGGTGCATATGTCGGGGTGAAAGGATCGCCCATGTCCCTGCTTCGCGTCCTCGGCCTCGTCGCCGCCATCCTGACCCTCGGCGCCGCCCCGGTCCCCGTCGAGACGCAGCGCTTCGTGGTCATCAACAACGGCGAGGTGGTCGGCAAACTGGTCGCTCAGGTTCGCACGGACGGCGCTGACATCGACTTCGCGATCAACGAGAACGGCCGCGGTCCCAAGGCGCAGGAACAGATCGTGTTCGGCCGCTCGGGCCTGCCGACGAGCTGGACGATCACCGGCTCGTCGCTGTTCGGCAATCCGGTCAAGGAGAGCTACAGCTGGGCAGACGGCGTCTCGCGCTGGGAGAGTCAGGCCGACCGGGGCGAGGTCCCGACCGACCGCCCCCGGCTCTACATCGCCAGCGACGCCAGCCCGTGGATGCTGGGTGTCTATGTCCAGGCCCTGCTCAAGGCGCCGAACCGCTCGCTGCCGGTTCTGCCGAGCGGCCAGCTGCGGCTGGACGAGGTGCGCAAGATCACGCTCGACCTGAACGGCAGGCCTGTGCCGCTCACCGTCTATGCCCTGACCGGCGTGACCCTGGAGCCGACGTACGTCCTTGTCGACAAACGGGGCGCCCTTTACGGCGCCCTCGCCGGCGGCCTGATCCGCGAGGGCGCGGAAGGCCTGGTCAAGCAGCTGGCGCCGATCGAGCGCGACATCGCCCTGGTCCGGGCCCGCGAAGCCCAGCGCACCCTCGCGCACCGCTTCGACGGGCCGGTCCGCATCCGCAACGTCCGCATCTTCGACCCGAAGACAATGAAGCTTGGCGCGCTCTCGAGCGTCGTCGTCTACGGGGACCGCATCACCGCCGTCGAGGCCGAGCAGCCCGGCGCGTCCGCGCCCGCCGGCGAGACCGTCATCGACGGGGAGGGCGGCACGCTGGTCGCGGGGCTGCACGACATGCACTCCCACACCTCGCTGAACTCGAACCTGTTCAACCTCGCCGCCGGGGTCACCGCCACGCGCGACCAGGGCAACGACAACGAGCAGCTGCTGGGCTGGGAGAAGCTGATGCTGGCGGGGGAGCTGGCCGGTCCGCGCATCGTCCGCAACGGCCTGCTCGAGGGCCGCAGCCCGTATTCGCTGCGCCTGGGCAGGTTGCCCGAGACGTTGGAGGAGGGGCTGGCGGACGTGCGCTGGTACGCGGATCACGGATACTGGCAGATCAAGATCTACAACTCGATGAACCCCGACTGGGTCGCGCCGCTCGCGGCCGAGGCGCACCGGCTCGGCATGGGCGTTACCGGCCACGTCCCGGCCTTTTCCTCGCCCGACCGGGTGATGCGCGACGGCTACAATGACATTGCCCACGTCAACCAGCTGATGCTCGGCTGGATCCTGAAGCCCGGCGAGGACACCCGCACGCCGCTGCGCCTGACCGGCATGGCGCGCGGCAAGGACCTGGATCTGACCAGCGGCCCGGTGCAGGCGACGATACGGCTGATGAAGGAAAAGGACGTCAAGCTCGACACCACGGCCATGATCCTGGAGCGGCTCATGCTGGCCAGGTCGGGCCGGGTGCAGCCGGCGGACGTCGCCTATCTCGACCACATGCCCGTGGCCTACCAGCGCTCGCGCAAGCGCGGCTTCGTGACCATCAGGACGCCCCAGGACGACGCCGACTACCAGGCCGGGTTCGCCAAGGTGCTGCAGGTGCTGAAGCTCCTCGACGACAGCGGCGTTCAGCTGCTGCCCAGCACCGACGACGGCTCCGGATTCGCCCTGCACCGCGAGCTGGAGCTCTATGTGAAGGCCGGCATTTCGCCCGGCCGCACCCTGCGGCTGGCGACGCTGGAGCCGGAGATCTACTTCGGCCGCGACAGCCAGCTGGGCAGCATCGAGCGCGGCAAGCTCGCGGACCTGATCCTGGTGCCGGGCGATCCGACG
>JAZJXN010000090.1:0-12944 GCA_040390885.1 Pseudomonadota bacterium | reverse complement strand
CAGGTGCGCATGACCATGCGCGGCGGTGTCGTCTACTACCCAGCCGAGATCTACGGCTTTCTGGGCGTGAAGCCGTTCGCCGCGCCGCCGAAGGTCGCGCCGGCGGTCGCCGCAGCCTCCACCACCGCCCGTAAGGCGGCGCCGCATGACCATTAGAGGCCTGACAATCGCGGTGGCCTTCGTCGTCGCCGCCTCGGCGGCCCAGGCCGCGCCGGCCATGGACGTCCAGCTCAAGCCCGTCCGCGACGGGGCCGAGGTCGCGGCCATCGCGGTCACGGTCGAGGTGCGCGACGGCTCGGCGGCCGAGGCCCAGGCCTTCGTCCTGACCGCGCCGGTCACCTACGCCGGCGTGCCCGGCATCGCCGACCGGGTCCGCGACCTCGTCGTCCGCGACGCCGCCGGCGAGGTCCCGCTGGCCTTCACCGACGATCCCGCCCATCCCGGCGGCTTCCCCAACTTCCGCCATTGGACGGCGCAGCGACCGGTCAGCTTCCCGCTCACCTACAGCTACCGCGCGCTGGTTCAGCCCACGGGCGCGCGCAATGGGCCGCCGTTCGGCATCCGCCCCGCCGGCGGATCGGTGAGCGGCAGCGGCGCTGGCTTCATGGTCGTCCCGGAGCGCGAGACCCCGTCCGATCTCCAGGTCGCCTGGAACCTGTCGGATCTGGCCGAGGGATCAGTCGGCGCGTCCAGCTTCGGCGACGAGGCCTTCGCGATGACGGCGCCGCCGGCCCAGCTGCTGCAGGGCTGGTTCATGGCCGGTCCGCTGGGGCGCACCCCGGCGACGCACGATTTCGCCGCCTACTGGATGGGCAAGCCGCCGTTCGATCCTGCGGCGGAGATGACCTGGACCACCGGCATGCGGGGCTACCTGGTAAAGTCGTTCGGCTACCTTAAGCCGCCGCCCAAGTACCGGGTGTTCATGCGCTTCCTGGACACCCCGCCGTTCGGCGGCGGCACGGCGCTCGAGAATTCATTCATGCTGTCGCGGGCGGCCGAGCCGCCGCTGACCGACCGCCGCGACCTGCGGGTGACCTTCACCCACGAGATGACCCACCAGTTCGTGGGCGGCATCGACGGGCCGATCGGGGTGACCAGTTGGTTCGCCGAGGGGCTGACGGTCTACTACACGAGCAAGCTGATGTTCCGCGGCGGCTTTACCGACCTCGACGGCTACGTCGCCAGCATCGCCGAGATGACCGACGGCTACTGGGGCAGCCCGGCCTGGACCTGGACCGCCGACGCCATCGTCAAGGCCGGCTTCGGCGACGAGAAGATCCGCCACGTGCCCTACAACCGCAGCGCCCTCTATTTCGCCGACCTCGACTCCAGGATCCGCGCCGCCTCCGGGGGCAAGCGCACCCTCGACGACCTCGTGCGCGACATGTTCCTGCGCCGCGAGGCGGGAGAGGCCTTCGACCAGGACACATGGATCGCCCTGGTCGAGAAGGAGATCGGCCCGTCCGCGCGCAAGACCTTCGAGGCGGTCATCCTGCGCGGCGAGCCGCTGACGCCCGCCGCCGACGCCTTTGGTCCCTGCCTCGAGCGCCGGGCCAGGGTCCGCGTCGTCAACGGGGTGGAGGTTGCGGGCTATGAGTGGGTGAAGGCGCCGGGTGCCTTGGCTTCCAGGTGTGAACAATGGTGACCTCCGATCCCACGCCCCAGGGGCTGAAGCGCGGCGTCGGCCTGCTCGACCTCGTCATGCTGGGCGCGGGCACGGCGATCGGCGCGGCCATCTTCTCGGTGCTCGGCCCGGCGGCGCAGGTCGGCGGCGCCGGGATCCTCTACGCCGTCGGGCTGGCGGCCCTGCCGATGGTTCTGTTCGCGCTGGTCTACGCCTACATGGCCTCGGCCGCGCCCCGCACCGCCGCCTCCTACGAGTGGCAGCGGCAGTTCACCCACCCGGCCATCGCCTTCGGCATCGTCTGGCTGCGGGTGCTGTCCAACGCCGTGGTCATGATCGTGCTCGCCCGGGTGCTGGTGAACTACCTCGGCATGGTGCTGCCGTTGCCGGCGAAGCCGGTCATGCTGGGCCTGTTCGTCGTCATCTTCGCGATCAACTTCGTCGGGGTGAAGATCGCCGCCAGGGCGCAGACGGTGCTGATGCTGGGGCTGCTCACGGTGTTCGCTGTGTTCGTCTTCGCCGGCGCGCCGCAGATGCGACCGCAGCTGTTCGTCGAGGCCGCGAGCGCCGGCTGGCTGCCGATCCTCGCGGCGCTGCCGCTGATGATCCAGCTGTTCCTCGGCATCGAGACCGCGACCGAGGTCGGCGAGGAGGTCGACAACGCCCGCACGGTGGTGCCGCTTGGCCTGGCGCTGGCCCTGGCCCTGACGGTCGCCGTCTATCTGATCATCGCCTTCACAGCCCTCAGCCTCGTCGGCCCTGACGCGCTGGCGAAGAGCGAGGCGCCCCTGCTGACCGCCGCCGAAGTCGCGCTCGGCCCCTGGGCGACGCCGCTGATCGTCACCGCCGCGGTGCTGGCGCTGATGAAGTCGATGAACGCGGTATTTCTGGTCTACTCGCGGTTCCTGTACGCCATGGGGCGGGCAGGGGAGCTGCCGGCGGCGCTGGGCCGGATCCACCCGCGCTTCGGCACGCCGCACATCGCCACCATCGTCGCGCTCGGGGGCTGCATCGCCGGGCTGTTGCTGCCGGCCAGCCTGCTGTTCCTGCTGCTGGCGGTGAACATCCCGACGATGCTGAAGTACTTCGGCTCGTGCCTCGCCGCGTTCAATGTCGCCACCCGCTTCCCGGAGGTACGGGCCCAGGCCCGGCTGCGCTTCAGCCCGGGGCTGGTCATGACCCTGTCCGGCCTAGGCATGGCGGCGGCCCTGGTGATCGCCGGGCTCGGCTTCAGCACCGACTGGCGGCCCTATGCGCTGCTCGCCGTCTGGCTGGCGGTCGGCATGGCGCACTACGCCTTCCGCAAGCGCTGACGGCGTAGGGATCTTGCCTCCCTCCCCTTTATGGGGAGGGACAGACGGCGAAGCCGTCAGGGTGGGGTTCTGTGTCGACCGCCGTACTGCTGCGCAGGCCGTCCCTCCCCATAAAGGGGAGGGAGATGGTGCGTCGCCACCTAATCCCCCGAAACCGCCGCCGATGCGGCCGTCTCCACCTTGGCCCGCTGGGCAAGCTGGATCGTCGAGCTCGCCTTGGCCAGCACCGTGCCGGCGGTGTCCAGCAGACGCCCTTCAAAGAAGCAGGTCTTGCGGCCGCGGCGCTCGACCCAGGCCTCCGCGATCACCGGGCCCGGTCGGGCCGGGGCGAAGAAGCTGACCTTCAGCTCCAGAGACATCGGCACGATGTCGTTGCCCGCCATGGCGATCGCGGCATGGGCCATGGCCGCATCGATCCAGCCGGTGACGAAGCCGCCCTGGACGACGCCGCCCGAGTGGCACATGTGCAGCCCGGCCTCGTACTCCAGGACCGCGCGCCCCTCCGGGTTCATCTCGATGCGCCGGACCAGGCCGAGGGTGCGGTTCAGGTCTTCGACGCCCGATGACGTGGATGTGTTCATCTGCAGCTCCCCATCGGCGGCGTCCCGTTCTGTCGCGAATCGCCCGGCCGGACGCAGATTTTCGACGCGCCGAAGGGCTTCCACCAAGCGGTTTCGGTGTGCCCGGACGGTCGCGACGATCGGCGGTTGATTGACTCCCGCCGCGCCGGAGCAGGAACATAAGGAGAACAAATGGGAGCCCGAGCGGTCGCGCCGGGGCCGTCTATGCCGAGAAGTTTCTACCTGCTGGCGCACGCGATGGAGGATCCGCGCGTGGTGCTCCGCCTGAAGTGTGATGCCTGTCGCCACGAGGTCGCCTGGAAGCGCGAGCAAGCCCTGGCCGTCTTTGGCCACGGGGCCACGCCAAACGACGTCCGCAGCCGCATCAAGTGCGGCCGCTGCGGCGAGACCGGCCGCGTCCAGGCCTGGATATGAAAGGCGCTGCGTGTGCAAGGCGGTTTGCCATGCACACACAGCGGGCTCTCGCTCGTGAGCCGCCGGGCTAGTTGGGCAGTGTCAGGCTGCGGGCGATGGCGTCCCAGGGCACGATCTTGAAGTTCTGCGTTTCCGGCGGGCTGACGTTGCGGCCGTCCTGAACCACCAGGGCGCCGGCCGGGAAGCCCGGCCCCATCGGCGCGCTCGTCACGTCGAGGCCGTCGGTCTCCGAGGCGCCGTCCACCCCCAGGGCGCCGTCCGCGATGATGGCGAACGAGCCGACGTAGGCGTTCTTCCCGTCGCGTCGGAACAGGGCGTAGCTGTTGTTGCCCTGGCTGGAGAGCACGATGTAGCCGGCCCCCCTGGGCTGCAGGTAGAGCGACACGCCCTCGAGGTCGTCCTTCAGGGCGGGATTGCTCGCGACGCTGGCGACCATGGTCCTGGCTGATCCGGCCTTGGGCTCGGCGCCCATCTTCCAGAGGGCGACATCTTCCTCGGCCACATAGAGAAAGCCGGTCTCGTCGTCGGCGACGCAGCCCTCTGTCTGGCTGTCGAAGGCGAACTCGCGGACCAGCTCGGCCCGGACCTTGGCGCCGGGCGCTTCGACCAGCCGCCATTGCCTCATCTTGCCGTCGGTGTCGTTAATGAAGACGTAGGTCTGGCCCTTGCGGCTGCGGTACATGCACAGGCCGTACGGGTCGCCCAGCCCGGTCGGCTGGACGCCGTCTGAGACGTTGCGCAGGGTCCCGGTCGCGCCGTCGAGCGCGTAGATGGCGATGGCGTTCCGGGTGCGGTCGCTGGCGGTCACCAGGGTCACCGTCTGGCCGCCGAGCTTGAAGCCGTCGCGCAGGTCGACGTTGTTCATCTTGCCGTCGGCGGCGAACGACATGCGCTTTCCGGTCAGGTCGTAGACGCCCAGGCCGGCCTGCTTGTCGGTGCCGATGACCAGGCTCTTCGCGGGATCGGCGGGGTTGACCCAGATGGCGGGATCGTCGGCCGCGTCGCCGCCGCCGTCGACCGGCTGGGTCTCGGCCACAGGGGTGACGGTGGCGATGGTTGCGGGCGGCGCGACGCGCGGGTCCTGCGGCGTGCCGACGGCCAGCTTCAGGGCGGCGGCGATGTCGGCGAACTTCGCCAGCTTGTAGTTGGTCCCGCCGGGGTTCTCGTCGTCGGCGGCGATCAGCAGCCCGCCGGCCGTGCTGGTGGCGTAGAGACCGCCCGCCGCCTCGACCCCGGCTACAGCGAAGCTGCCCAGGTAGCCGTGGTCCGCGCCGCGGTCATAGACGTGGACGTTGTTCGCCGACGCGTTCGAGGCGATCAGGTACCGCGCGCCCTTGCCGCCGTCGTAGGTGGCGAGGCCGCCGACCTCTCCGGTGATGCGGCCCAGCCGCGCCGCGTCGATCAGGGTGGGGACGGTCTCGGCTTCAGGATTGGCGTCGAACTTCCAGATCCCGACGGCCTGTTCGGCGATGTAGAGGTCGCCGCTCGCGTCATCCACCGTGCAGTAGCTGGCCTCGGAGGCCACGTGCAGGCGGCGCACCAGCCGCCCGCCGAGCTTGCCGGCGCCGTCGTCGAAGATCGACCACTGCTCGATCTCGCCGTGGCCGCCCAGGGCGAAGGCGTAGAGGCTGCTGTCGAGAGGGCTGCGGTAGAGGCAGAGGCTTTCGCCCGCCAGGGTCGGCTTGATCTCGCCGCGGGTCACCTCGGTCGCCTTGCCGTCGGTCCCGAGGGTGAATAGCCGGATCCGTGTACCGCCTTCGGTGTCCAGTGCGGCGACCACGGTGGCCGGCTTGCCACCCAGGGAGACGCCATAGCGCAGATCGAGCCCGGCCACATCGCCGGCGGGGAGGGAAGCCACGCGGGCGCCGTCCAGGCCGTAGAGTTCGATGCCGCCCAGCTCGCCGCTGCCGACGATTCGATTGCTGTCGACGGCGAGCACGGCGGTGTTGGCGCCGGACCGCGCGGTCGGGGCGGTCTCGCCCGAGGCGGCGACGACCGGGACGGGGGCAGGGCTCTGCGCGTGGGCCACCGCGCCCAGCGAAACGCCGGCCAGCAGGGCGATGGTCAGCCCACGGAAGGTCAGCAAGGATTTCGTGTGCGCGGCCATGTTCCGGTTACCCCATAATTGTCGCACGGGCACTGCACGCGTTCCGTAACAGATTGATGGCGCCGGGCGCCGAGCGCCATCAGGGGCGGGCCGCCCGCGCCAGCAGCAGCGCGCCCTCGAGCCCGGCGTTTTCGAGCGCCGCGGCGACGACATAGCCGGGGCCGTCGGCGAAGGCCGCGTAGCCGTTCAGGCGGTCACGCATTCGCCGAGCGATGTCCTCGATCATGTCTCCCGCGGCCATCACCCCGCCGCCCAGCACGATGCGGTCAGGCGACCAGGCCAACACCAGGCTCGCCGCCAGCTGTCCGATGTAGTCGGCGAGCAGCGCCCGGACTTGCGGCGCATCCTCAAGCGCGAGGTGCGGACCCAGCCGGGCGCGGAGCGCCGGCCCCGCGGCCAGACCTTCGGCGCAGTCGGTATGGAACGGGCAGGTGCTGGGATGGTCGTCACCGGGAAGCCGCAACAGCGGCAGGTGGCCGATCTCGGGATGCAGGGCGCCGTTCAGAGGCCGTCCGTCCACCACAAATCCGCCCCCGATCCCGGTGCCGACGGTGACATAGGCGACCGCGCGGCAGCCTGCGCCGGCCCCGCTCGCCTGTTCGGCCCTGGCGGCGAGGTTGACGTCGGTATCGATGGCGACGGGACAGTCGAAGCGCTCCCGAAGCGTCCGGACCAGGTTGAAGCCTTGCCATCCGGGCTTGGGCGTCGCCTGGATGGCGCCGTAGTCGGGCGAGGCGGGATCAACGATCACCGGTCCGAAGCTGGCGATGCCGATGCCGGCGATCACGGCGCCGCCGCGGGCGGCCTCGATCGCGCCGATCAGGTCCCGCGCGGCGTGCGCGGGCGAGGTCGTCGGGAGCCTGACCTCGGAGCGCACCGCGCCAGCCGCCTCGACCACCCGGCAGAGGATCTTGGTGCCGCCGGTCTCGATCGCGACGAACAGGCCGCTCATGGAGTCTGCCTCTCGGGTCTGATCTCGACACAGGCGATAACGCGGAGGCTCGCCGCTGGTTACAGGGCGCGCTGCAGGGCTGCGGCGATGCGGCCGCAATCCTCGGCCGTCAGGTCGATCGCGAACGGCAGGCCGATGGTCGATCGCGCAAGATGGTCGGTGACGGGCTGGGTCTCGCGCGGACAGGCCGCGAAGGCAGGGCTGATGTGGCAGCCGCCGCCCCACCAGGCCCGGGTGTCGACGCCATCGGCCTTGAGACTCTCGGCGACCTCGCCGGCCATGCCGTCCGGTAGCCCGACGACGCAGACACTGGTCGCCCATTCGGCGCCCCAGCCCGGCTGGAAGGTGACGTCCGGCAGGCTGGTCAGCGCGATCCGGAGCAGTTGCGCCGCGCGCAGCCAGCGCAGGCGGCTGAGCGGCCAGGCGTCGAGGGCGGCCTGGCCGACGGCGGCGGCGTACTCGCTGATCTTGGCATTGGTCGCCGGTCGCAAAGCCTCGCGCCCGCCGTCAAAGCCGAAGCTTGTCAGCTGGCGCACCCGGGCGATCAGGTCGTGGTCCTCGCTGGCCAGGTAGCCGCCTTCGCCGATGCCGAGCACCTTGGTGGCGTGCAGGCTGACGACCACGGGCAGGCGCGCATCCTCGCAGGCGTCGAAGGCGGCCGCGCCGTCGATCAGCACCGCGACCCCGGTCGCATCGCGGAACGCCTGCCAGGCGGCGAGGTCGGGCATGGCGCCGAACGCGGCGACGGGCATCACCGCCGTGACCGGTCCCGGCGCGCTTCGGATGGCCTGGGCGACGGCCTCCGGATCGAGCATCCAGCTATCGGCGTCGACGTCGAGGAACCAGGGCGTCAGCCCCGCCTCGATCACGGCGTGGGCGCTGGCCACGAAAGTCCAGGCGGGGACGATGCAGAGGCTCCCGCGGGGCAGGTCCATGGCCTTCAGGGCGAGGGTCAGGAGCTGGGTCGCGTTGGCGCCGGTGACCACCTTGGCGTCGCCACGAAACCGGTCGGCCAGACGCCGCTCGAACGCCACCAGAAGCGGGCCGAAGTTCGAATACCAGCGGGCGTCGTCGATCTCGCGCAGATAGGGGAGCAGGGCGTCGGCGCCGGGCAGGCGCGGACGCGCCACGGCGAGCATCGGCGGCGAACCGGCTTCGACCTCGACGGGCGCGCGCAGCCGTACAGCGCTCTCAATGGGCATTGGCGATGGATTCCCCAGACAAGGCCAGGGGACCACGCGCATGGTTAACGACCTCTTAGGCAGGCGCGGGCGACTGGGGAGGTCGGATCCCGTGAGGCGGATTCGCGCGCCGCCGAGACCCGAGCCATGTCCGAAACGCCGCCTACCGTCCCGATGAGTTCAACCGAAGTCTTGCGCCGGCTGATCGCTGGGGAGACCGCCGCGGCCCTGGACGGCGCGCGTCGGCTGGTCGAGCAGTCGCCGCAGGGCGCGGACGCGCGCTACTGGCTGTCGAGCGCTCTGGCCGCCACTGGCGACGCCGAGGGGGCAGCGCAGGCGTTGACCGACGGTCGCACCCTGCACGCCATCGCGCTGATGCGGCAGATGGGCGCCGACGTTCCGGCCATGAGCCGCTCGGCGGAACAAGCCTCCAATGTCGCCGGCCAGCTCTATGCCGCCCGCTACGTGGCGGCCGCCTCCGTGGCCTATGGCCTGGCCATCGGGGCCGGAGAGGACCGCGCCGAGCCGCTCCTCTCCTACGCACTGTCGCTGCAGCATCAGGGGCGGGCGGAGGAGGCGATCCCGGTGTTCCGCGCGGTGGCGGAGCTGTATCCGAGCGCGGCCGCGAGCCAGTTTCTTCTGCCGCCGCACTTCTATGTTGCAGACGGGGTCGCCCGACACGCGGCGGAAGCTCGGGCCTGGGCGGCCCGCCACGCGCCGCCGGCTCCAGCGCGACGATTCACCAATCCGCCCGCAGCGGGGCGAAAGCTGCGCATCGGCTATGTCGCGCCGAGCTTCACCCAGGTCCAGGTCCGCCAGTTCATCCAGCCGGTCCTCGACAGCCACGATCGCGAGGTGGTGGAGGTGTTCCTCTATCCCGCCCGGTCCGAGGGCGAGGCTGACGTCGGGCCCGACGTGACGGTCACGGCCATCGGAGCCCTGGACGACGCCTCGGCCGCCGACCTGATCCGGGGGCAGGGGATCGACGTCCTGATCGACTGCTGGGGCCACAACGCCGGCAGCCGGCTGGCGATGTTCGCCCATCGCCCGGCGCCGGTGCAGGCCGGTTGGCTGAACTACCAGCAGACCACCGGCGTCGCCGCCATCGACTACAGCCTGTGCGCCGACTCGGTGGATGCGCCGGGCATGGCCCAGGCCTTCACGGAGACAATCTGGCGGGTCGGGCCGACCTCGGCGCCGTTCCGCCCGGACGGCGAGACCCCGCTGACGCCGGCGCCCGCCCTGCGCAACGGCCATGTCACCTTCGGCGCCTTCATCAATCCGGCGAAACTGTCGGACGAGACCGTCGCGGCCTGGGCGGCGATCCTGAAGGGCAGGGCAGAGTCCCGGCTGATCCTCAAGTATGGCTATTTCGTCGATCCGGTGTTGTGCGCCGCCACCGCCTCGCGGTTCGCGGCCCATGGCGTCGACCCGCAGCGCATCGAGTTTCGCGGCCACACCACGGGCGAGGCCTATGTGGCTGAGTTCGGCGATGTCGACCTTGCGCTGGACCCGTCGCCGACGCCGGGCGGCACCACCTCCCTGGAGGCGCTGAGCCGCGGCGTACCGGTGCTGATGCGGACCGGGCCGACCTACTATTCGCGCGTCGGGCTGCAGATCCTGATCGCGGCGGGGCTCGACGAGCTGGTGGCCGGCGACTGGGACGACTATGTCGCCCGCGCCCTGTCCCTGTCCGCCGATGCGCAGGCGCTCGACGCCCTTCGCGACCGTGTCCGCAAGGGCTTCGCGAGCGCGGTCTACCGCGATGAGGTGCGGGTCACCCGAGACCTTGAAGCGGCCTGTCGGGGCATGTTCGCGGCCTGGGAGGCCCGCCGCGCGACGGCCGCCTAGGCGAGGTCGCGCAGCGTCTTCCAGAAGTGGCGCGCGCGGTCTTCGGACCGGGCGAAGATCCGGTCTGGTCGGGCGGCGTCGTAGTGGGGGCTGACCCGCCGGCAGATGGCGTGATCTTCCTCGAACACCTTGCGATTGACCTCCGCCGCCGAGGCCAGGAACGGTCCGGTCAGCGGCTCGGCGCCGGGCGCCGTCCGCGCGGCGAGCAGGCGGCTCGAAAAGTGGGTCAGGTGCGGCCGGCCCGACGGGAAGAAGTTCTGCAGGGCGTAGCTGTAGCCGAAGGTCGACGAGATCATCCCGAACGGGAACACGAACAGACTCGTGTAGCCCGGCCAGGCCGCCTCGGTCTGGAAGTATTTCCCCAGCCTTTCCAGCGCCTTGACGGTGCGAGCTTCCCCGATCTCGGCGCGGTAGACCGAGTTGGCCCCGCTGTAGTCGTCGAGATGATTACGGAGGGCCAGCGGGGCCAGGGTCCCCGGGTGGATCATGTTGACGTGGTAGCCCTCGAGCGCGTTCTCGACCGCCACCCGCCAGTCAGCTTCGAACTCGAAGGCATTGAAATCGCGCCGATCCTGGATATCGCGGGAGATCGCCTCAAGGGGTCCGGCAAGGTCGGCGAGCTGGTCGGCGAGCGTCTGCTTCGGCGACACGCCGACGAACAGGAAGTCGCCGCACCAGGCGGTCTGGTACCGGTTCAGCCGCGCGCCGTCGGCCTCGGCCGCGGGGATCGTCTCCCGCAGCGGGATCCGCACCTGGCCGCTGCGATAGCTCCAGCCGTGATAGGGGCACAGCGCCGGCTGGCAGCCCGCGTCGTCGATGAACAGGCGCGTGCCGCGATGGGGGCACTGGTTGTCGAAGGCGATGATCTCGCCCTCGTCATTGAAGGCGACGAGGTCGCCGAGCGGCCATTTCAGCCGCACGAAGGCCTTCGGCTCGCTGAGTTCGCTGCGGTGGGCGACCAGGTGCCACCAGTCGCGCGACAGGGACTCTTCGAGCGGCGTCACGGGGCCTAGAGCTTCCGTGCCGGCGCGGCGTAGACGGTGGCGCCGTCCGGCACGTTGCGCACCACCACCGCGCCCGCGCCGACCGTGCAGTGCTGGCCGACCTTCACGCTCGGCAACACCCGCGCGCCGGAGCCGAAGAAGCTGCCGGCGCCGACGGTGACGTAGCCGGTCAGGTCGACATATCCGCTGAGCGTGCTGTAGGCGCCCAGATTGACGTCGTGGCCGACGCTCGCATAGCCGTTGATGCTGGTGAAATCGCTGACGCAGGCATCGGCCGACACGTCGGCGAACGGGCCGATGATCACCCCGGTCCCGACGCGGGCGGTGTCGGTCACCCAGGCGCGCGGATGGACCAGGCTGGCGAACTTGCCCCCGGCCTGCAGCAGGGTGTCGGCCACGGCGGCCTTGCCGGCCGGGTCGGTGAGGCCCATGACCATCCTTTGCTCGCCGGAAGGCTTGAAGGCCTTGATCGTGCCGAGCTGCGGCAGGTCGTAGCCGCGCAGTCGCATGGGCTCCTCGCCGTCGTCGAGGTAGCCGACGAAGCGGTCGCCCTCCGCCAGGCCCGGCTTGAACCAGCCGAGGATTTCGCGGGCGAAGGCGCCGCCGCCGACCAGAATGAAGTCCGTCATGTTCGTTCGCCTCAGCTCGCCATGTAGCCGCCGTCCACGGCCCAGACCGCGCCGGTCACCCACCTGGACGCGGGTGAAAGAAGGAAGACCGCCGTCGCCGCCACGTCGTCCGGCTCGCCGAAGCCTAGCAGATGCGCCTGTTCGTAGGCCTGCAGCGCGGGCTCCGAGAGGGTGCGGGCGAGACGGTCGTGCATCGGGGTCCTGATGCCGCCGCCGGCGATGGCGTTGACGCGGATTGTCTTGGCCGCCAGCTCACAGGCCAGCGAGCGGGTCAGCCCCTCGATCCCGGCCTTGGCGGCGGAATAGGCGGCCATGCCGGCCCGCCCGCGCGAGGCGGAGGCGGAGCTCAGCAGCACGATCGAGCCGCCCTCGCGCATCACGCCAGCCTTCGCCGCGGCGCGGCCGACGCCGAGCGCGCCCAGCAGGGCGGCGCCGAACACGTCGTCGATGTGCTTCTGCTTGGTCAGCCGCACCGGTAGCACCAGCTCCGAGCCGGCGGAATGGAAGATGCCGTCGAGCCCCTCCATGTCGGCGGCGGCCCTGGCGATCAGGTCGCTGGCGTCCTCGGCATTGGTGAAGGCGCCGGCGACCGCCCGGTGGCCGCTGCCCGCCAGCCCGGCCAGCGTCGTCTCGAGCCGCGCCTCATCCCGTCCCAGCGCGACGATCCGCGCGCCGCAGGCCGCCGCCGCAGCGGCCGTCGCCGCGCCAAGGCCCGAGGAGGCGCCGGTGACGAGGATGGTGCGGCCCGCCAGGGCGTCAGGGGAAAAAATCATAGGATCACGGTCTCCGCGCAGGCGAGGGGGGCGGTGGTCATATGCACGCCGCCCCAGCTGTAGCCGACCCCGAACCCGGCCATCATCAGCCGCATCGGCTCGCGCGTCAGCCGCTCGGCGAGGTCGGTGGTCAGGACCAGCGGGATGGTCGCGGAACTGGTGTTGCCATAGCGGTCGATGTTGATCGGCGTGCGCTCGGGTGGGACGCCGACCTTCTTGGCGATGTGGTTGAGCATGAAGCGGTTGGCCTGGTGGAGGACCAGCGCATCGACCTCGTCCGCCGTCGCCCCGGCGCGGGCCAGGGTGTCGCGGATCAGGCCGGGCACCGCCTTCAGGGTGAAGGAGAACACCGCCCCGCCGTCCATGTAGAGATGGTCGGGGTCGTAGCCCTCGGCGCGGCGCTCATCGGGTTCGACCGGGCGGAAGCCGCCGCCCTGGACGATCAGGTTGCGGGCGCCGCCGCCGTCTGTGCCGAGCACGAAGTGGATCGGGGCGGCGCTCGCGTCCGCCTCCAG
>JAZJXN010000089.1:0-4498 GCA_040390885.1 Pseudomonadota bacterium | reverse complement strand
TCGGTGCTGAGGCCGCTCACATCGGAGAAGCCTCCGAGCGCGGAGGTCGAGGAGATGTCGTCGCCCAGTTCGACGAGGAAGTTGAAGGCCGGGTAGGGTGTGTCACGAGGCACGAGGTATCTCCCTAGTCACGGGCGTCGGCGGTCTTCTGGCCGATCCTGAAGATGACGAATTCAGCGGGCTTGAGCGCGGCGACGCCGATCAGGCAGACCAGCCGCCCGTTATCGAGGTCGTTCTGCGACATGGTCGTGCGGTCGCAATTGACGAAGAAGGCTTCCTTCGGCGACGCCCCGAGGAGGGCGCCGTTCAGCCATTCGGCGTAGAGGAAGTCCGACACCGTGGTGCGGATGTTGGCCCACAGCCGTTCGCCGTTCGGCTCGAACACGGCCCACTGGGTGCTGTGGTCGATCGAGGCCTCGAGATAGAGGAAGTAGCGTCGGACGTTGACGTACTTCCACTCGGGGTCGGAGCTGGTGGTGCGGGCGCCCCAGACGCGGATGCCGCGGTTGGGCAGGGTGCGGATGCAGTTGATGCCGAGCGGGTTCAGCACCTCCTGCTCGCCGAAGCGGATCTCCCGCTGCAGCCGCAGGGCCCCGGTCACCGTCTCGTTGGCGGGCGCCTTCCAGACGCCGCGCTGAACGTCGTTGCGGGCGTAGATGCCGCAGACGAAGCCGGACGGCGGCAGGGCCAGCTCGCTCGGCTGGCTCGGATCGCTGGCGGCCAGCGGGTTGGCCACGATGACCCAAGGATAGTAGAGGGCCGCATACTTTGAATCGATGCCGCTCTTCAGGTCGCGGGCGCCTTGGACGTCGAGGTTGGGCGGGGTGTCGAGCACCGCGATGCGGTACGCCCGCCGCGCCTCGGCGCTGCCGATCAGGGCCTGGTTCACGGCCGCGGGCAGCGGCGCCGGGAAGGACGAGGCCCCGGGGGCGGCGATGATCGAGATGTCCTCGAGGGCCAGCAGCCGGGTGAGGGCGGTCTCGTAGTCGCCGCTCGAGGGCGCACCGGTTCCGTCGACGCCGCCGAGGAGGTCCACGCTGCGCTCGCTGGCCGCGCCGAAGATCGCCGCGCGCAGCTCGACCGCGCTCGATGCGGCACCGATGTTGAGCCGGATCGGGTTGGTCATGGCGTCCGACGCCGCGGGCGGCGTGGCGCCCAGAACGAGACCGGCGTAGCGCGGATGGCGCGGATGGAAGCCGAGGCCGGCGTACTCCAGGACCACGCCGGAGGGGTCGCGGATCTCGACGCCCAGGGTGACGACGGTCAGGGCGCCGGTGGCGGCGAGCCCGGTGTAGCCGGTGGCGTCGGCCGCCGAGGTGACCATCGGCGAGGTGCCGGTGACGTAGTAGTCGTTGCCGATCTTCACCGTGGTCCCGGCCGGCAGCCGCTCGGCCAGGCTCTTGGTGCTCGACAGGCTCTCCTGGCGCAGCACGACCTGATAGTTGACGCCCGGCGCGCCGGGGATCTCGGCCCCGCCCGGGTTGCGGGCGCTGACCGTGACCTGCTTGTTGGCCGCGCCCGCCGGGCTGTTGAGCACGGCGCTGGTCGCGGCCGCGGCTCCGGCGGCGAGGATGCGGGAGACGTAGAGGCGCCCGCCGCCGTTGTTGAAAAAGGCCCTGGCGGCGTGGGCCAGGTAGTTCGGCGTCGCGTTGCCGCCGATCCGCAGATCGTCGAGACCGCCGTAGTAGCGCTCGAAGTCCGCGAACGAGGTCAGCAGGGGCGGCAGGATGCCGGCGCCGCTCGGGCCGCGGCTGGTCAGCCCGACGAAGGCGGCCGTGCTGGTGCCGACGCCTTCGATGGACTTGGATCGGAAGCTCGTCTCCTCGACGTAGACGGCTGGGGCTAGATATTCGGGCATCAGAGGCTCCTTCGGGCGCCGGACGGTTCGAACGTGCAGGGGCTGTGGGACGGCATCACGGACTCCAGGCGAGCGCGGCCGTGCGGGTCAGGCCGCAGCCCACGCGCACCGCGACCGGCGGTGTGGCCGAGCCGCCGAGGCGGCTCTCGAGGTCGTCGGGATTGATCGGCGGGCCCGGGCGCGGCGTGGCCCGGGCGAGGTCAAGGCCGGCGTCGGCGGTGAAGCGCGCCAGCGCCGGATCGACGATGGCGTCGAGCTGGGCGGCGATGTCCGGCAGCACGGTGGCGTTGGGCCCGGGATTGGCCAGCGGCAGGCCGTGCACCAGCAGCAGGGCGTCGCCGGCGGCGTCGGTGACCGCGCGCGCCGTGGGGCGGCCGCCCGAGGGTTTCAGCCGGACGAGGGCGCCCTCGATGCGGCGGTCGTCGTCGGCGCGGCGCAGGGTCACCGACAGGGCGGCGACGAAGCCCGACACCGTCGCGCCGGCGGCGGGCAGCAGCTCGATCTCGACCGGCTGGAACAGCGAGCCCGGCGTCCCGGCCTGGGCCAGCGCCGAGGTGCGCGGCAGGGCCAGGGCGAAGCGGCGCGGGGCCAGGTCGCGGCCGGTCGGCCGCAGGTCCAGCTGCACCGTCACCGACCCCAGGGCCGGGGTGGTCGGAACCTTGTCGAAGGCGTCGGCATGGGCGGCCAGGCCGGGCGCATTCAGCACCGCCGCCTCGCCGTGGCGCTTGTGGACGATCGAGACCCCTTCCGAGGTGATGGCGACCGGCACGCGGACCTGGGCGCCCGAGGAGTCCACCAGCCGCAGCGCCGCCAGGGCGCGGTGGTCGAGGAACTCGTAAGCGGGCGCGGCGCCGGCCATCAGGCGGGTTCCTCCTGCGCCAGCGGATCGGTGTCGGCGAGGCCCAGCCGCGTCGCCACCACCGGCGGCCATTGCGGACCGGGCGGGTAGGAAATGCGGAGCACCCGCGCCAGGAAGGTGAAGCTCAGGTGGTAGCGCTGCCCGAGCGCGTCCCAGACCCGGAATACCTGTTCGGGCGGCAGGGCCTGGGGCAGGATCTGGACGATCTCGTCCCGCTCCCAGACCCCGGCCCCAAGCAGGACCGAGCGGTCCAGCACCGGCTGACGGGCCAGCTCCAGCATCATCCAGGCGACCATCGCCTGTTCCTCGGCGGGCGAGGCCGACCAGGCGGCGGCGAGATAGTAGAGCTCGACAGAAATGCTGGCGGCGTCGGCCGGGTTGATGGCCGAGCTCTTGGACCGCTGATGCTCCGACGGCGCGATCTGGTAGCAGGTGATGGAGACGCCGGCGGTGGGCGGCGCCGCCCCGACCTTGGACGCCGACAGATGGGAAATGTCGAAGGCGGCGGGCAGGGCGCCGAGCTGGCCGGAGGCGGCGAGCAGGTCGCGCCGCGCGCGCAGCATGGCCGCCACGGACTCACCCAGCTGGTTCACGGCGGCGAGGGTGGCCATCAGGCGCGCCACACGACCATGGGCGCCGTGAAGGCATGACTCAAGGCGTTGAATGCGCGCCGATCGGCCAACTGAACGTCCTCCATGGAGAGGAGCAAAGCAGGCGTGGATCACGGACGACTGCGGTGGCGGTCTCCGAGCCGTCAGCGCGACGTCACGGCGTTGTCCGCCCCGCATCACCTGGCCATGGTCGCGGGATCACCCGGTTATCACCGCAGTCTCACCGCGCTCTCGACGGCGGCGACGGGCCGGCAAGCGGCGCGGTGACGATGGATGGAAGGCTAGACGACGCTGGCGCGAACGCGATCCCTCTCGCCTGAGAGGCGAGTGGCGCGGGGCGCGGACGTCGGACGTTTGGCCGCTAGCCGAACAGCTCTGGTCGCGGCGCGGCCGCCGAGAAGGTGCGGTAGGCGTTGAGCCGCGACTTCTCGGCGGTGGCGCGGAGCAGGGCGAGCGGATCCGACGCCCGCGCCAGGCCGCGGAAGGCCGAGGGCTCGACCGGCTCGTCGCGCTCGTCGCGGATGTATTCGACCAGGGCGCGGGTCTCGGCCATGGGGCCGACGTTGATCTCGTGGGCGATCATCCGGCGGTAGCTCTCGAAGTGCCGCAGCGCCTGGGGCCTTTGTCCGTTCAGGACATAGAGCCACATCATCTCGCACTGGACCTGCTCGCGGAACGGGTCGGCGGCGAGGATGCGGCGGCCGTAGCCGAGCGCCTCCTCGTAGTCGCGGCGCTGGGCGCTGTCGCGCATCAGCAGCCCCAGCCCGCGGATCAGCAGCGGCGCGAGGCGCTCGCGCTCCATCTCCGCCCATTCCGAGCTCGAACCCTCGAGGAAAGGTCCATGATAGTCGTCGACGGCGCGTGCGAGAGCCGCCCGGGTCTGGGCCGGGAGGCTGTCGGACTCGTCGGCGAGGCCGGCGCCGGCCGCGTCGCGGACCGTCGTCTCCAGCGCCTTGGCGTCGACCTGGGCTTCCGGACAGGTCTCGAGCGTCAGCAGGTCGGCGCCTGAGCGCAGCGCCAGGCCCTCGATTCCGGCCAGGATCTTGTTGATGCGCCAGACCACGGTGTTGAGCGCGCCGCGCGCGCGGACCGGTTCGGACTCGCTCCAGAACAGGTCGGCCAGTCGCTCGCGGCGGACGTCGCGGCCGCTGTTGGCGACGAGATAGGCGA
>JAZJXN010000088.1:0-2589 GCA_040390885.1 Pseudomonadota bacterium | reverse complement strand
GGGGCGAACATCGCGACCATCGCCAGGGCGCCGAAGACCGCCGGTTCCGACGCCGGCCAGACCTTGTGGTCGGCCGCCTCCGTCAGCAGCCAGAGGCCCAGCCCCTGGACGAATCCGACAGTGATCCGGATGGCGCCGAGGCGTCTGGACGCGAAGGACGGCGTCCCCGTGACGTCTGTCATGTTTTCATCCCCAAGCACGCCGGGATCTTCGTCCCCAAGATCGCGGGGAACCTTAACCCTGAGCAGAGCGCTGACAATCGCTTCCGTGCGTGCTGAACGCTTTGCGGAAGACGCCGGGCCGTGGCAGGCTTGGATCGCTGTTTCAGGAGCCCGCCCCCACGTTATGATGAAGCCCGCCGACTTTGAGCTCCAGCAGGGCGAGCATGGGGACACGGCGACTCTGTCCGGTGACTGGACAGCGGACGCGCTGGGCGACGCCGGCGTTCGCCTGTCCGAAGCGCTCGGCAGCGCCAAGGCCATCACCTTCAACCTGATGAAGGTCCGCCGCTGCGACACCGCCGGGGCCTACGCCATCGTCAAGGCCGCCGACGGCCGCGACAGCGCCGGCGAGCTGGTGGCGCGCCCCGAGACGAAGCGGCTGCTGGACCTGGTTTCCGACGCGGTCCAGGTCGAGCCCAGTCCGCCGACGGTCAAGCGCGAGTGGACCGACCTGCTCGAGCGGATCGGGCGCGGCGTCATTCACGTCGGCCACGAGGCGCTGGAAACCTTCGGCTTCATCGGCCAGGTGGTCGTGTCCGCGGGCCGGGCCATCGTTCAGCCGCACAAGATTCGCTGGGCCCCGATCTTCATCCTCTGCGAGCGCGCGGGGCTCGACGCCCTGCCGATCGTGGCGGTCACGACCTTCTTCATCGGCGCGGTTATCGCGCTTCTCGGCATCAATGTGCTGGCCGAATTCGGCGCCTCGATCTTCGCGGTCGAGATGATCGGCTTCGCCGTCCTGCGCGAGTTCGGCATCGTCATCACCGCCGTGCTGCTGGCCGGCCGCTCCGCCTCGGCGTTCGCCGCCGAGATCGGGGCGATGAAGATGAATCAGGAGATCGACGCCATGCGGGTGATGGGGGTCGACCCGTTCGACGCCCTGGTGCTGCCGCGCTTCGTCGCCCTGATCCTGATGATCTTCCCGCTGACCTTCGTCGCCAACCTCGCCGGTCTGGCGGGCGGCATGCTGGTGACCTGGACGACGCTGGACCTGTCGCCGACCTTCTTCCTGCAGCGAATCGTCGACAATGTCGGCGTCACCCAGTTCTGGATCGGCATGGCCAAGGCCCCGGTCATGGCGGCTGTGATCGCCGGCATCGGCGCCCGTCAGGGCATGGAGGTCGGCGGCGACGTCGTCTCCCTGGGTCAGCGGGTGACGGCGGCGGTGGTCCACGCCATCTTCTCGATCATCCTCCTGGACGCGATCTTCGCCCTGATCTTCATGGAACTCGACGTATGACGGACAAGACGCCGATCATCGACGAGGACGGCGACGGCCTCGACGACGAAGCCCCGCCGATCGAGGTGAAGGGCCTTCACTCCTGCTTTGGCGACAACATCATTCACGACAATCTCGACCTGACCGTCCAGCGCGGCGAGGTCGTCGGAGTCGTGGGCGGCTCGGGCACCGGCAAGTCGGTGCTGCTCAACACCATCATCGGGCTCAAGACGCCGGACGGCGGTTCGGTGAAGATCTTCGGCCACGACATCGCCGAGGCCAGCCGCAAGGACTGGCGCGCGATCGAGCGCAGCTGGGGCGTGCTGTTCCAGCAGGGCGCGCTGTTCTCGGCCCTTTCGGTCAAGGACAACGTCGCCGCGCCGATGTTCGAGCACACCGACCTCAGCAAGGACGAGATCTACGATCTCGCCGAGCTCAAGATCGCCCTCTCCGGCCTGCCGCCCCGCGCGGGCGCCCTGAAACCGTCGGAGCTTTCCGGCGGCATGATCAAGCGCGCCGGCCTGGCTCGCGCCCTCGCCCTGGATCCGCAGCTGCTGTTCCTCGACGAGCCCACCTCGGGCCTGGATCCGATCAGCGCGGCGGCCTTCGACGAGCTGATCAAGGATCTGTCTGACAGTCTGAATCTTACGGTGTTCATGATCACGCACGATCTCGACAGCCTGTATACGATCACCGACCGGGTGGCCGTACTGGCGGACAAGAAGGTGGTGGCGGACGCTCCGGTCAGGGAACTGGAATCGTCCGATCACAAGTGGATCCGGGAATACTTCCTGGGACCCAGAGGCCGCGCGGCGGCGAATTCGCTGAAGGCGGCGGGGCGGAACTGATGGAAAGAAATGCCAACTACACCCTGGTGGGCATAGCCTCCCTGGTCCTCTTCGTGGGGATGATCGTGTTCGTGATCTGGCTGGCCCGGATCAGCTTCAACAACGACTACGACATCTACGAGATCCAGTTCGTGGGCCCTGTGCGCGGCCTGTCGGAAGGCGGCGAGGTGCACTTCAACGGCATCAAGGTCGGCGAGGTCACGAAGATCGAGCTCGACGGCCGCGACCCCAACCGCGTCAACGCCCTCGCCCGCATGGACTCCAAGGTGCCGATCCGCGTCGACAGCTTCGCGACGCTGGA
>JAZJXN010000087.1:0-5027 GCA_040390885.1 Pseudomonadota bacterium | reverse complement strand
TGTCCTTGTAGAACGCGAGCGCCACCACACCCGCATAGACGGTCCAGCCGCGCGCCCGCGTCCAGGCGGGCTCATCGGCGCCGATCGCCGCGCGAAACGCCTGACGCCCCGCCGCCGGGACAACCGTCCACGCCGCCATCAGGTCAGCTGCCGGATCGCCAACGCCGAGCAGCCCGAAGTCGATGACCGCGCTGAGGCGCCCATCCTCGACCAGGAGGTTGCCGGGATGCAGGTCGCCGTGGATCCAGACCGGCCGTCCCGCATGACCAGGAGCGGCGAGGGCGGCGTCCCAGATTTCGGTCAGGGCGACCGGATCGAAGATCTCGCTTACGCCGGCGATAGACCGGCGGCAGGTGCGGTCGAGCACGAACAGGGCGGCGCCCCGCCAGTTGTTCTGCGCGCCGGCCGCCGGACCGCCGCCGGCGTCGATCGCATGGAGGGCCGTGAGAAAGCGTCCCAGCGTCTCTCCCGTGTGCGCGCCATCCGCCGGCGGCGTCGCGAGGGCGTCCCGGCCCGCCATCCAGCGGCAGACCGACCAGCGCCACGGGTACCCTTCGCCTGGTTCGCCGGCGGCGACGACGGCTGGAATGGCGAGTGGCAGGCCGGGCGCCAGGCGCGGCAGCCAGAGCTGTTCCTTGGCCGCCTGGTCCTCGGCGCACGGTTGGGCGGGCAGGCGGACGACAAGATCGTCGCCGAGGCGGAAGAGGAGGTTGTCCGTGCCGCCCGAAGCCTGAGGCATGACTGGCAAGACGGAGAGATGCGGCAGCTGCGCCGCGAGCAGCCGGCGAACCAGTCCGGCGTCGGGCGGCGCGGCCGTCAGATCTTGCTCCACATCGCGGGTCGACTGGGCCCTTTGACCCACCGGTCCAGCGACACGCCACGCGCCGCAGCCAGCCCGCCGCCGAGCGCCAGCAGAACCTTGGAAGCCTTGCTGGTCGAGGTCCGGCTGTCCCAGGCCTGGGCGCCGCGGGCCACGACCTTGACGCCGATCGCGCGATAGACGCCGCCCGCCGCCGCCACGGCCCAGGCCGAGCGGAACGGCAAGCCGCGCAGACCCCAGCGGGCGGAGGCGTAGTAGGGCTCGGCGGCGTCCACCAGCCTCCGGGCGAGGCCGGCCACGGCCGCGCGGTGCGCCGGCGCCGCCACGGCGTCTTCCGGCACCCCCGCCTGCGCCAGCCACGCCGCGGGCAGGTAGATGCGACCGTTCTGCGCGTCCTCGACGATGTCGCGCGCGATGTTGGTCAGCTGGAAGGCCAGCCCAAGGTCCTGGGCGCGGCGCAGGGTGGCGAGGTCGCCGGGCTTCACGCCCATGACAATCGCCATCATCGCGCCGACCACGCCCGCGACATGCCAGCAGTAGTCGAGCGTATCCTCGAGGGTCTCATAGCGCCGTCCGGCCACGTCCATCGCGAAGCCGTCGATGAGCTCTAGCGCGTAACGCTCAGGAATCGCTCGCCTCTGAGCCACTTCTCTGAAGGCCGCGAAGGCAGGGTCTTCGGTCGGCTCACCGGCGAGGGCAGACCGCGTCTGGGCGTACAGGCGGTCCAGTCGGCGCTGCACCTCGGCCGGGTCGAGGATCTCCCGCTCGTGACCAAGGGTCTGGCCGTCGATGACGTCGTCGCAGTGCCGGCACCAGGCGTAGAGCATCTCCGCGTCGGCGCGGGTCTGCGGATCGAACAGGGCGGCGGCCGCGGCGAAGCTCTGGGAGCCCTTCTGGATGGTCTCGCGACTGGTCGCGACCAGATCGGTCACGGCAGCAGGTCCTCGATCATCAGCCCCGCCGTGGCCTTGGCCGAGCCGACCACACCGGGGATGCCCGCGCCGGGATGGGTGCCGGCGCCGACGAAGTACATGTTGCCGATGACGTCGTCGCGGTTGTGGGTCCGGAACCAGGCGCTCTGGGTCAGGATCGGCTCCAGCGAGAAGGCCGAGCCCTGGAAGGCGTTGAGCTCGCCCTGGAAGTCCGCCGGCGTGAAGATGCGGGTGACGACCAGGTCGCGCTTTAGGTTCGGGATATAGCGCGCCTCGAGGTAGTCGAGGATGCGGTCTCGGTATTTCGGGCCCTCGACGGCCCAGTCGATGTCCGCCGTGCCCAGGTGCGGCACCGGCGACAGCGCATAGTAGGTGCTGCACCCCTCCGGCGCCTGGCCGGGATCGGTGGCGCAGGGCGCATGAAGATAGATCGAGAAGTCCTCGGGAAGGCTGGGCTTTGAGTAGATCTCGTCGATCAGCCCCTTATACCGCGAGGCGAACAGGATGCTGTGATGGCGGATCTCGGGGTGTTGGGCCTTGAGGCCGAAGTGCAGCACGAACAGCGACGGGCTCCACCGCGCTCCCTTCAGGCGCTTGCCCTCCGACCGGCCGCGCGGATGGCTGCTGAGCAGTTTCTCGTAGGTGTGCTGGATGTCGGCGTTGGAGGCGACGGCGTCGAACGTTTCGGCAGTGCCGTCCGGCAGGCGCAGGCCGGTGACGGCCTTGCCCTCGGTGGTGATCGCTTCGACCGGCGTCGAAAGCCTCAGATCGCCGCCCAGTTCCTTGAAAAGCTTCACCATCGCCGTGATCAGCGCATGGGTGCCGCCGCGCGGGAACCAGACCCCGCCGCGTCGCTCGAGCGCATGGATCAGGCCGTAGATCGACGAGGCCGCGAACGGGCTGCCGCCGACCAGCAGGGTGTGGAACGACAGCGCCTGGCGCAGGTGTTCGTCCTGCACGAAGGAGCAGACCTTGGCATAGACGCTGCGATAGGCCTGCAGCTTCACCAGCTGCGGCGCGGCCGCGATCATGCTCTTGAAATCGAGGAAGGGCACGTGGCCCAGCTTGACGTAGCCCTCCTGGAACAGCTCCTCGGAATAGGCGAGGAAACGCTTGTAACCTGCTACGTCGTCAGGGTTTCTGGCCGCGATCTGCTCGTCGAGGCGGGCCTGGTCGTTGACGTAGTCGAAGACGTGGCCGTCTTCCCAGCACAGTCGATAGAAGGGGTCGACGCTGATCAGTTCGGCGTAGTCCGACAGCTTGCGGCCGGAGAGGGCGAACAGCTCCTCCAGGCAGGCCGGGTCGGTGATCACGGTCGGGCCGGCGTCGAAGGTGAAGCCCTGCTCGTGCCAGACGTAGGCGCGACCGCCGGGCTTGTCGCGGCCCTCGAAGATCGTCGTGTCGAACCCGGCCGACTGCAGCCGGATCGCGAGCGCCAGCCCGCCGAACCCGGACCCGATCACCGCCACGCGCGGTTTGGTCATTCTTGAACGCCCCTTGGGAAAACCGACTGTTCGGAGAGAACCGCCATCGCCGCCGCAACAGGTACGGGCGGCTTGCCTATCAGGATGCGGGCCTTGTCCGCCAGCGTGATCCGCGCCGCGTAGAAACGTTCGACCAGCGGCTGCGACAGTCGGTAGAACCGCTCCAGCACGACAAAGCGGCGACCAGGCTCGGCGGCCTTGAACAGCATGCGGTTCAGGAGCCGGTAGTAGGCCCGCTCGCGCCAGCGCTGCTTCGACCGCGCGGCGACGCAGGCCCGGACGCTGGCCGTGGTCAGGCTGGGCAGGGCCGCGATCTCGTCGGCAAGCCGGGCGGCGTCGGGCAGGCTGTATCCGGTGATCGGCTGGAACAGCGCCGCGCGGAGCCCGACCTCTGGCAGCGTGCTCTCGCCCCAGTATCCGTCGATGTCTCCGGCGAGGGCGATCGGCAGGATGCCGAGTTCCTCTCGGACGACCCCGGCGATGGTCCAGCCCTGGGCGGCGGCGTAGGCGACGATGTCGGCGCGCAGGGTCTCGCGAGAAAGATCGTCGCCGTCGCTGTAGCGGGTGTCCTCGATCAGCAGCCGCGTCGGCGACAGCGGCAGGCTGTAGAGGAAGCGGTAGCCGTCGAGCTGATCGACCGTGGCGTCCATGACGATCGGCTGTGTCAGGCCATGCGGCGCGGCCAGCTCGACCTCCAGGCCGACGAACTTCTGCCAGCCCAGCACCAGCGACGCGCTGCGCCGCGGTCCCCGGCCATCGACAATGCAGGGCGCGTCGAGCACCCGCCCGTCGGAGAGGGTCACGCGGTCGGCCTCGAGGGCCTCGACCCGCGCCCCTGTCCAGGCGTCTTCGCCCAGCGCCTCTGTCACGACCCCATGGAAGCGGTCAGAGGTGATCGCTCGATACTCGGTGGTCAGGCGGCGACGGTGGCCGGGAAAGCGGACCTCGTAGCCGTCCCAGCGGTGAACGATCAACGGCTCCAGCCAGGCGCCGATCTCGTCGCTGACATCGGTCGCGAAATGGCTCCAGGTGTGCTCGCCGCCGAGCGTGTCGCCGTGCTCCAGCACCACGACCTTCAGCTCCGGCCGGAGGGCCTTGAGCCGCAGCGCGATCAGGCCGTTGGCCAAGCCTCCGCCCACCAGCACGACGTCGGCGCGATTGGGGCGGGAAGGGGCCATGCCCCCGGCATATCACGCCCGCGCCGGAAGGCTAGGCGGCTGTGATTGCACTGGAGGCGTCGAACGGGTAGGGCGTGCGCCAGTTCCGGAGACCCAACATGGCTGACGCGACCATCATCGACGGCAAGGCTTTCGCAGCCGATCTGCGCGAGAAGATCGGGGTCGAGGTCGCGGCGCTGAAGGCCGAACACGGGGTCACCCCGGGCCTCGCCGTGGTCCTTGTCGGCGAGGACCCGGCCAGCCAGGTCTATGTCCGCAACAAGGGCGAGCAGACCCAGGCCGCGGGCATGCACTCCGAAACCCACCGGCTTGCCGCCGACACCTCCGAAGCAGACCTGTTCGCGCTGCTGGACACCCTGAACGCCGATCCGGCGATCCATGGCATCCTGGTCCAGTTCCCGGTGCCCGATCACCTGAGCCAGGACCGCATCGTCGCCCGCATCTCGCCGGACAAGGACGTCGACGGCCTGACCGTGACCAACGCGGGCCGCCTGGCCAGCGGCCTGCCCGCGCTGACCTCCTGCACGCCGGTCGGCTGCATGCTGCTGCTGAAGGATGTTCTCGGCGACCTGCGCGGCAAGCGAGCCGTCGTCATCGGCCGCTCCAACCTGAT
>JAZJXN010000086.1:27722-28120 GCA_040390885.1 Pseudomonadota bacterium | reverse complement strand
GCACGCCGTCGCCGACGCCGCTGAGGGCGACTTCGCCGGCCAGGCTGGCTTCAGGGCGGAAGGCCATCCGTTCGCCGGCCGGAACGGCGGGAATCGGGTCGGGGGTCTCGCCGTAGGGGCGGTGTACCGAATAGAAGCGCGGCCCGCTGCCGGCGTAGAGACCGCCCTGGATGGTCGCGGCCGACGGCGGCGGCGGAAGTCGGTCGACCGGCGTCTGCGACGAAGGGCGGCTGTAGAGGCTGGTGGGCGCCGGCGCGGCCGAAGCGTAGGCGGCGGGGGCCGGTGCGGCGGCGGCGACCGGGATCTGCGGCGGCGGGGCGGACCGGTAGAGGCCGCCGGGCATGAGCGTCGGACGGCTCGGTGGGGCGGATTGGGCGGTCTGGGGCGCCGGCGCCGGG
>JAZJXN010000086.1:20292-27712 GCA_040390885.1 Pseudomonadota bacterium | reverse complement strand
TGCGCGGTCGTGGCGACCATCGGCGAGTCCGGCGCGGCGGCGCGCTTCGGGCCATACCGGTCCTCGGCCGCATGGGCGCTGACGGCGCTGGCGGCCAAAACGGCGATGGCGAGGGCGATACGCATGTACGCTTCCGGTCGACGGGACGGGAATCAGTCCTAGCGGACGCCGCTTAATCCGCGCCTAACGGCCGCGCCACCAGATCAGCGCCTTGCGCTCCGCCAGCTGCAAGGCCGCGTAAAGCAGGGCCGCCATGACCGCCAGCACGAGAAGCGCGGCGAACACGCGGGCGGTCTGCAGGCGGTTGCTGGCCTCCAGAATCCGCCAGGCCAGGCCCTGCGAGCCCCCCGTCCCGGCCACGAACTCGCCCATCACCGCCCCGATGACGGCCAGACCCGCGGCGACCTTGTGGCCCTCGAGCAGGAACGGCACGGACGAGGGCAGGCGCAGCTTGACGAGCTTCTGCCAGCGCCCGGCGCCATAGAGGTCGAACAGTCGCTCCAGGTCCGGGTCGGCCGCCTTTAGCCCGGTCACCGCGCCCGAGTAGATCGGGAAGAAGGCGACGATGGCGGCGGCGATGAGCACCGCGCGTTCTGGATGGTCGAGACCGGCCCAGATGATCAGCAACGGCGCGATGGCGATCACCGGAGTCACCTGCAGCGTCACCGCGAGGGGGCGCACGGCCCGCTCGACCATGGGGCTCAGCGCGGTCAGCAGGGCGAGGGAACAGGCGGCGATGCTTGAGATCGCCAGGGCGGTCAGGGCGGTGACCAGCGTGTTCCAGGCCGACGACAACAGCAGCGGCCAGCCGGCGACGAGGCTGGCCCCGATCGCCGACGGCGGCGGCAGCAGGTAGGGCGCTATGCCGCTGATGCGACAGGCGGCCTCCCAGATCGCCAGCAGCAGGGCGATGAAGATCACCGGCGTGGCGATGGCGGCGAAGGTCTTCATGCCGCCCGCTCCATGCCCTTGGCGATCAGTCCGGACACGGTCTCGGCGGCGGCGCGGAAGGTTTCGGTGACCCGGAAGCCGGCCGGCCGCGGCAGGGGGGCGTCGATCACAGCCTCGCCCGCCAGCGTCCCCGGCCCGGCGGTCATCACCACCACGCGCGAGGCCATGTAGACGGCCTCCTCGACATTGTGGGTCACGAACAGGATCGCCGGCTTCATGTCCATCCACAGCGCCAGGACATCGTCGGCCAGGGCGCGGCGCGTGATCTCGTCCAGCGCCGCGAACGGCTCGTCGAGCAACAGCAGGCGGGGGCGGGTCACCAGCGCCCGGGCCAGCGAGACGCGCATGGCCATGCCGCCCGAGAGCTGCGCGGGGCGGGTGGTCTCGCAGCCCTTGAGCCCGACGCGTTCAAGCGCCTCGACAGCCCGCGCGCGCGCGGCGCGCCGGTCGCTTCCGGCCAGTTCCAGCGGCAGGGCGACATTGGCCGCCGCGTCCAGCCACGGGGCAAGGGTCGCGGCCTGAAACACCAGCGAGGTTTCCCCCCGTCCGGGCGTACGGGTGACGGCGCCGCGCGTCGGCTGTTCGAGCCCGGCGATCAGCCTCAGAGCCGTCGACTTGCCGCAGCCGGAGGGGCCCACGAGGGCGACGATCTCGCCGTCGGCCAGCGTCAGGTCGAACGGGCCCAGCGCCCGGCCTCGGCCGCGGTAGTCGACCTCGACGGACTGAAGCGCGGCGGTCACTTCTTCGCGGGGGTGACGAACTCGAGGGTGTAGGCGCTGCGGTAGTCGAGGTCCTTCGGGTAGACGCCCTGCTCGGACGCCACGGCGAAGAAGTCGGCCCAGCGGCTGTCGCTCATGGCGCCGAGATTGCCGTCCGCGGCGTCGCCCGACTCGACGATGCCGTACGTGCGCATCTGCTCACGGGCGTTGGCCAGCAGCTCCGGCGTCATTTCCGGATTGTCCTTCAGGATCAGGGCGTCGGCCTTGGACGGATCGCCGTGCAGGTAGGACTTCCAGCCGGCGGCGGTAGCCTCGATGAAGGCGCGGACGACCTCGGGCTTGCCGGTGATCAGGCTGTCCGGCGCCAGCACCATGGTGGCGTACCCGGGGTAGCCCTCGTCGGCGAGCAGGAAGGTCGCGGGCTTGAAGCCGGCCTCCTTCTCGATCGTGTAGGGCTCGCTCGACAGATAGCCCTGCACGATGGCCTGCTTGTCGGCCAGGAACGGCGCCAGGCTGTAGTTGTACTTGCGCACCTGGCTGTCGGTGAAACCGTACTTCGACTTCAGCCATACCCAGAAGGCGGTGACCGACGCGTCGGCCAGCAGGATCGGCCGCCCCTTCATGTCGGCGATCGAGTTCACCCCGGTGTCCGGGTGGGCGATCAGAACCTGCGGATCCTTCTGGAAATAGGCGGCGACGGCCTTCACCGGCGCCTTCTCGTTGGCCATGTTCAGGGCGATGAAGCTGTTGGAGCCCATGCCCATCTCGATGGCGCCGGCGGTCAGCAGCTGCGGCACGTTCACGGCCGGGCCGCCCTGAATGATGCTGACCTTGAGGCCGCGCTTCTCGTACTCGCCGGTGGCCAGCGCCTGGTAGAAGCCGCCGTGCTCGCCCTGGGCCCGCCAGTCGGTGGCGAAGCGGATTTCGGTCACGTCGGACGGCGTCTCGGCCTTGGGCGAGCAGGCGGCGGCCAGGCTCGCGACGGCGGCGACCAGCATCAGACGGCGTGACAGCATGAAACCCTCCCGGAGAACGTCGGGAGGTTAGGGGCGGGCGAGGGGTTCGTCGATACTTACGTTGTTCCTACCCCGCTCGCGGGGAGGGGGCCGGCGAAGCCCGTTGTGGGGCGGCGCCGGCGATTCAGGAGTAGGGGCGGTGCACGGCGGGTCGTTGTCCAGCCTCGGCGCTGCCCCTCCACCGGGTCTCGCGGTCTCCCTCGCCTCGGGAGGAGGATCGGCACAGGACAAACGAACAAGAGGCCGATGCTTCCAGTTGCCCGGCCGCATCGACCTCTCGCCCAAGTCCCTTGCGGGACCTGCGGTCTGGAGGTCGTGGATCCGTGGGTGTCCTGGCTTGCGCCGGGTCTTCACTGATCCGCTCCGGGGCTGGTCTCCGAAGGTCTCCCTTCGGTCCTTGGGTCCTGGAGTGTCCCGCTTCGCCGTCCTTCCGGTTTCCCGTCTCGCCGGCGCCGCGTTTCCTCTCGACGGGTTGACTGTGCGACGGGACCCGGTATGAAGCAACCGCCCTGAATTCCCGACATGTGAATGCTTGCCCATGCCTCGGTTGAGAGGTTGTGGATATGTTGTGGGCGGGTGCGAAACCTTCCAGACAAAGCAAGGTCTTGGGTTTTCCACAGCAAAGTAGAGGCGCCGCCAATCCTCCCCAGCAGGCCGGAGAGGATTATTGGGCGCAGACATTCCGTCCCGCGCTCCCCCCCGCTATGAACGCCGCAACGACAACAGACCGCGCAGGAAGCCGCCCATGTCCCTGATCCTCACCGAGAAGCGCGGCCACGTCGCGATCCTGACCCTCAACCGTCCGGACGCGATGAACGCCCTCGGCGCGCCCGGGGACGGCGATCAGGTGGCCGAGGCCTGCGCGGCGATCAATGCCGACCGCGACATCCGCTGCGTGGTGCTGACCGGCGCCGGCCGCGCCTTCTCCGCCGGCGGCGACGTCAAGGCGATGAAGGCCCGCGAGGGCGCCTTCGCCGGCAACGGCATCCAGCTGCGCGACGGATACCGCAACAACATCCACCGCGTGGTCCGCTCGATCTACGGCCTGGAAGTGCCGTCGATCGCGGCGGTCAACGGCGCGGCCATCGGCCTTGGCTGCGATGTCGCCTGCATGACCGACATCCGCATCGCCGCCGACACGGCGCGGTTCGGCGTCACCTTCCTGAAGCTCGGCCTGATCCCCGGCGACGGCGGGGCCTGGCTCCTGCCGCGCACGATCGGCATGAGCCGCGCCAGCGAGCTGCTGTTCACCGGCGATGTCATCGACGCCAAGACGGCCTGCGAATGGGGCCTGGTCAGCCGCGTCGTCCCGGCCGACACCCTGATGGGCGAGGCCATGGCCATGGCCGAAAAGATCGCCCAGCAGCCGCCGCACGCGCTGCGTCTGGGCAAGAGCCTTCTCAAGCACGGCCAGACCACCAGCTACGACACCCTCATGGAAATGAGCGCCGCGGCCCAGGCCATCAGTCACCTGACCGAGGACCACATGGAGGGCGTTGAGGCCCTGCTCGAGAAGCGCCCGGCGGTGTTCAAGGGTGAATAGAGGCCTCGTCCTTCTGCTGGCGACCGTCGCCATCGGCGGCTGCCAGCGTGAGGGCGCGCCCTCGCGCGCCGAGGCGCCGGCGCCCAAGGCGGCGCCCCGGCCCGGCGAATGGGCGTTCGGCATGGGCCGCAACAGCGTCGAGATGGTGCATCTGCCGACCGGCAAGCCCGAGAGTGCGGACCTGCGCCTGGTCTGCGCGCAGGGCGACGGCTTCCTGGTGGTTCTGCCGACCTTCAAGGCGGTCGCCAGCGAGGAGCGGCTGACGATCGGCGCCGGCGGCGAGGCCCATGCGCTGGCGGCCACGGCCGCGCCGAGGGGGATCCAGGCGAGCGGACCGGTGAGCGAAGGCCTGTTGGCGGCCATCGAGAGCGGAGCGCCTATTTCCGTCAACCACGGCGCCCAGAGCGCGGGGCCGTTCGTCTCGCCGCCCGAGGCGCTGCGCCGCGCCTTCGCCGACAGCTGCCGCGGGTTTGTGCGGCGAGGCGAGATCTGATGGACAAGGGGGCCCACGACGTCGCCGCGCGGTTCGCCGACGGCGTCGATGTGGGCCGCCCGCAGGAGCTGATCCGATGATCCTGCACACGGCCCGACTAAGGCTGCGGCCATGGCGCGACAAGGATCGGCCGGCCTTCGCGGCGATGAACGCCGATCCCGAGGTCATGCACGACCTCGGCGGCCCGCTCGGCGAGGCGAAGAGCGACGCCAAGCTCGATCGCTACGCCGCCGTCTTCGAACAGCATGGCTTCGGCCGCTGGGTGGTCGAGGGGAATGAGGGCGCCTTCCTCGGGTACGCGGGAGTGATGCCGGTCGGCGGCGACCATCCGCTCGGCGCTCATCACGAGATCGGCTGGCGGCTCGTGCGCAGCGCCTGGGGCCAGGGCTTCGCGTCGGAAGCGGCGCGCGCCGCTCTGGCGGACGCCTTCACGCGGGTCGGGCTGACCGAAATCCTGTCCTACACGGCGCCGGACAACCTCCGATCCCAGGCCGTGATGGCGCGGCTCGGCCTGCTGCGCGATCCGGCTCGCGACTTCAAGACCACCTATGACGGCGTCAACGCGTGGCATGGCTTGGTCTGGACGGCCTATCCAGCGTCTGGGGCCTCGCTTTTCGTCACGAAACCGGACTAGACGTCAGATCCATGGCCCTTCGCGACTTCGCCGTTCTCGTCTTCATCTGTCTGGTCTGGGCGTTCAACAACATCGTCAGCAAGATCGTGGTCGCCCACTGGGGCGTGCCGCCGCTGTTCTACGCCAGCATCCGGTTCCTGCTGGTGGTGCTGTGCACCCTGCCGTGGCTGTTGCCGGCGCCCAAGCCACTGTGGCGGATCATGCTGGTCGGCTTGCTGATGGGCGGCGGCAATTTCGCGCTGCTGTTCATCGGCCTGAAGACCGCCAGTCCCTCCGCTGCGGCCATCATCGTGCAGCTGGGCGTCCCGATCACCACCGTGTTGTCGATGGTCATGCTCGGCGAGCAGGTGCGCTGGCGGCGCGGTATCGGCATGGCCCTGACCCTGGCCGGCGCGGTGCTGGTGATGTGGCATCCGAGCGGGATGACGATGTCGCTCGGCCTCTGGCTGATCGCCGCCGCCGCCTTCACCGGGTCCCTGGGCGCGGTGATGATGAAGCAGATGGAGGGCATCCGCCCGCTGCAGTTCCAGGCCTGGGTCGGGTTTGCGTCCCTGTGGCCGCTGCTCGCGCTCAGCGGCTTCCTCGAGCACGACCAAGTCCCCCTGGCCCTGGCCGCCGGCTGGCCGTTCGTCGCGGCGGTGGTGTTCTCGGCCGTGGTCGTGTCGGTGATTGGCCACACCCTCTACTACGGTCTGATCCAGAAGTACGAGGCGACCCTGATCTCGCCCCTGACGCTGATGACGCCGCTGGCCACCATCGCCATGGGCGTCGCCATCACCCACGATCACTTCGACGGGCGCATGGCCATGGGCGCGGCGCTCGCCCTGCTGGGGGTGCTGATCATCGCCCTGAGGCCCAACCGCGTCATGCCTCTGCTCATGGCTATCCGGAACCGCTCGCAATGACCCTGCAGATCATCGAGGCGCCGTCGCCGAACTTCGACGCGCGCGAGAAGCTGCCCGACATGATCGTGCTTCACTACACCGGCATGGAGAGCGGTGAGGCGGCGCTGGCCCAGCTGCGCGACGGCGAGCGCCAGGGCAGGGTCTCGGCCCACTATATGGTCGAGGAGGATGGCCGCATCTTCCGGATCGTCCCCGAGGAACGTCGCGCCTGGCATGCCGGCGTCTCGTTCTGGAAGGGCGAGGAAGGGCTGAACCATGCCTCCATCGGCATCGAGATCGTCAATCCGGGCGTCGAGTTCGGCTACCGGCCGTTCCCGGAGGTCCAGATCGACGCGGTGATCGCGCTGCTGGCCGACATCCGCACCCGCTGGACCATCGACGACAACCGCATCCTCGGCCATTCCGACGTCGCCCCCGGCCGCAAGGTCGATCCGGGCGAGCTGTTCCCGTGGAAGCGCCTGGCCGAGGCCGGGCATGGCATCTGGGCCGAGGCTGATCCGGCGCCGGGTGATCCGCTGACCGAGGGGGCCGAGGGCGTTGGCGTGTTCGCGCTGCAGGCCGGGCTCACGCGGCTCGGCTACGACTGCGCGCCGACTGGGCAGTTCGACGCCCGCACGAAGGACATCGTCGCCGCCTTCCAGCAGCACTGGATTCAGAGCCGCTTCGATGGCGTGGCTGACGGGCTGACGCGGGCGACGCTGATGGCGGTGCTTAGGGCGTCGGCTTGAGGTTTCGGGACAGACACCTGCGGGTGTCTGTCCCTTTCGATTGACCTTCAGCCCCCCAACCATCACAACCCGCCCCGGATCAGACGGCCGGGCGGTCGCGGCGTTTCGGCGTCGAGGAAAGTCCGGGCTCCACGGTGACAAGGCGGCGGGTAACGCCCGCCCGGGGTGACCCGAGGGATAGCGCCACAGAAAGCAAACCTCCTCCGCTGCGGCGGCGGGAAGGGTGAAAGGGTGGGGTAAGAGCCCACCGCGGACCTGGCGACAGGGACGGCATGGCAAGCCCCGCCTGGAGCAAGACCGAATAGGGATCTCGCGCCCTCCTAGCGGGGGTAGGGCTGTCTCCGGCCCGAGTGATCCGGGTTGGTCGCGAGAACCGGTCGGCAACGTCCGGTCCAGAGGACTGATCGTCGCGCGTCCTCGGACGCGTTACA
>JAZJXN010000086.1:0-20282 GCA_040390885.1 Pseudomonadota bacterium | reverse complement strand
CCCCAGCCTGCTGGGGAGGGGACCATCGAAGCTGGTGGAGGCGAGACGGTGCACGGACCCCTTCCACAGCGCTCTCAAGCTGCGCGGCGACACCCCTCCACCGCCTTCGGCGGTTCCCCTCCCCGCGAAGCGGCGAGCATCATCGTTGTAGTGGTTATCCCCGATATACTTAACACGTTCCTTGTATGTTCTGTGGATAGTTTACGGGCGTTAACCATTATGCCGTGAGATAGACTTGTTTTCATGAGGAAACGGCCCGTGGTGTCGTTGCGTCCCACTTTATCCCATGTTAACCCAACTGCAGTGGCCGAAGGGGTCGGCGACGTGGGCAGGGACTTGGGCTGGTGTTCCTCTCGACCTTCGAAAAGCAGTTGGACAGCAAGCGGCGCATCGTTGTGCCGCATGAGTTCCGTGCGGCCGTTGGTCAGCCGTTCGATGGCGTGTTCTGCTTCCCCGCGATCGAAGCCGATTGCCTCGAGGGTGGCGGCAAGGCGTTGTTCGATCGTTACGTCGGCGTGATCGAGGAGTTGCCGTTCGGCGACCCCCTGCGTTCGGCGCTCGAAACCACGGTCTACGGCGGCATGGCCCGCCTCTCGTTCGACGAGGCCGGCCGCGTCACCCTGCCGCCCGCCCTCTGCGACATGTTCGGCATCGCCCCGGGCGACTGGATCGCCGTCGTCGGGATGGGCGACCGGTTCCAGATCTGGACCCGCGAGGCCTTCCAGGCGCACCGCGCCGCCGCCCGCGACGCCGCCCGCACGGGGCTGGCCGACCTGCGCGCCGCCCAGCGCGTCCGTCTCGCCGGAGCGCCCGCATGACCGACGCGCCCCATGTCTCCGTTCTGCGCGGCGAGGTCGCCGACGCGCTCGCGCCTCTCGCCGGGGCCCTCATCATCGACGGCACCTTCGGGGCGGGCGGCTACAGCCGGGCCTTCCTCGACGCCGGCGCGCAGGTCGTCGCCTTCGACCGCGATCCCAGCGCCCGCCAGTTCGCCGGGCCGCTGGAGGCGACCGGTCGCTTCAGGCTCATCGAGGATCGCTTCTCGAACATGGGCGCGCACTTCGCACCGGGCTCGGTCGACGGCGTCGCCCTCGACATCGGCGTCTCCTCGATGCAGCTGGACGAGGCCGAGCGTGGCTTCTCGTTCATGCGCGACGGGCCGCTCGACATGCGCATGGGCGGCGACGTCCCCAGCGCGGCCGACATCGTCAACACCGCCGAGCAGGCCGAGCTGGCGCGGATCTTCTACGTCTATGGCGAGGAGCGCGAGAGCCGCCGGGTCGCGTCCTTCATCGTCCGTCGCCGGGCCGAGCGTCCGTTCGAACGCACCCTGGACCTGGCCGAGGTCGTCGAGCGCGCCCTGGGCGGTCGCCGCGGCGCCAAGGTGCATCCGGCGACCAAATCCTTCCAGGCCCTGCGCATCGCCGTGAATGAGGAGCTGTCGGAGCTCGAGCAGGGGCTCGACGCCGCGGAGGTCGTCCTCAAGGCCGGCGGTCGTCTGGCCGTGGTGACCTTCCACTCGCTCGAAGACCGCATCGCCAAGGCCTTCTTCGCCGCCCGCGCCGGCCGTCTGCCGGGCGGGTCGCGTCATGCGCCGCCGGTGGTCGATGGTCCGACCCCGACATTCACCCTGCCGTTCAAGGGCCATGTCGAGCCGTCGGACGCAGAGACCGCCGCCAATCCCCGCGCCCGCTCGGCCAAGCTTCGCGCCGGCGTGCGCACCGACGCGCCTGCCTGGAGGGTCGCCGCATGATGGACTGGTTCAGCCACCGCACGCGCGGGTTCCGCACCATCAACGTCCTGTTCGCCTCCGCCCTGCTGGTGCTGGCGATCGGGGTGAACCTGGCCAAGACCTTCGCCGGCAAGGAGCGCACCCAGATCGGCCGCGTCGAGCGCGACATCGGCAAGGAGCGCGACCGTATCCGCGTGCTCGAGGCCGAGGTCGCCCACCTCGAGCAGCCGGAGCGCCTGGAGCGGCTCTCCCGCGCCTATCTCGCCATGGAGCCGGTGCAGGCGCGGCAGGAAGCGACCGAGGACGGCGTCATCGCCGTCGCCCAGCAGGGCGCCAACGGCGGCGCCCGCGCGACCCAGACCGGGGGCGCGTTCTGAGCCGATGAGCATTTCCGACCTCGCCCCACATCGCTATCCGCTGGTCTGGCGCTGGATCATCGAGCGCGTCTGGCGGGTCGAGCACGCCTTCGAGCGCGCTCACGCCGACGGCCGGGCGGAAAACGACACCCGCATCCGCATCTTCATCGTCCTGGCCGTGTTCCTGGTCGGCTTCGTCATCATGGCCGCCGGCGCGGTCTGGTCGGCGACGCTGTCGGACGCCGGCGAGGGCGGCAAGACGGTCGCCGGCGTGCCCAAGCGCGCCGACCTGGTCGACCGCGAGGGGCGGCTGCTGGCCGCCAACCTCACCCACTACACGGTCTCGATCGACACCCGCGAGGTCTGGAGCAAGCGCGAAACCCGCGCCGCCCTGCTCAAGGCCCTGCCGCAGTTGAAGCCCAGGCAGGTCGACAAGGCGCTGCGGGCCGAGAAGCGCGGCGTGCTGCTGCGCGGCCTGAGCCCGTCCGAGAAGGCGCGGGTCCATGACCTGGGTCTGCCCGGCGTCGTCTTCGACCCCGAGGAGCGCCGCGTCTATCCGCTCGGCGCCCTGGCCGCGCACCTGCTCGGCTACGACGAGAAGGGCGGCGGGCCCGTCGCCGGCGCCGAAAAGGCGCTGCAGGCCGACATCCTCAAGGCCGGCGCCGAGGGCAAGCCGGTGGGCCTCTCCATCGACGTCCGCGTCCAGGCCGCGCTCGAGGAAGAGCTCGCCGCCGCCGCCGCGGAGTACAACCCCAACGGCGCGGTCGGCGTCATCACCGACGTCCATACGGGCGAGATCATCGGCATGGCGAGCTGGCCGGACTTCGACCCGAACTTCCCGGGCCGGGCCAACCCCGAGCAACTTCGCAACCGCGCGGCGGCCTCGGTGTTCGAGATGGGCTCGACCTTCAAGGCCTTCACGGTCGCGATCGGCCTCGACACCCATGTGGCCACGCCGGACTCGACCTTCGACACCTCGACCCCGTTGAAGATCGGCTATCGCACGATCCACGACTTCCACGGCACCAACCGCATCCTGACCCTGCGCGAAGTGTTCAACCACTCGTCCAACATCGGCACCGCCAGACTCGCCCTGGCCATCGGGCCGGAGCGGATGTCGCGCTACTTCGCCGCGCTCGGCCTGACCAGCCGGGCCAAGGTCGAGCTGCTGGAATCGACCCGTCCTCTGACCCCGAAGAAGTGGGACGAAGACGACATGGCCTCGGTCTCGTTCGGCCACGGCATCAACGTCTCGCCCCTGGCCCTGGCCCAGGCGATGGGCGCCATCCTCAACGGCGGCAATGTCGTCCCGCTGACCATCCGCAAGCTGGCGCCCGGGCAGGCCCCGCAAGGCACGCGGGTGATGTCGGAACAGACCGCGATCTCGATGCTGCAGATCATGCGCGGCAACGTCGTCGCCGGCACCGGCCGCAAGGCCGACGCCACCGGCATGATGGTCGGCGGCAAGACCGGCACCGGCGAGAAGTACGACCCCGAGATCCGCGCCTACAGCCACTACAAGCAAGTCGGCTCGTTCGCGGCGGTGTTCCCCACCGACGGACCGGTCGACGCCAAGCGCTACTTCGTGCTGATCCTGATGGACGAGCCGCAGGGCGGCCTCCGCACCGGCGGCTGGGTCGCCGCCCCGGCGGTCGGTCGCATCATCAACCGCATTGGCCCGTTCCTGGGCATCGAGCGTCGTCCGAGCGCGCCGACCCCGTCGACGATCATCGCCACGGGCCCCGCCGCCGCGGCCCCGGAGATCGGGCTGTGAGCGTCCGTCTCTCGCAACTGGTCAAGCGCGACCTCGCCGTCGATCCCGTGATCACCGGCGTCACCGCCGACAGCCGCAAGGTCAAGCCGGGCTTCCTGTTCGCGGCCCGTCCCGGCTCCACCGTCGATGGCCGCCGCTTCATCCAGATGGCGATCGACGCCGGGGCCGCCGCCATTCTGGCGCCCGACGACATCGTCGGCCTGAGCGTGCCGGTGGTGCATGCGGGCGACATGCGCCGCGCCTACGCCCTGGCCGCCGCCGCCTTCTGGGTCGAGCAGCCGCCCGTCTGCGTGGCCGTGACAGGCACCAACGGCAAGACCTCGGTCGCCACCTTCTGCCGCCAGATCTTCGCCCGCGCCGGCCATGTCGCCGCCAGCATGGGTACGCTCGGCGTCACCGTTTCCACGCCCGGCCAGCCCGATCGCCAGATCACCCCGCCGGGCCTGACCACGCCCGACGCCGCCGACGCCGCCGGACTGATGGCGGTGTTGGCCTCCGAGGGCGTCACCCATCTGGCGCTCGAGGCCTCCTCGCACGGCGTCGATCAGCGCCGTCTCGATGGCGTCAAGCTGACCGCCGCCGGCTATCTGAACCTGACCCAGGACCACCTCGACTATCACGGCACCATGGGCGTCTACCGCGCCGCCAAGCTGCGGCTGTTCGAGACGCTGCTGCCGCGCGGCGGGACCGCGGTGCTGAACGCCGACAGCGACCAGTTCACCGCCTTCGCCGCCGCCGCGACCACCGCCGGCCAGACGATCGTCTCCACCGGCGTGTCCGGTGAAGGCATCAGGCTTGTCGAGCGCGAGCTGCTGCCGGACGGCCAGAAGCTGCACGTCGTGCACCAGGGCGTCGGCTACCGCATTCACCTGCCGCTCGCGGGCGCTTTCCAGGCGGACAACGCGCTCGTCGCGGCCGGGCTCTGCATCGCCGCGGGCATCGCCCCGATCACGGTGTTCTCGGCGCTGGAAAGGCTCGATGGCGCGCCCGGGCGGCTGCAGCGCGTCGGCGCGGCTCCGGGTGGCGGAGAGGCCTATGTCGATTACGCCCACACCCCGGACGGTCTCGAAACCGTGCTCAGCGCGCTTCGGCCGCACACGCGCGGACGCCTGATCGTGGTGTTCGGCGCCGGCGGCGACCGCGACCGGTCCAAGCGCCCGCTGATGGGCGGCATCGCCGCTCGGCTGGCCGATGTCGCCATCGTCACCGACGACAACCCGCGCTCCGAGAACCCCGCCGCCATCCGCGCCGAGGTCGCCGCCGGCGCGTCCGGCCTGAAGGACATCGGCGACCGCCGGGACGCCATTCGCGCCGCCGCCGCGATGCTGTCGCCCGGCGATGTGCTGGTGGTGGCCGGCAAGGGCCATGAGCAGGGTCAGTTGATCGCCGGCGTCACCCATCCCTTCGACGACGTCGCAGAGACCGCCGCCGCCCTCGGACTGGAGGCGGTTCATGTCTGAGCCGCTCTGGACCCTGGACGAGATCGCCAAGGCGACCGGTGGTACGGCGCGCGGGACCGGCGCGGTGACCGGCGTCTCCATCGACAGCCGCGCGATCGAGCCCGGCGACCTGTTCGTCGCCCTCGCCGGCGTGCGCGACGGCCACGAGTTCGCCGCCGGCGCCCTGGCCTCCGGCGCGGCGGCCGTCCTGGCGAGCAAGCCGGTGGATGGCCCGCATGTGCTGGTCGACGACACCCTGGCGGCGCTCGAACGGCTCGGCGTCGCCGCGCGCGAGCGCTCGTCCGCCCGCCGCGCCGCCATCACCGGCCTACAACAACCACATCGGGGTCCCTCTCACCCTGGCGCGCATGCCGCGCGACACAGAGAGGGCCGTGTTCGAGATCGGCATGAACCATGCCGACGAAATCGCGCCGCTGTCGCGCTTCGTGCGGCCGCAGGTCGCCGCCGTCACCACCGTCGGCCCGGTCCACATCGAGAACTTCCCGGACGGCGAGGCGGGCGTCGCCAGGGCCAAGGCCGAGATCTTCGCCGGCCTCGAGCCTGGCGGCGTCGCCGTCCTCAATGCGGACAACCCCTGGTTCGACCTGCTGGCCGGGGAGGCCGGGAGGGTCGGGGCCCGGGTGCGCGCGTTCGGGACGGGCGAAGGCGTCGATGCACGCCTGCTCGACTTCGTCGCCGGAACCGGCGGCGCCACGGTACACGCGCGGGTCGACGGCGAGACTCTGAGCTACCCGCTGCTCCAGACGGGCCTGCACTGGGGGCTGAACAGCCTTTGCACCCTGCTGGTGCTGGAGGCGATGGACGTTTCCCGCGACACCGCTCTGGCCTCGCTGGCCGGGTTCGCGCCGCTGGCCGGCCGCGGCGCCGAATCCGAGGTCGCGATCGCCGGCGGCGCCTTCACCCTGATCGACGAGAGCTACAACGCCAACCCGATCTCGATGCAGGCGGCGTTCCGCACGCTCGGCGGCCGGGCGACGGCGGGGCGACGGATCGTCGCGCTGACCGACATGCTCGAACTGGGCGCCGATGCCCCCGCCTTCCATGCCGGTCTGGCCTCGCCGATCGAGGCCGCCGCCATCGACCTCGTCTTCTGCTGTGGGCCGATGATGAAATCGCTCTGGGACGCTCTTCCGCCGACTCGACGGGGCGGGTACGCCGAAACGGCTGCGCTGCTGGCGCCGCTCGTCGCCTCGGCCGTGAGACCGGGCGATGTGGTGATGGTCAAGGGATCGAACGGAAGCCGGGCAGGGGCCATCGCCACCGCCCTGGCGGCGCTCGATGACGCGGGGAGCGAGACCTGATGCTGTATCTGCTGTCCGAATGGCGGGAATCGCTCCCGCTCCTCAACCTCCTGAAATATCTGACCTTCCGCACGCTGATGGCGACCGCGACGGGCTACATCATCGCCGTGGCGATGGGCTCGCGTTTCATCGCCTGGATGCGGGCCCGGCAGGGCAAGGGCCAGCCGATCCGCACTGACGGCATCCAGCGCCACGTCATCGAGAAGGCCGGCACCCCGACCATGGGCGGGTTGATGATCCTCGCCGGGATGGTAGGCGGGACTCTGCTCTGGGCCAACCTGACCAACATCTACATCTGGGTCGTGCTGATGGTCACCCTGGCCTACGGCGTGCTCGGGTTCATGGACGACTACGACAAGGTCACCAAGCAGACCACGGCCGGGGTCTCCGGCAAGATGAAGCTGCTGATCCAGGGCGTCGTCGCCCTGGCCGCCGTGGCAATCCTGGTGATCTTCGGCGCGGTTTCCCCCGACACGCCGCAGCTGTCGACCTCGGTCGCCTTCCCGATCTTCAAGCGGGCGCTGCTGGACCTGGGCTGGTTCTACATCGTCTTCGGCGCCTTCGTGATCGTCGGCGCCTCGAACGCTGTGAACCTGACCGACGGCCTCGACGGGCTCGCCATCGTGCCGGTGATGATCGCCGCGGCCACGTTCGGCCTGATCGCCTACATCGTCGGCAACTACGTCTTCGCCCAGTACCTGCAGGTGCACTTCGTGCCCGGCTCGGGCGAGATCGCGGTCTTCTGCGGGGCCATCATCGGCGCGGGCCTCGGCTTCCTCTGGTACAACGCTCCGCCGGCCAAGATCTTCATGGGCGACACCGGCTCGCTGGCTCTCGGCGGCGCGCTCGGCGCCGTGGCCGTGGTCATCAAGCACGAGATCGTTCTGGCCATCGTCGGCGGCCTGTTCGTCGCCGAGGCGCTCTCGGTGATGATCCAGGTCCTCTACTTCAAGCGGACCGGCAAGCGCATCTTCCTGATGGCGCCGATCCACCACCATTTCGAGAAGCTGGGCTGGGCGGAATCGACCGTCGTCATCCGCTTCTGGATCGTCTCCCTGATCCTGGCCGCCATCGGCCTCGCCACCCTCAAGCTGAGATAGGGAGCATGCGCGCGTCATGATCCCGGTCCGTGGCTTCGAGGGACGCAAGGTCGCCGTGTTCGGTCTCGGCCGGACCGGGCTGACGGCCGCGCGCGCCCTCGTCGCCGGGGGCGCCGAGCCGGTGCTCTGGGACGAGAACGAAGGCGGCCGCTCGGCCGCCGAGTTCGAGGGCTTCAAGGTCGCCGACCTGCAGACGGCGGACTGGAGCGAGTTCGCCGCCCTGATGTTGTCGCCCGGCGTGCCGCTGACCCACCCGGCGCCGCCCTGGACCGTGCAGCGGGCTGGCGAGGCGGGCGTCGAGATCCTCGGCGACATCGAGCTCTTCGCCCGCACGGTGAACGCCGCCGCGCCGCACAAGCGGCCCAAGATCGCGGCCATCACCGGCACCAACGGCAAGTCCACGACCACAGCCCTGCTCGGCCACATCACCGCCAGCGCCGGCCGCGACACCCGCATCGGCGGCAACATCGGCGTCGGCGTGCTCGGCCTCGACGACATGCACGGCGGCGCCGTCTATGTGCTGGAGGTCTCGTCCTACCAGCTCGATCTGACGGCCAGCCTCAAGCCCGACGCGGCGGTCCTGCTCAACATCTCGGCTGACCACCTCGAGCGCCATGGCGGCATGGAGGGCTACGTCGCCGCCAAGCGCCGTGTGCTGCTCAACCAGGGCAAGGGCGACACCGCCATCATCGGCGTCGACGACCCCTGGTGCCAGCGGATCTGCACAGAGATCACCGCCGCCAACCGCCGCACCATCTGGCCGATCAGCGCCAGCCGCTCGATGGGCCGCGGCGTCTACGCCATCCAGGGCGTGCTCTACGACGCCACCGGTGATCGCGTCGTCGAGGTCGCCGACCTTCTGCGCGCCCGGTCGCTGCCGGGTCGGCACAACTGGCAGAACGCCGCCGCCGCCTATGCCGCGGCCCGAGCGCTGGGCGTGCCCGCCGCCGAGGCCGCCGCCGGCCTGATGAGCTTCCCGGGCCTCGCCCACCGCATGGAGACCGTGGGCCAGCTTGGCCGCGTACGGTTCGTCAACGACTCCAAGGCCACCAACGCCGACGCGGCCCGCCAGGCGCTGTCGAGCTATCCGCGCGTCTACTGGATCGCCGGCGGCCTGGCCAAGTCGGACGGCATCGCCCCGCTGGCCGACCTGTTCCCGCGCGTGGCCAAGGCCTATCTGGTCGGCGACGCGGCCAACGACTTCGCCAAGGTTCTCGAGGGCCAGGCGCCCTACGAAGTGAGTGGGGCGATCGACGCCGCCGTGGCCTCCGCCTACGCCGACGCCGAGGCCAGCGGCGAGGACGCGATTGTCCTGCTGTCGCCGGCCTGCGCCTCGTTCGACCAGTTCACCGATTTCGAGGCCCGGGGCGAGGCCTTCCGCCACGCCGTCGAGGCCCTCGGCCGGCCCGCGCTGCGAGGCGCCCGGGCATGACCGTCAACAGCCCCCACGCCTTCCTGCGTTCGGACAAGACCGCGCTCGGCCGCTGGTGGTGGACGACCGACCACTGGCTGCTCGGCGCCACGGCCATCCTGATCGTGCTCGGCGTGCTGCTCTCGTTCGGCACCAGTCCCGCCGCCGCCGCCCGTCTGCGCTACGACGACAGCTTCCACTTCGCGATCCGCCAGACCGTGTTCGGCGCGGGGGCGGTGGCCATGCTGATCGGGGTCTCGATGCTGACGCCGCGCCAGATCCGGCGCACGGCCTTCTTCGTCTACATCGCCATGATCGGCATCATGGCGGCGTTGCCGTTCCTGGGCCATGAGGCCAAGGGCGCGGTGCGCTGGATCAACTTCGCGGGCTTCACCCTGCAACCGTCGGAGTTCATGAAGCCGGCGCTGATCGTGCTGATCGCCTGGATGTTCGCCGAGGGCCAGAAGGGCGAGGGGGTGCCCGGCGTGTTCATCGCCTTCTTCCTCTATGGCGTGGCCGTGGTGCTGCTGCTGATCCAGCCTGACGTCGGCCAGACCGTGCTGATCACGATCGCCTTCGGGGCGGCGTTCTGGATGGCGGGGGTGCCGATCAGCTGGATCATGGGGCTGGGGGTCACCGCCGTGGTCGGGCTCGGCAGCACCTACTTCCTGATCCCGCACGTCCATAACCGGGTCGAGACCTTCCTCAGCCCCGACAAGGCCGACAAGCACCAGATCAGCGCCGCCTCCGAGGCCATCGCCGCCGGCGGTCTGTTCGGGCGCGGCCCGGGCGAGGGCGTGATGAAGCGCGGCGTGCCCGACATGCACACCGACTTCGCCTATTCGGTGCTGGCCGAGGAATATGGCCTGATCTTCTCCCTGGCCCTGATCGCTCTGTTCGCCTTCCTGGTGGCGCGGGGCCTGTACAAGTCGCTGCGCCTGTCGGACCCGTTCGAGCAGGTCGCCGCCGCCGGCCTGTTCGTGCTGGTCGGGCAGCAGGCGCTGATCAACGTGGCCGTGAACCTCAACATGATCCCGACCAAGGGCATGACCCTGCCGTTCATAAGCTACGGCGGGTCTTCGATGCTGGCGATGGGCCTGACCCTGGGCATGGCGCTCGGCCTCACCCGCAAGCGTCCGGGCGCCTATTCCGGCAATGAGGGCCTCGCCCCGACCGGCGCCTTCGCCTAAAGAACCGACATGCCCGCCAAAATCGCCGTCATCGCCGCCGGAGGCACCGGCGGACATATGTTCCCCGCCCAAGCCCTGGCAGAAGAGCTCGCCCGCCGCGGCTGGCGCATCCTGCTCGCGACCGACGAGCGCGGGGCTCTCTACGCCGACAAGTTCCCGGCCGACATGCGCATCAGCCTCTCGGCCGCGACCGCGAAGGCGGGCGACCCCATCGGCATGATCAAGGCCGGCGTCGCGGTGCTGCAGGGCACGCTGCAGGCGCGCAAGATCTTCAAGCGCATGGACCCGGCCGTCGTCGTCGGGTTCGGCGGCTACCCCTCGCTGCCGGCTTTGCTGGCGGCGATCGGCCAGAAACGGGCGACGGTGATCCACGAACAGAACGCGGTGTTCGGCCGCGTGAACCGGTTCATCGCCGGCGCCGTCGACGAGGTCGCCTGCGCCTTCCCGACCCTCGAGAAGGCCAAGCCCGAGGTGCAGGCCCGCGCCCATGTCATCGGAAGCCCCGTGCGGCCGGAGATCCGCGCCCTGGCGACCGCGGCCTACACGCCGCCCGGCCCTGAAGGCCCGATCCGCATCCTCGTCACCGGCGGCAGCCAGGGGGCCCGGCTGCTGTCGGAACTGACGCCCGAGGCGATCTCGCGCCTGCCCGAGGAAATCCGCGCCCGGCTCGAGGTCCAGCAGCAGACCCGCAAGGAGTCGATGGACATCGCCCGGCGCGTCTATGCCGACGCCCTGGTCAAGGCGGAGGTCGCGCCCTTCTTCCGCGACATGGCCGGCCGGCTGAAGGCCGCGCACCTCGTCATCGGCCGGGCGGGCTCCTCGACGGTCTGCGAGCTGGCCGTGGCCGGCCGTCCGTCAGTGCTGGTGCCGCTGAAGATCGCCGCTGACGACCACCAGACGTTCAACGCCCGACTTCTGTCGGACCCCGGCGCCGCCGCCGTCTGTCCGGAAGAGGAGCTGACGGTGAACAGTCTGGCCGGAGCCCTGAACGCGCTGCTCAAGGACCCCGCGCAACTGTCCCGCATGGCCCAAGCCGCTCGCTCGGTGGCCATGCCCGACGCCGCCGAGCGGCTGGCGGACCTCGTCGAGCATACGGCGGCGCGTTAGCGCCCCTCCGTTGTCATCCCGGACGCCTAAGGCGATCCGGGACCGAGGGGCCAGCGCTCAGAGCTGGGTCCCGGCTCTGAGCTACGCTCCGGCCGGGATGACAATGGGGGTCAGGGCGCGGAAGCGTCTTCCAGCCACGCCCGCCCGAACCTCACGGCCTCAGCGGCGCTGCCTGCATCCGGCTTCTCCAACGGCCGCTTCTCTTCGCAAGCCACATCCGCCAGCGCCGCTTCCAGGCTCGCCGGCGCGATCGGCCAGCCGGGCTGGCCGTCGACCGTCTTCGGCCCCTCGGTCCCGCCGACCCTCACGCTCTGGAAGCCGGTAAGGTCGGCCGTGCGCGCCCTGCAGTCGATGGTCATCGAGGACCAGCCGCCCCAGAACTGCTCACCGCCGGCCTCGAAGTCCTCGGCCACCACCATCAGGTAGCGGAAGCTGGCGGCGTCGCCGTCACGCGTCACGCTGCCGAGATCGAGAAACTCGGCGAAGCGGCCGAGCTGCACCGGCCGCAGCGGCTGGGCGAGGGCGCTCGCGGGGACCGACAGGGAGAGCAGGAGGGCGAGGACACGGATCATTTGCCGTCTCTCGCCCATTTCGGCGGCCTGATAAATCGTCTAATCCGCCAGCCATGATCCAGCGTCGTCGCCCCGTCCCCTTCGAACTCGGCCCCGTGCACTTCATCGGCATCGGCGGCATCGGCATGAGCGGCATCGCCGAGATCATGATCCGCATCGGCTACACGGTGCAGGGCTCGGACCTGAAGGCCAGCGCCAACACCGAGCGGCTCGAGAAGCTCGGCGCCAGGATCTTCATCGGCCAGGCGGCGGAGAACGTCGAAGGCGCCTCGGCCATCGTCTATTCGACCGCGGTCAAGCACGACAACGCCGAGATGGTCGCCGCCCGCGAGCGCCGTCTGCCGCTGGTGCGCCGCGCCGAGATGCTGGCCGAACTGATGCGGCTGCAGTTCTCGATCGCGGTCGGCGGCACCCATGGCAAGACCACCACCACATCGATGGTCGCGGCCCTGCTCGACGCCGGCGGAATCGACCCGACCGTGGTCAACGGCGGCATCATCAACGCCTACGGCACCAACGCCAAGGTCGGCGAGGGCGAGTGGATCGTCGTCGAGGCCGACGAGAGCGACGGCACCTTCCTCACGCTCAAGTCCACGGTCGCCATTGTCACCAACATCGACGCCGAGCACCTCGATCACTGGGGCGACTTCGAGGCGGTGAAGAAGGGCTTCCAGGACTTCATCGAGAACATCCCCTTCTACGGCTTCGCGGCGGTCTGCCTCGACCATCCCGAGGTCCAGGCCCTGGTCGCCCGCGTCGAGAACCGGCGGCTGGTCACCTACGGCACCAACCCGCAGGCCGAGGTCCGCGCCCAGCACATCAGCATGGGGCCGGAAGGCGCGCAGTTCGACGTGCTGATCACGCCGCTGACCGGCGAGCCGATCCGCTACGACGGCCTCAGGCTGCCGATGGCCGGGCTGCACAATGTCATGAACGCCTGCGCCGCCATCGCCGTGGCCCGCGAGCTGGGCGTGGCCGAAGGCGACATCCGCAAGGGCCTGGCCGGCTTCGGCGGGGTGAAGCGGCGCTTCACCACCACGGGCGTCGTGGACGGCGTGCGCATCATCGACGACTACGCCCACCACCCAGTGGAGATCGCCGCCGTGCTGACCGCCGCCCGCGCCATGACGCCGGACGCCAAGGTCATCGCCGTGGTCCAGCCGCACCGCTACACGCGCCTGCGCGACCTGATGAACGAGTTCAGCTCCTGCTTCAACGACGCCGACGTGGTCGTGGTGGCGGACGTCTACACGGCCGGCGAGGCGCCGATCGAGGGCGTCGACCGCGACGGCCTGATCGAGGGCCTGCGCCGCTTTGGCCACCGTCGCGCGCTGCCGCTCGAGAGCCCGGCGGCCCTGGCCGGGGTGATCGCCGAGGAGGCCAAGCCGGGCGACATCGTCGTGCTGCTGGGGGCCGGCGACATCACGAGCTGGTCCTATGCCCTGCCCGAACAGCTCGAGGCGCTGGGGACGTGAGTGGCAGCAGTCGCCGTGTGTCCTTCGAGACGCCCTTCGGGCTCCTCAGGATGACTTTTTCAGAGGGTTGCATAAACGTTCGTCATGGTGAGGAGCGGCGAAGCCGCGTCTCGAACCACGCAGGACATCGGCCATGACCTGGAAGGACAACCTCCCCGCCGTGCGCGGCAAGCTGCTGCGCGACGAGGCGCTGGCGCCGTTCACCTGGTTCCGGGTCGGCGGGCCGGCGGACGTGGTCTTCCTGCCTGAGGACGAGGCCGACCTGGCCGACTTCCTCAAGGCGCTGGACCCCGCCGTCCCGGTGATCCCGATCGGCGTCGGCTCCAACCTGCTGGTGCGGGACGGCGGCGTCGAGGGCGTGGTCATCCGGCTCGGGCGCGGCTTCAACGCCGTCGAGCCGCTGGGCGAGAACCGTATCCGCGCCGGGTCGGCCGTGCCCGACGCGATCCTCGCCCGAAAGGCCGCCGAGGCGGGCATCGCGGGGCTGGAGTTCTACGCCGGCATCCCCGGCACGGTTGGCGGCGCGGTGGTCATGAACGCCGGCTGCTACGGCTCCGAGACGGTTGATGTGCTCATGTCCGCCCGGGTCATGGACCGGACCGGCGTGGTGCGCGAGCTGGCGCTCGCCGACCTCCACTACACCTACCGCCACAGCGCCCTGCAGGACGGCGAGACCATGGTCGTGCTGAGCGCGACCTACGAGGGGACGGCCGACGAGCCCGCCGCCATCAAGGCGCGGATGGCCGAGATCACCAGCCGCCGCGAGACCACCCAGCCGATCCGCGAGAAGACCGGCGGCTCGACCTTCAAGAACCCGCCCGGGCATTCGTCGTGGAAGCTGGTCGACGAGGCCGGCTGGCGCGGCAAGCTGCACGGCGGCGCGATGTTCTCGCCGCTGCACAGCAACTTCCTGATCAACACCGGCGAGGCCACCGCCGCCGACCTCGAAGGCCTGGGCGACACCGTCCGCGCCGAGGTGAAGGCCTCCACCGGCATCGACCTGGATTGGGAAATCAAGCGGATCGGGCGGAAGGCCTAACCTCCTTGCCCCGTGCCGGGCGACGTCTGCGGCTTCGCGGCGACGGGAAGACGGAACGGCGCGCCTAGGCGGTTGAAGGCGTTCATCGCAGCGATAGCAATCGTCAGATCGACCAGGTCCTTGGGCGCGAACGCCGCCGATGCGGCCGCGTAGGCCTTGTCCGAGGCGTGGGTCTCGGCGACACGCGTCACCTCCTCCGCCCAGGCCAGGGCGGCGCGCTCCTGATCGGAGAAGAGGTGCGGAACTTCGTCCCACACCGGAACCAGTGACAGCCTGTCGACCGACATCGTCTTGCGCAGGTCGCGGCCATGCATGTCGATGCAGTGGGCGCAGCCGTTGATCTGCGAGACCCGCAGGAAGACAAGGTGGACCAGTTCCTCGGGAAGATCGGTCTTCGTGGTGACGTAGTGGTGGACGCCGAAGAGCGCCTTGGCGCCCTCAGGCGCCACTTCGTGCCAGGTCAAACGCGTCATCTTCGTGCTCCTGTCCTGCTGTTCAGCTCGTGGTGAGGAGACGACGTGAGCGCGACCGCTGTGACATTCCGTGGAACGGGCGACCGGCGCCGAAATCTTGTCTGCGCCCGCCCCGTGACCCCGCTTGACTCGAACGCCCCGCTATCGCACCCGGCTTGCATGCGCATTTCCCTGCTCGCCCTTGCGGCCTCACTCGCTCTTTCTTCGGCCGCCTGCGCCGTCGAGCCCCCCGTCGGCGGCGTCGCCGCGGCCGCCGCCACCGCCGCCACCGCCGCCGGCCTGCGCGACAAGGCGCTGGCGGACGAGACCGCCTGGACGGTGCTGGAAGACCTGACCACGGGCGTCGGCCCGCGGCCGGTCGGCTCGCCAGCCATGACCCGCGCCAAGGACTGGGGCGTCGAGACCTTCCGCAAGCTCGGCTTCACCAACATCAAGGTCGAGTCGTTCGCCAAGCCGAGCTGGGCGCGGGGCGCGGAGTCCGCTTCGATCGTCGGGCCCTATCCGTTCAAGCTGTCGATCCTCGGCCTGGGCGGCACGGTCCCGACCGCGGCCAGCGGCGTCGAGGCCGAGATCGTCGTGTTCGACACCCTCGACGACCTCAAGGCCGCGCCCGACGGCGCGCTGAAGGGCAAGATCGCGGTGGTCAACCAGGTCATGCCCCGCACCCAGACCGGCGAGGGCTACGGGACCACCGGCGTGATCCGCCGCACCGGCGCCTCGGACGCCGCCCGCAAAGGCGCCATCGCCTATCTGACCCGCTCGGTCTCGACCTCCGACTCGCGCCTCGCCCACACCGGCGGCCTGCGCTACGCCGACGATGCGCCGAAGATCCCGGCCGCCGCGCTCGGCGTCCCGGACGCCGACCTGCTGGCCGCCCTGGCCAAGCGCGGGCCGGTGCGGGTGAAGCTGAACCTGGCGTCGACGAACAATTCCGACACCGTCGCCTGGAACATCTCAGGCGACATCCCGGGCAGCGTGAAGCCCGAGGAAGTCATCGTCATCGGCGGCCACCTCGACAGCTGGGATGTCGGCACAGGCGCCATCGACGACGCCTCGGGCATCGCCATCACCACCGCCGCCGCCAAGCTGATCGGGGACCTGCCCAGGCATCCGCGCCGGACCATCCGCGTGGTCATGTGGGGGTCGGAAGAGACCGGCGGTTCGAGCGAGGCCTATGCCGCCGCCCACAAGGAGGCGATCCCGAGCATGGTCATCGCCGGCGAAAGCGACCTCGGGGCCGGCCGCATCTATGCACTGCAGCTCCCGGCCGGGGCCCTCGAGGCGCCGCAGCTGAAGTCGCTGACCAGCGTCATGGCCCCGCTCGGCCTTGTCGTCTCGCGTGAGGCGGCCCGCTTCGGCGGCTCGGACACCGAAGGCCTGCAGGAGGCCGGCGTGCCGGTGTTCAGCCTGCGCCAGGACGCCAGTCGCTACTTCGACCTGCACCATTCCGAGGACGACACCCTCGACAAGGTCGAACCCGCCGCCCTGCAGCAGAACGTCGCCGCCTGGGCCGCGCTGCTGTACCTCGTCGCCGACAGCGACATCGATTTCCGCGCTCTGAAGGCCGCCAAATGAGTCTGCCGCTTCAAGGTCACCACGTCGCCGTCCTGCTCGGCGGCCTGTCCTCCGAGCGCGAGGTCAGCCTCGTCTCCGGCGCCGCCTGCGCCGCGGCGCTCGAGAACCTCGGCGCCAAGGTCACCCGCGTCGACGCCGGCCGCGATCTGGCCCAGGTGCTGACCGCCCTCAAGCCCGATGTCTGCTTCAACGCCCTCCACGGGGAGTGGGGCGAGGACGGCTGTGTGCAGGGCGTCCTGGAGACGCTGGGCGTCCCCTACACCCACTGCGGCGTGCTCGCCTCGGCCCTCGCCATGGACAAGGCCAAGTCGAAGGCCGTTCTGGCCGCGGCCGGCGTCGTCGTGCCGGGCGGCGGCCTCTACAACCGCCACGACGTCGCCCGCGATCACGTGATGCCGCCGCCCTATGTGGTGAAGCCCAACGCCGAGGGATCTTCGGTCGGGGTGTTCATCGTCCCGGAAGGGGCCAACACGCCCCCTCAGGACGTCGTGGCGGCCGGTTGGACCTTCGGCGAGGAGGTCATGGTCGAACCCTACATCGCGGGGCTGGAGCTGGCCGTGGCGGTGATGGACGGCAAGGCCCAGACGGTCACCGAGATCGTCCCGACCTCGGGCTTCTACGACTACGATGCCAAATACGCCGAAGGCGGGTCCACCCACGTCGTCCCCGCCCGGATTCCGCAGGAGGATTTCGACCGCGCCCTGCGCCTTTCGGAGCTCGCCCACGCCGCTCTTGGTTGCCGAGGCGTGACCAGAAGTGATCTTCGTTATGACCCTGTTAAGCGTCTTCTGGTCCTCTTGGAGGTCAATACGCAGCCCGGCATGACACCCACCTCTCTGGTTCCAGAGCAGGCGGCCCATCTGGGAACGTCGTTTGATCAACTGGTGCTCTGGATCGTGGAGGATGCGTATGCCCGCGGCTATGCGGGGGGCGGGGCGAGGTAGCGCCAAGCCTCGGGCCAAAGCGCCCGCCAATCGGGGAAGATCCCGCGCCGCCTCCACGGCGCCTAGGCCGGCCGCGAAGATTCGCGCCGCGCACGGCGTCCTGCCGCCTGTCTTCGCCTTTGGCGCGGCCGGGCTGGTGCTGGTGGTCGGTCTCGTCGTCACGTTATCCACAGGAAATCGCGGCGAGCGTCTCGCAGACGGCGCGTCGTCGGCGGTCGCCGGCCAGACCGCCGGCGTCGGCTTCAAGCTGAACAAGGTCCACGTCCAGGGCGCCTCGCCGATGGCGCGGGACGCGATCCTGGCCGCCACCGGCCTGCAGCTCGGCCAGCCGATCCTCGACCTCGATCTCGAAGCCATCCGCGCCGCGGTCGCCAATGTCGGCTGGGTCAAGGAAGTCCAGGTCGTGCGCCTGCTGCCCGACACCCTGGTCGTGGCGATCAAGGAACGCGAGACGCTCGCCGTCTGGCAGAACCACGGCCGCACCTGGGTCATCGACTCGGGCGGCCAGACCATTCCGGAGGCCGATCCCGGCCGCTTCCCGCAGCTTCCGCTGATCGTCGGGGAGGGGGCCAACGAGACCGCCGCCCAGATCCTGCCGGCGGTGCAGTCGCGGCCGCGTCTTCGCGACCGGCTCGAGGCGCTGGTGCGCGTCGACGGCCGTCGCTGGGATCTGCGGCTCAAGGACGGCGGCATCGTGCAGCTGCCCGCGGTCGAGGAAGAATCGGCCCTGATCCAGCTGGACCAGCTTGATCAGCGCCAGCGCATTCTCGAACTCGGCTTCGAACGTATCGATCTGCGCGACCCGGGGCTGGTGGCCCTGCGTCCGCGAACTCATCCGCTGCCCGGCGACGCGCCGGCGGCCACTGGCGTTTAACAGGAAAGTTGAGGGCAGGGGTGCTCAAGACCATGGCTCGGTCGGACGATCGCAAACAGGCGCGGGACGGCCTGAAGGCGGCGCTCGCGCGGCAGCCGGTGATCGCCGCTGTCGACCTCGGCGCGTCCAAGGTCGCCTGCTTCGTGATGAAGCCGGACGGCGTTCGCCGCGCTGACCGCACCCTGACCACAGCCGGTGTCGGCTATGTCCAGTCGCGCGGCGTCAAGGGCGCCAGCATCTCCAGCATGGACGAGGCCGCCGAGGCCATCGCCCTGGCGGTCGAACGCGCCGAGTCGGTGGCGGGCGTCAGCGTCCACGGCGTGACCATCGCCACCGCCGGCGGCCAGATGGGCAGCAACCGGGTCTCCGCCCGCGTGTCCATCGGCGCCCGACCGATCTCCGACAACGACTGCTCGCGCGCCCTGGCCGCGGCCCTGGCCCAGATCCGTCTGCCCGGCCGCCGCCCGCTGCACATCCTGCCGGTCGCCTGGTCGGTCGACGGTCAGCGCAGCGTGCGCGACCCGCGCGCCATGTTCGGCAAGACCCTCGGCGTCGACCTGCTGGTGGTGTCGATCTCCGAGTCGGTGTTCCAGACCCTCGGCCACTGCGTCGAGCGCGCCCACCTGCAGTTCGAGGGCGTGGTCGCCGCGCCGTTCGTCTCGGCTCTGGCCGCGCTCGAAGAGGACGAGATGGACCTCGGCGCCATCTGCATCGACATGGGCGGCGGCACCACGTCGGCGGCCGTGTTCAGCGGCGGCTCGCTGGTCCACGTCGACTGCCTGCCGGTCGGCGGCGAACACGTCACCCAGGACATCGCCCGCGGCCTGTCGACCTCCCGCGCCGGCGCCGAGCGCATCAAGACCCTGCACGGGTCGGCCATCGCCTCGGCCAACGAAGACCGCGAGATGATCGAGGCGCCGCCGCGCGGCGACGACCCTGGCGCCGGTCCGGTCATCGCGCCGCGCTCGCTGCTCAAGGGCATCATCGCCCCGCGCGTCGAGGAGACGCTCGAACTGCTGCGCGAGCGGCTCCGGGAATCGGGCGCGCCGATCGAGCCGGGGGCCAGCATTGTCCTGACCGGCGGCGCCAGCCAGCTGGCCGGCGTTCGCGAAGTCGCCGTGCGGGTGTTCGACCGTCCGGTGCGCCTGGGCCGTCCGCGCCGGGTGCCGCATCTGGCCGACGCCGTCACCGGGCCGGCGTTCTGCGCCGCCGCCGGCATCCTGCACCGCGCCGCCTTCGGTCCGCGCGAGGCGGTGTCCGCGAAAGCGCTGGCCGGCGCCGGCAAACGCCGCGAACCTGTCGACCCGAGCGCCGGGGCGGTGACGAAAGTCGCGGCCTGGCTGCGCGACAATCTGTAGCCGCATTTACAAGCGCTGATTCGCGCAACGCCTTACTCCACAAGAATTTTGATCCGGAAACGGCTCGATCCCGTGGCGACTCAGGCTATGCGGTTAACTGCCGATTAACGATGTGGGTCCGATGTTAACCCCGCCGTAAGGCATTCCCGGCGCGCGGGTCGCCGGGTGTTCGCGAAGAACGCCAGGACACGGGGTCCCATTATGAAGCTGTACGCGCCTCAAACGACTGAATTGAAGCCCAGGATCGTCGTCTTCGGCGTCGGCGGGGCAGGCGGGAACGCCGTTAACAACATGATCGAGGCCGGGCTGGAGGGCGTCGAGTTCGTCGTCGCCAACACCGACGCCCAGCAGCTGCAGTTCGCCAAGACCGAACGCCGCATCCAGCTGGGCGTGCAGGTCACGCAAGGCCTCGGCGCCGGCGCTCATCCCGAAGTGGGCATGAGCGCGGCCGAAGAGAGCACGCCGGAGATCGGTGAGCACCTCGATGGCGCCCACATGGTCTTCATCACCGCCGGCATGGGCGGCGGCACCGGCACCGGCG
>JAZJXN010000085.1:14196-64331 GCA_040390885.1 Pseudomonadota bacterium | reverse complement strand
GCCCGCAGGATCTGCGGCGAGAAGGCGGTGCTGGCGGCGGCGGCCTCGGCCATGCGCTGGAAGATGCCGGCCGACTGCGCCTCGTTGGCGCGCAGGTGCGCCTCGCCCTCGGGCGTGATGCTGTAGAGCTTGCGGCCCCCGGCGGCGTCGGCGGCGGTGACGAAGGCCATCTCCTCGAGCCAGGTCAGGGTCGGATAGACCACGCCGGGGCTGGGGCTGTAGGCGCCGCCGGCCTGTTCCTCGATCTCCTTGATCAGCTCGTAGCCGTGGCGCGGCTTGTCGGCGATCAGCCGCAGGATGACGAGCTTGAGGTCGCCGTGGTCGAAGAAGCGCCCGAACCGGCCGCCGCGTCCGCCGCCGCGCATGTGATGTCCGCCGCCGACGCCGTGGCGGCTGTGGCGCTGATGGTGGTGGGGGTTGAAGCCAAAATGGCGATGCATGTTTCGATCCTTATTCGATATATCTAAGTGCTCGATGCATAGATATATCGAAATCGCATCGCGTCAAGTGCGATATATCGAATTATGTCGGAAGGGGCGCGTACATCCGCGAAGCGGTGCGTGTCCTCGGCATGTGGCTGCTGACGGGGGACACACCCTTCGGGAACATCTCCCCTGCTGACTAGCTCGTGGGCTTCGGGAACGCCTGGGTGCAGAGCTCCTCGCCGAAGGCGTCGCTCAGCTGCTCCTCGGCCTCGGCCATCTGGATCACGCCGATGCGGCCCCCGACCACGGTCTTGCCGATGTTGTAGGTGCCGACCGTCTTGCCGGTGCGCACGTCGATCAGCCTGGCCTTCCCGCGCAGGACGTTGGCCCCGCCGATGATCGCCGTCATGGCGACATTGGCCTTGTCAAAGCGATCGAGCGTGGTCTCCAGCCGCAGCGGCCGCGAGCCGGTCGCGCAGGCGTCGGTCTTGGCCTTCACCCGCGCCTTGAACAGGTCGTCGAACTCGGGCGTCACCTTGAGCGGCTTGCTGCGGGCGACGGTGATGGCCTCGATGCGACCGCCCGACGCCTCGGCGGCGCTCATTGCCTGGGTGGTCTCGCTGCGGGACAGGCTCACGCAGCCGGACATCATCACGGCGATGGCGGGGACGAGGATCAGGGCGGGTTTCATTCGGGTGTAGCTCCGGGGTTGTCCGATGCTAATGCGTAACCCCGGTATTCTATCCCTGCGGCGTGCCGGAAAGCGCTCAGACAGCCCGAAGTGTCTCCGCCAGGATGCGGCCTTCGTTGGCGCGGCTCGATCCTGCTCGCCAGGCGACCACGATCTCGCGGCTCGGATGCTCGGCCTGCAGCGGCCGCATGGTCACCGACACATGGTCGGTCAGCCCGGCCTCCACCGCCATAGCCGGCAGGAAGCTGACGCCGAGCCCTGAGCCGACCATCTGCACCAGGGTCGGCAGGGAAGTGGCGGCGAAGGTTTCCTCGTCGCCCGACCGCGGCGGGGTCAGGCCGCAGGCGGCCAGGGCATGGTCGCGCAGGCAGTGGCCATCCTCGAGCAGGATCAGGTCTGACGGGTCGAGGCTCTCGGGATTGACCTTGGCCTGGCTCAGGATCGGGTGACCGTCGGGCACGGCGGCCAGCAGTTCGTCGTCCTCGACGTGGGCCCAGGCCAGGCCGGTCATGTCGTACGGCAGGGCGATCAGCGCCGCGTCGAGGGCGCCGGCCTTCAGCGCCGCGATCAGCCGATGGGTCAGATCCTCGCGCAGGAACAGCCGCAGCTTGGGAAACGTCTGGCGCAGGGTCGGCAAGGCCCTGGGAAGCAGGAAGGGCGCGACCGTGGGGATCACGCCGAGGCGGAAGCGGCCGGAGAGCGGCTGGCCGGCGCCCTGGGCCGCCTGCACCAGGTCGTCGGTCTGGTCGAGGATCTGCCGGGCCCGGCGCACCGCCTCCTCGCCGGCGGCGGTCAGGATCACGCCCGACCGCGCGCGGTCGACGACCGGGGCGCCGAGGATCTTTTCCAGCTCGGCGATGCCGGCGGACAGCGTCGGCTGGGTCACATGCGCCGCCTCCGCCGCCCGGCTGAACGATCCGTGGTCGGAGAGGAGCTTGAGGTACTGCAGTTGACGTAGCGTCGGGAGCATGGCCGAAACATAGGGCGGATCGATCCATTCGGCAAAAGCAATCGACTGGATTTATGTGTCCGCCAGCGCGGCGATCGGTTCGCCCAACGCATGCACAACCCGAGGCCGGGGTGAACAACCTGAAGGCATCAGTGACTGGCTCTATCCAGATCGATGGAAATATCGATTGGATTTGTAGGGGCGGGTCCCTATCTAAAGGCCTCGCCGACGAGGGCTCCCCCCTTCGTCGGCTTCATATTCTCGATCCCACATCCAAGGAGATGCCCGCATGATCGGCGTTGGTGAAAAGCTGCCCGAGTTCAAGGTCGTTGGCGTGAAGCCCGGCTTCAACCGTCACGAAGAAAACGGCGAGAGCGCGTTCGAGACCGTCACCAACGAGTCGTTCCCCGGCAAGTGGAAGGTCATCTTCTTCTACCCGAAGGACTTCACCTTCGTCTGCCCGACCGAGATCGCCGAGTTCGCGCGCCTCAACAAGGAATTCGCCGATCGCGACACCGTCGTCCTCGGCGGTTCGACCGACAACGAGCACAGCAAGCTCGGCTGGCGCCGTGAGCACCCGGATCTGGACAAGCTGCCGATCTGGAGCTTCGCCGACAACAGCGGCAAGTTCGCCCGCGCCCTCGGCGTGCTCGACGAAGAAGAAGGCGTCGCCCTGCGCGCCACCTACGTCGTCGACCCGCACGGCATCGTGCAGCACGTCTACGTCACCAACCTGAACGTCGGCCGCGCCCCGGCCGACACCCTGCGGGTGGTCGACGCCTTGCAGACCGACGAACTCTGCGCCTGCAACCGCGCGGTTGGCGGCGACGTCCTGAACCTGGCCGCCGAGTAAGCCAGGTCCACTAGACCCGCGACACGCCCACGCCCCCCGGGACGTGTCGCGTGGTCCGGGGACTCCGCGACGCGCCTCCCCGCGTGCGCGGGGTCTCCGGACCCCCTCTATCTTCCCATCCCATTTCAACGGAGCGCCGCCATGTCGCTGGACGCACTGCGCGAAGGCCTGCCCGCCTACGCCAAGGACCTGAGCCTGAACCTGTCGTCGCTGGCCGGCGAAACCCTGCTCACCGATCAGCAGAAGTGGGGGACCTTTGTCGCCTCGGCCCACGCTGTCGGCACGCCCGCCGTGGTCAAGGCGGTGGAAGCCTCGGCCCGCGCCGCCGGCCTGTCGGAAGAGGCCCTGACGGCGGCCAAGGCGGCCGCCGCGATCATGGGCATGAACAACATCTACTATCGTGCGCTGCACCTGATGAAGAACAAGGAGTACGGCACCCTGCCGGCCAAGCTCCGCATGAACATCCTCGCCAACCCGGGCGTCGAGAAGGTCGACTTCGAGCTGTGGTCGACGGCCGTCTCCGCCATCAACGGCTGCGGCATGTGCCTGGACGCCCACGAGGCCGAGCTGAAGAAGCACGCCGTGCCCAACACCAACATCCAGGCCGCTCTGCGCATCGCCGCCGTGGTCAACGCGGTCAGCCGCGTCGTCGCCGGCGAAGCGGCCGCGGCTTAACTAGCTGGGGACATGCTCCCGAAGGGTGCGTGTCCCCGCTCAGGCCGCCTCGAACCGCAGCGGCGCGCCCCAGAAGGCGGCGACGAGGCCGTTCTGTTCGCCCGGCGTGCCGGTGGTCAGGAAGCGGCGCTTGCCTGTATCGCCGAGCAGATACTCCGGATGCCGCGCGAAATAGCGCTCAAGCGCGTCGGCGGTGGAGCCCGGCTGGTGGATCAGCGGCGTGCCCTGCGGCAGAGCCTCGCGGAACAGGTCGGCGACGATCTCGTAGTGGGTGCAGCCGAGCACCGCCCGATCCGGGAACCGGCCGATGCGACGCTTCAGCGCCAGGACATGGCCCTCGATCTCGGCCTTCAGGACCTCGCGCTCGGCGCCCTGTTCGATCAGCTGCGCGAGGTTCGGACAGGGCTCTGAGAAAACCGCCAGGTCCTGCTTGCGCTTGTCGATCTCGATTTCGAAGACTCTGCTGCTGGCCGTGCCCGGGGTCGAGAAGACGCCGAGGATGTCGACCTTCTGCACCTGCTCGTCGCGGCGGTCGGCCTCGTGCTCCCAGGGCAGGCCGGTGGCCGCCTCGATGGTCGGCACGATGATGCCCAGCACGTTCAGCGGCCGCCCGGTCTCCCGGCGGTGCCCGGGCAGCCAGGTCTGCTGCAGACGGCGAAGTGCGATCGCCGAGGCGGTGTTGCACGCCAGGACGATGAGGTTGGCGCCCTCGTCGAACAGCCGGGTGCAGCCGGCTCTGGTGAGATCGACGATCTCCTCGCCGGGCCGCCCGCCGTAGGGGGCGTTGGCCTGGTCGGCCAGGTAGACGAAGTCGGCGCTGGGGAAGCGCTCGACGAGCGCACGGTGGACGGACAGGCCGCCCACGCCGGAATCGAAGACGCCTATGGACATGCTTCCGCTTTAGAGGCCCGGACGGCGCAACGGAAGGCGCCTCGGTCGCATTACAAGCCTGTCATGTGACGCCGGGGTAACAGCCCTATAGGGTCCCCGGCAATCATCCTCCGGGGAGAAGCCCTCAGTGCATCGTCGAACCTTCCTGGCCGCGTCCGCGGCCGCCACCGCCATCGCCAGTGTCGCGGGCAGCGCCGTCGCGCGCGCCGCCGCTGCAACCTCGAGCAACCCCATGCTGCAGACCTGGACCGGCCCCTTTGGCGGCGTCCCCGCTTTCGACAAGGTCAAGGTCTCGGACTTCCAGTCCGGCGCTGACGAGGCCATGGCCAGGAACCTGGCCGAGATCGACGTCATCACCGCCAACACCGCGCCGGCCACCTTCGAGAACACCATCGCGGCGCTGGAAGACAGCGGCCGCGCCCTCGGCGACTTCTACACCTACTACGGCATCTGGGGCTCCAACATGAGCTCGCCGGAATTCCAGGCGGTCGAGACCATCCTCGATCCGAAGCTCGCCGCCTTCGGCGACAAGATCACCCAGAACGAGAAGCTCTTCGCCCGCATCGAGGCGGTCTACAATTCGCCCGAAAAGGCGAAGCTGACGTCCGAGCAGCAGCGCGTCGCCTGGATCTACTACACCAACTTCGTCCGCGCCGGGGCCAAGCTGGCGCCGGCCGCCAAGAAGCGCGTCGCCGCCATCAACGAAGAGCTGGCGGGCCTCTACACGAAGTTCAGCCAGAACCTGCTGGCCGACGAAAACACCTACATCGAGCTGACCGCCGCCGACCTCGTCGGCCTGCCCGAGGGCCTCAAGGCCGACGCCGCCTCGAGCGCCGAACAGCGCAAGCTGCCGGGCAAGTTCATCATCGTGAACACCCGCTCCAGCGTTGATCCCTACCTGACCAACTCGCCGGTGCGCGCCACCCGCGAGAAGGTCTGGAAGGCCTTCGTCAATCGCGGCGACAACGGCGGCGCGACCGACAACAACGCGATCATCTCCAAGATCCTGAAGCTGCGCTTCGAGCGCGCCCAGCTGCTCGGCTACAAGACCCACGCCCATTGGCGCCTGGAAAACTCGATGGCCAAGACGCCCGAGAACGCCATGGGCCTGATGGAGGCGGTGTGGCCCGCGGCCATCGCCCAGGTCGCCCAGGACGTGTCCGAAATGCAGGCGATCATCGACGCCGAGAAGGGCGGCTTCAAGCTCGCCCCCTGGGACTATCGCTACTACCAGGAGAAGGTCCGCAAGGCGAAGTTCGACCTCGATATGAACGAGGTGAAGCCCTACCTGCAGCTGGAGAAGCTGCGCGAGGGCATGTTCTGGTCCGCCGGACAGCTCTACGGCTTCGAGTTCAAGCCCGTCACCGGCCTGCCCGTCTATCACCCCGACATCCGCGTCTGGGAAGTGAACCGCGGCGGTCAGCTGGTCGGCCTCTGGTACTTCGATCCCTACGCCCGTGAGGGCAAGCGCTCGGGCGCCTGGATGAACGCCTACCGGAACCAGGAGCGGTTCCGGAAGGACGTGAAGACCATCGTCAGCAACAACTCCAACTTCATCAAGGGCAAGCCCGGCGAGCCGGTGCTGATCAGCTGGGATGACGCCGAGACCCTGTTCCACGAGTTCGGCCACGCCATTCACGGCCTGAACTCCAACGTCTCCTATCCGGGCGTCTCGGGCACCAGCGTCGCCCGCGACTATGTCGAGTTCCCGAGCCAGCTCAACGAGCGCTGGTTGTCGACCGCCCCGGTGCTGAACCAGTTCGCGCTGCACGTCGAAACCGGCAAGCCGATCCCCCAGGCCCTCGTCGACAAGATCGAGAAGGCGTCCAAGTTCGGCCAGGGCTTCGGCACCACCGAATACCTGTCCAGCGCCCTGATCGACATGAAGCTGCACCTCGCGGGCGGCGCCGACATCGATCCGGATGCGTTCGAGCGTGACGAACTGACCAAGCTGAAGATGCCGGCGGAACTGGTGATGCGTCACCGCACCCCGCAGTTCGGCCACATCTTCTCGGGCGACGGCTATTCGGCCGGCTACTACAGCTACCTGTGGGCCGACACCCTGACCGCCGACGTGGCCGAGGCCTTCGTCGAGGCGCCGGGCGGCTTCTATGACAAGCCGACCGCCAAGCGCCTGCACGACGACATCATGTCGAGGGGCAACAGCATCGATCCGGCCGACCAGTTCCGCGCCTTCCGGGGCCGGGATCCGAAGATCGGCGCCCTGATGCGCGACCGCGGCTTCCCGGTGCCCCCCGGCGCCTGAGCCGCTTCAGATCAATGAACGAGGCCGCGACGCTCACCGGCGCCGCGGCCTTTTTCGTGGGCTCAGCTGATCGCCTGGGCCTTGTCGCGGATCCATTGCGAGAGCAGCCACTTCTGGCCGCGCGTCGGCGGCAGGCCGGCATGCAGGGTCAGCGGGTCGGGCGAGCCGTCCTGGCGCACGTTCTGGAACAGCAGCGCGTCGCCGGCCGGACCGCGATAGCGCAGGGCCGCCTGCGGGAAGTCGGTCTCGCCGCCCTCGAAGTCGTCGTTGAGATAGACCAGGAAGGTCGCGACCCGCTGGCCGAAGGTGGCGATCTCGGCCTGGAAGTCCGGCGTCACCGGATTGAAGAAGTCGTAGTGCGGCCGGTACTCCTGGCCGGGCTCGTAGCGCAGCAGGTTGGGGACCTCCATCTGCGCGAACACGAAGCCGGTCGCCGCCGAGATCCGCGCCTGCATCAGCAGCAGCACCAGGTCGGTCTCGCCGAGGCCAAGCCGGGTGACCGCGTTGCTGCGCATCGGGTCGTCGCGCAGCCGGCCGGTGGCCGGGTCGTTGACCTGAGCGGGCGCGAGGCCGGGCTCTGCCCGCTTGATCAGCCAGCGGCACGCCTCGGGCGGCGCGAAGCCGCGGATCATCGCCACCTGAGGCGTCGAGGACACCAGCTTCGGCGCCGGCGGCGTCAGCCAGCGGCGGAGGTCGATCCCGGCGCGCGCGCGACGCCACACGGCAGGGCCGTGCGAAGACGAGGTGCGGATGCGGGCGGCGATGTCGGCATCGTCTGTCAGCAGGCCCAGCTGCCTTTGCGCCAGGCGGTCGCCCAGCACGGCGGCGGTCTCCAGCAGGTCGAGGGCGCCGGGCCAGCTCTGATCGCGCGCCACGCCCGCGGCGGTCAGCACCGCCAGCCGCGCCGCGGCCTTGCCCGATCCAGCCTCGATCGCCTGCTCGAAGAGGGCGACCGCCTGTTCCGGCTCCTGCGGGCCGTCGAGACCAAGCAGCAGCTTGAGGCCGGCTTCATAAAGCCGCGCCGACTCGTCGGTCTTCGCCAGTCTGGCCTTGCTCATCCCTCGTCCTCGCCCTCGGGCCACGTTGATAACAGACGCCGCGTCGGCGCAAGTCCGCGACCGGACGCTTGAACCGCCCGCCACGCCGTCACATCTGGAGAAACAGGAGACGCCCATGCTCAAGATCACCGGCATCGACCATCTTGTCCTGCGCGCCCGCGACGCCGAGGCGCTGGTCGCCTTCTACACCGGCGTGCTGGGCCTCACCGTCGAGCGCCGGCAGGACGCCATCGGCCTCATCCAGCTGCGCGCCGGCGCCCAGCTGATCGACATCGTCGCCGTCGATGGCCAGCTCGGGCGGATGGGCGGCGCCGCGCCGGGGGCTGAGGGCCGCAACCTCGACCATTTCTGCCTCAACGTTCGCGGCTTCGACCTGCCGGCGGTGAAGGCTCACCTCGAAGCCCACGGCGTCGCTGTCGGCGCGGACGGCCTGCGCTACGGCGCGGGCGGGGAGGGCGTCTCGCTCTACCTGACCGACCCGGAGGGAAATGGACTGGAGCTGCGTGGCTGAGCCAGCCTTGATTTCGCGCCCTTTTCCGCGCATAAGGCCCGCCTTCCGGCGCAGATGCAGTTCAGCGCCCTCCACCGTCACGACCCCTGACCGGACCACATGGACAGGACGAGGACGGCGAGGCCCCCCGTCGACGTGATCGTCCACGGGGGCGAATTGCGTTTGGGCGATTGAGGTTACGTATGTTCGAAGGCCTTACAGAACGGCTCAGCGGCGTCTTCGACCGGCTCTCCGGTCGCGGCGTCCTTGGCGAGAAGGATATCGACGAGGCCCTGCGCGAAGTCCGCGTGGCCCTGCTCGAGGCCGACGTCGCGCTGCCCGTGGTCAAGGACTTCATCGCCAAGGCCCGCGAGAGCGCCACCGGCGAGGCGGTGATCCGCTCGATCCGCCCGGCCGACCAGGTCGTGAAGATCGTCTACGACGGTCTCGTCGACATGCTCGGCGGCGAAGAGGCCGAAGGTCTGAAGCTCGCCCTGAACCCGCCGTCGGTGATCCTGATGGCCGGCCTGCAGGGCTCCGGCAAGACCACCATGACCGCCAAGCTGGCGCTGCGTCTGACCAAGGTCGACCGCCAGAAGGTGCTGATCGCCTCGCTCGACACCCGCCGCCCGGCGGCGATGGAGCAGCTGGCCATCCTCGGCAAGCAGGTCGGGGTCGACACCCTGCCGATCGTCGCCGGCCAGGGCGCCACGGACATCGCCAAGCGCGCGATGCAGGTCGCCAGGCTGAGCGCCTACGACGTCGTCATCCTCGACACCGCAGGCCGCACGACGCTCGACGAGCAGATGATGGCCGAGGCCGCGCAGATCGCGCAGATCGCCCAGCCGACCGAGACCCTGCTGGTCGCCGACAGCCTCACCGGCCAGGACGCCGTCCGCACCGCCAAGGCCTTCCACGAGCGTCTGCCGCTGACCGGCCTGGTCCTGACCCGCGGCGACGGCGACGGCCGCGGCGGCGCCGCCCTGTCGATGCGCGCCGTCACCGGCCTGCCGATCAAGTTCCTCGGCACCGGCGAGAAGGTCGATGCGCTTGAGGTGTTCGACGCCCGCCGTGTCGCCGGCCGTATCCTCGGTCAGGGTGACGTTGTGGCGCTCGTCGAGAAGGCTTCGGCCGAACTCGACACCGCCAAGGCCGAGGCCATGGCCAAGAAGCTGGCCAAGGGCCAGTTCGACCTCGAGATGATGGCCGACCAGCTCGCCCAGATGGAGCGGATGGGCGGCATGGAAGGCCTGATGGGCATGCTGCCCGGCGTCCAGAAGATGAAGAAGCAGATCGCCGAGTCGGGCATGAACGACAAGTCGATCGGCCGGCAGCGCGCCATCATCGGCTCGATGACCAAGCAGGAGCGGCGCAAGCCCGAGATCCTCGCCGCTTCGCGCAAGCGCCGCATCGCGGCCGGCGCCGGGGTCGACGTCGCCGAGGTCAACCGCCTGCTCAAGCAGCACCGGCAGATGGCCGACGCGATGAAGATGATGACCCGCAACGGCGGCGCCGGCCTGGCCAAGATGGCCGGGATGCTCGGCGGCGGCGGGGCCAACCGGCTCAAGAGCCTGGGCGGCGGCAAGATGGCCGAGCCCGATCCCAAGGAATTCGAACAGCTGCAGCAGAAGCTCCAGGGCCTCGGCGGCGGCGCGCCTACTCCGGGGGGCCTTCCGGGCCTCGGTGGCCCTGCGCTGCCGCCCGGCTTCAACCCCTTCAAGAAATAGACTTAAGACAGAGGACTACCCGTTATGCTGAAGATCCGTCTCGCCCGTGGCGGCGCCAAGAAGCGCCCCTACTACTCGATCGTCGTCGCCGACAGCCACTCGCCCCGCGACGGCCGTTTCATCGAGAAGGTCGGCACCTACAACCCGCTCCTGCCGAAGGACGGCCCGACCCCGCGCGTCACCCTGAAGCTCGAGTCGATCCAGGCCTGGATCGCCAAGGGCGCCCAGCCGACCGACCGCGTCGCCCGCTTCCTCGCCCAGGAAGGCGTTGGCCAGTGGGCCCACGGCAACAACCCGAACAAGGGCAAGCCGGGCAAGAAGGCCGAGGAACGCAGCGCCGAGCGCGCCAAGCGTGAAGAAGACCGCGCCGCCGCCGCCGCCGAGCTCGCCGCCAACCCGCCGGCTCCGGAACCGGAACCCGAAGTCGAAGCCCCGGCCGAAGCCGAAGCGCCCGCCGCTGAAGAAGCCGCTCCGGCTGCGGAAGAAGCCGCTGCTCCGGAAGCCGCCGCGGAAGACGCCGCGCCCGCCGCTGAAGAAGCCCCTGCGGCTGAAGCTGCTCCGGCCGCCGAGGAAGCCCCGGCTGCCGACGCCGCCGAAGAAGAAAAAGCCTAACCCGACACCGAGCGCCCTCGCGAAAGCGGGGGCCCAAGCTGCATCTCAGGAGCACGGCCCATGGCTGTCGCAAATTCAGCTTGGATTCCCGCTTTCGCGGGAACGCTCGGATAGATGGGGCAGGACCGCCTCATTGCTGTCGGCCGCGTGGCGGGCGCCTTCGGCGTCCGTGGTGAAGTGCGGATCGCCGCCTTCACGGAAGAACCCCTGGCGCTGGGCCGCTACCGCGAGCTCAAGCGCCAGGACGGTTCTCCTGCCCTCGTCATTCTGACCGCGCGGGAAGCCAAGGGCGGCGTCGTCGCCCGCTGCCAGGGCGTGGACACCAAGGAACAGGCCGACGCGCTGCGCGGCCTGCGTCTGTTCGTGTCGCGCGACGTCCTGCCCGAGCCCGACGAGGACGAGTTCTACCTCGCCGACCTGGTCGGCATGGCTGTCCTGACGCCGGAGGGCGCACGGCTCGGCAAGGTCAAGTCGGTCCAGGACTTCGGCGCCGGCGACATCCTCGAGATCAGCCCGGAGGAAGGCGGCGCCACCTGGTATCTGCCCTTCACCCGCGAGGCCGTGCCCGAGGTGAAGATCGCCGAAGGCGTGCTGATCGCGGTGCGTCTGACCGAAGTCGAGTAGCGACCACCAGGCCGCCGCCCCATCTGTGCTGCGAACGCCGGAGCGCAGCCATGACCGACAAGCCCGTCCGTATCCCCGGACCCGACCATCCCATCACCATCGCGCCGCAGGGCGGCCGCGTCATCGTCTCCGTCGAGGGGCGGGTGATCGCCGACACCGCCGAGGCGCTGACGCTGCAGGAGGCGTCCTATCCGGCCGTGCAGTACATTCCGCGCAAGGACGTCGACATGGCGGCGCTGAAGCGGACCGACTACGCTACCTACTGCCCCTACAAGGGCGACTGTTCCTACTACAGCCTCACCGATGCCGGCGCCTCGGGCACGGACGCGGTCTGGACCTACGAAGCGCCCTTCGAGGCCGTCGCCGCGATCAAGGATCATCTGGCCTTCTATCCGGACCGCGTGGAGATCCGGGTCGAGCCCTGAGGCTCAGGTGAACGCCGTTCATCTGGATTGACCTGCATCAAGATGATCGCCGCTCGGCCGCTCTAGGTTTCGAGCCGGAAGATCGGGACAGAGCCGCGCCAGCGACCACGATCCTTCCTGGGACAGGAAACGGGAGCAGGTCATGGACGGCAGCCACATCACCCCGGTGTTCGCGGGACATTTCGACGTCCTCATCGTCGGCGCCGGGATTTCCGGCGTCGGCGCGGCCTGGCACCTGAAGCACCAGTGTCCCGAGAAGTCCTACCTCGTGCTCGAGGCGCTCGAGGACTTCGGCGGCACCTGGCTGACGCACAAGTACCCGGGCATCCGCTCCGACAGCGACCTCTACACCTTCGGCTATCGCTTCAAGCCGTGGGAGGGGGCGCCGATCGCCACCGCCGAGGAAATCCTGCGCTACATGGGCGAGGTGATCGACGAGAACGACCTCGGTCGCCACATCCGCTACGGCCACCGCATCGGCAAGGCCAGCTGGTCCAGCGCCGACAATCTCTGGACCGTCGAGGCGACCCGCGCCGACACCGGAGAGACGGTGCGCTTCACCGCCGGCTTCCTCTGGATGTGCCAGGGCTACTACCGCCACAGCGAAGGCTACACGCCCGCGTGGGAGGGCATGGCTGACTTCAGGGGCCGGATCGTCCATCCCCAGACCTGGCCCGAGGACCTCGACTACAGGGGCAAGAAGGTCGTGGTCATCGGGTCCGGCGCGACGGCGGCGACCCTGGTCCCGGCCATCGCCGGCGACTGCGCCCACGTGACGCTTCTGCAGCGCTCGCCGACCTATTTCATCCCCGGGCAGAACATCAACGAGCTGGCCGATGTCCTCCGCCAGCTCGACATCGATCCGGCCTGGACCCACGAGATCGTGCGCCGCAAGCTGCTCCACGACCAGGCCGAGTTCACCCGGCGCGCCGTCGCGGAGCCGGAGGCGGTGAAGCAGGAGCTGCTCGAGGGCGTCCGCCAGTGCCTGGGCGGCGACGAGGAGACCCTGGCGAAACATTTCACCCCCAGCTACCGGCCCTGGCGCCAGCGCATCGCCTTCGTGCCCGACGGCGACCTGTTCCAGGGCGTTCGCGAGGGCAAGGCCTCGGTGGTCACCGACAACATCGACCGCTTCACTGAAAAGGGCATCCTGCTGAAGTCAGGCCAGGAGCTGGAGGCCGACATCATCGTCACCGCCACCGGCTTCAATCTGAGCGCCCTCGGCGACATCGCCTTCGCGATCGACGGCGCGCCGCTCGACTTCTCCAGGACCGTAACCTGGCGTGGCCTGATGTTCACCGGCGTGCCCAACATGGTCTGGGTGATGGGCTACTTCCGGGCCAGCTGGACTCTGCGGGCCGACCTGCTCGGCGACTTCGTCTGCCGGCTGCTCAAGCACATGGACGCCAGGGGCGCTCGGCGGGTCGAGGTGGCGCTGCGCCCCGAGGACGCGGACATGCCGCTGCTCGACTGGATCGATCCAGAGAACTTCAATCCCGGCTACCTGATGCGCGGCATGCACCTGCTGCCCCGCCGCGGGGCCAAGCCGGAATGGCAGCACAGCCAGGACTACTGGATGGAGAAGGACGTCCTGCCGGTCGTCGATCTCGACGGGGCGGAGTTCGTCTACCGCCCGGACGCGAGGAGGACCGAGCCGTCCGCGGCCCCCGGTCGTGAAGCGGCGCCGTCGCCGGCATGACGGGCATCGACCCCGGCCGCTAGGCCGCGCGGGCTGTTAGCCGGGCGGCCGTTGAGGCAAGGTCTCCGCTTCAGCGGAGTCCTCCCGTGAGTTCAGTCATCCACACAACCTGCGACCGGCCCGGAACCGCCTGCGAAGCGGGCGCCGAGACCAGGCGGCCGGTTCTGGTGCTCGCCGCCACCATCCTGGCCTCCAGCCTCGCCTTCATCGACGGTTCGGTGGTCAATGTCGGGCTGCCGGCGATCCGGGCAAGCTTCGGGGCCGGCGCCGGCGATCTGCAGTGGGTGATCAACGCCTATCTGCTTCCGCTCAGCGCGCTGCTGCTGCTCGGCGGCGCGGCGGGCGACCGCTTCGGACGGCGGAATCTGCTGGTCATCGGCACGGTGATCTTCGCCGTCGCCTCGCTTGCCTGCGCCGTGGCGCCCAGCCTGCCCTGGCTGCTGGCGGGGCGGGCGTTGCAGGGCCTTGGCGCGGCGCTCTTGATGCCCAACAGCCTGGCCATCCTCGGCGCCTCCTTCTCGGGCGCGGCGCGGGGCCGGGCGATCGGGACCTGGGCGGCTATGGGAGCGGTGGCCGGGGCGGTCGGACCGGTGCTCGGCGGCTGGCTGATCGACACCGTTGGCTGGCGCTCGATCTTCCTGATCAACCTGCCGCTGGCGGCCGGGGCCATCGCGCTGGCCTATGTCGCCGTGCGCGAGGCGCCGTCGCAGGACAAGGCGCCGCTCGACTGGCTCGGCGGCGGTCTCGCCACCCTGTCGCTGGGCGCCTTCACCTGGGGCCTGACCGTCGGCTCGGGACCGGCGGGCTGGACCGCGTCGGCCGCGGCCGCGATCGTGATCGGTCTGGCGCTTGCCGCCGCCTTCCTCGTCGTCGAGCACCGGCGCGGCGACCGCGCCATGGCCCCGCTGGCGCTGTTCGGGTCGAAGAGCTTCATCGGCCTGACCCTGCTGACGCTGCTGCTCTACGGCGCGCTCGGCGGCCTGCTGACCCTGGTGCCCTATGTCCTGATGGTCGCCGCCGGCTACTCGGGGACCGCCGCCGGGGCGGCGCTGCTGCCGTTCCCGCTGGTGCTGGCCGTGGCCTCGCCGATCATGGGCGGCCTGGCTGGCAAGATCGGCTCGCGCCTGCCGCTGAGCATCGGTCCGGTCATCGTCGCCGTCGGCTTCCTGCTGACCCTCAGGATCAACGAACATGCCGGCTACTGGACCGAGGTGTTGCCCGCGATCCTGGTCATCGCCATCGGCATGGCCGGCGCCGTCGCCCCTCTCACCAACGCGGTCCTCACCTCGGTCGACAGCAAACACACCGGCTCGGCCTCGGGCCTGAACAGCGCCGTGGCCCGCACCGGCGGCCTGGTGGCCACGGCGCTGCTGGGGACGGTTCTTGCAGCCCAGGGCGAGGCGCTGATCGAGGGCTTCCGCGTCGCGGCCATCGTCTGCGCCGCCGCGTCGGTGGTGGCCGGGGCCTGCGCCTTTCTTCTGGTGGGAAGGGGCGAGAAAGCAGCCGAGTAACCGTATCCCCGGATACGGAACTGGAACGGCCTATTCGGGCGGCTTGACCCGCATCAGGCATTCCTGGGCCACCGAGGCCGCGAGGACGCCGTCCTTGGTGTACATCTCGCCGCGGATCAGACCGCGGCCCTGGCTGGTGCTCGGGCAGTCCTGATCGAACAGCATCCACTCGTTGAAGTCGAACGGCCGGTGGAACCACATCGCATGGTCCAGGCTCGCCGACTGCAGACCCTTGGTGCGCCAGGTCAGGCCGTGGACCCGCAGGGCGGTCGACAGCAGGTTCATGTCCGACGCATAGGCCAGCGCCGCCTGTTGCAGCTTGATCGACTGGCCGATCGGGGCCTTGGCCCGCATCCAGACCTGTTTGCGCGGAGCCTTGGGGATCGGCTTGAACAGATCCTGGGGATCGGGCCAGCGCACCTCGACCGGGCGGCGCTTCATGTGCTCGAGCACCTGGGCCGGCACGTCCTTGTTGGTGGCCAGCGCCTGTTCCATCTCGGTCGCCACCGTCTCCGGCGACGGGTGCGCCGGCATCGGCGACTGGTAGTCGAGACCGTCCTCCATCACCTGGAACGAGGCGGCGAGGTTAAAGATCTGCTTGCCGTTCTGGATCGCGATCACCCGCCGGGTGGTGAAGCTGCCGCCGTCGCGCGAGCGGTCGACCTCGTAGAGCACGGGAATGCTGACGTCGCCCGGCCGGATGAAATAGGCGTGCAGGCTGTGGCAGACGCGGTCCTCGACCGTCTCGTAGGCGGCCATCAGCGCCTGGGCGATGACCAGCCCGCCGAAGATCCGCGGGAAGCCGTCGCTGGGCGACACGCCCCGGAACAGGTTCACCTCGATGGCCTCGAGGGACAGGGTCTCGATCAGGTTTTCGCTCTCTAGCATGCACGACGATTAGGCCGGTGAAAGGAGACGGGCAAGACGCCTTGCTGTCGCCACGGCAGGCGGTGCAGTTTGCCGCATCCCGGAGACCCGCCTTGATCCTGTCCGTCCTCGCCGTTTCGACCCTGATGTTCGCCGCCGCGCCCGATACGGCGCTGGCCTATGCCGAGGCCTCGGCGCGGGCCGAGCGCTACGAGGACGACGCCGCCGCGCGCCGGTATCGCGACACCGTCCTGGGGCCGGTGTTCAGCAAGGCCATGCCGGCGATCTTCGAGGCCTGCGCCCCGGGGACCAGCGCCACCGGCCGCCCGGACTTCACCGTCGTGCTGAGCTTCAAGGCTGGCAAGTTCGAGACCGTGCGGCATGTGAGCGACCATCCGACGGCCCAGTGCGTGGTCGAGCGGATGAACCGCGTGGACTGGCCGACGCCGCCGTCGCCCGACTTCGCCGAGAAGATCAACATCAGGATGGGCGGGACGTAGCGGCGAAGAAGATGCTCCCTCTGGGGGATCTGTCAGCCCGAAGGGGTGACTGAGGGGGTCTGCGCTCGTCACCCCCTCCGTCCCGGCTTCGCCGAGCCACCCGCCCCAGAGGGGAGGATCGGATTCGACGGCCCCCGGCGTGACTGCTAGATCGCGCCCATGCCGTTCACCGCTACTGTCCTGACCATGTTTCCGGAGGCCTTTCCGGGGCCGCTCGGCGTGTCGCTGATCGGCACGGCCTGGCGCGAGCAGGACCTGTGGCGCCTTGAGACAGTGGACATTCGCGCCTTTTCCAAGGATAAGCGCGGCTTCCTTGACGACACCCCCGCGGGTGGCGGTCCGGGACAGGTGATGAAGGCGGACGTAATCGCGGCGGCGCTCGACAGTGTCGACCTCGCGGGACGGCCGCTTTTGTACATGAGCGCCCGGGGTCGGCCCCTGACCCAGGCGCGGGTAAAGGCGTGGGCCGAGACGCCGGGGATCATCGTCCTCTGCGGCCGGTTCGAAGGGGTGGACCAGCGGGTGCTAGACGCCCGGGGGTTCGAGGAGGTCTCCGTCGGAGACGCGGTTCTCGCCGGTGGCGAGGCGGCGGCGATGGTGGCGATCGAGGCGTGCGTCCGACTGGTTCCGGGAGTTCTGGGACAGGCGGCCTCGCTTAGTGAAGAAAGCTTCGAGGACGGTCTCCTCGAGCATCCGCAGTACACGCGACCGCGGACGTTCGAGGGCCACGACATTCCCGAGGTGCTGTTGTCCGGCGACCACAAGAAGGTCGCCCAATGGCGGCAGACGATGCGTGAAGAGACGACCCGCGAGCAACGGCCCGACCTCTGGGACCGCCACCTCGCCAACCGACAACCAAAGGGCGCTTAAGCCCGACGACGAATAGGAACGATACGATGGCCGCGAACATCATCAAGGAACTCGAGCAGGCTGAGACCGAGCGTCTCGCCGCTCTGCGCACCACCCCCGAATTCCAGCCGGGCGACACCGTCCGCGTCAACGTGAAGATCAAGGAAGGCGAACGCGAGCGCGTTCAGGCCTACGAAGGCGTCTGCATCGCCCGTCAGGGCGCGGGCCTCCACGAGAGCTTCACCGTCCGCAAGATCAGCTTCGGCGAAGGCGTCGAGCGGGTCTTCCCGATCATGTCGCCGATGATCGAAAGCATCGAAGTGAAGCGTCGCGGCGTCGTCCGTCGCGCCAAGCTCTACTACCTGCGCGACCGTCGCGGTAAGTCGGCCCGGATCGCTGAGCGCCAGACCATCCGCAAGGAAAAGGGCGACGCCCCGGCTGCCGCCGAGGATTGATCCTCGGGCCTCGGCCAGAATGACAAGAGCCCCGGACAGCGATGTCCGGGGCTTTTTCGTTCTGGCTCATTGCGTCTTCCGAGACGCGGCTGCGCCGCTCCTCAGGATGACAAATCGGAAGGCCGGTCATGGTGAGGCGCGAGGCTCAAGCGGCGTCTCGAACCACGTACCATGTCCCCCCGCTTACCGGCTCCCCGCGATCCACGCGTCCACCTGCTGCTCCAGTACGTCCAGCGGCAGGGATCCGTCGCGCAGGACCGCGTCGTGGAACGCGCGGACGTCGAACTTTGGCCCCAGCGCCTTTTCGGCTCGGGCTCGCAGCTCGCGGATCTTCAGCTCGCCGACCTTGTAGCTGGTCGCCTGACCCGGACGGCTGATGTAGCGCTCGACCTCCTTCTGGATGTCGCGCTCGCTGAGCAGGGTGTTCTCGCGGAAATAGGCCATCGCCTGCTCGCGGCTCCAGTGCTTGCTGTGCAGCCCGGTGTCGGTGACCAGCCGCACCGCGCGCCAGGCCTCGGTCGTGAGTCGGCCGAAGTCGGAATAGGGGTCCTGATAGAACCCCATCTCCTTGCCCAGCCGTTCGGCATAGAGACCCCAGCCTTCGCTGTAGGCGCCGTAGCCGCCGAACTTGCGGAACTTCGGCAGTCCCTGCGTCTCCATCGCCAGCGCAATCTGGAAGTGATGCCCGGGTGCGCCTTCGTGATAGCTGATCCCCTCGATCTGGGGCTTCAGCACTTGGGTCATGTCGGAAAGGTTGACGTAGTAGATGCCGGGCCGCGAGCCGTCCGGCGAGGGCCGGTTGTAGAAGGCGATGGCGGCGGTGGCCTCGCGCCAGGGCTCCACCGCCCGGACCTCCAGCGGGGCCTTGGGCAGGTGCAGGAAGTATTTCGGCGCGACCGTCATCACCCCGTCGACCAGGGCGGTGGCGTCCTTCAGATACGCGGCCTTGCCCTCCGGCGTGTTCGGGTACTGGAACCTGGGGTCGGTCTTCAGCAGGGCGAAGAATTCCTGCAGCGTTCCCTTGAAGCCGACCTGGGCCATGATGGTCTTCATTTCGGCCTGGATGCGGGCCACCTCGGCGATCCCGACCTGGTGAATCTGGTCGGCGGTCATGTCGGTGGTGGTCGAGGCCTTCAGCGCATAGGCGTAGTAGGCGTCGCCGTCGGGCAGGCCCCAGACGCCGTCGTTGCCCTTGGCCAGCGGCTGCAGCTCAGCCTGGGTCGCCAGGAACTGGTCGTAACCGGCCTTGAACGGCCCGGTCAGGGCAGCCTTGCCGTCGGCGAGCAGGGTCGCCTTCTGCGCGTCGGTCGCCTGCAAGGCGGCGATCTTCTTCTTGAAGTCGGCCCACAGGGCGCTGTCGGGTCCTTCGGTGAACGGCGCCCCGGCCGTCACCTTGCGGGCGTCGGCGTCGACCGGGGCGAAGGTCAGCTTCGGAGCGACGATGCCCTTGGCCGCGCGGATCTTCAGCGACGCCGACACCTCGCCCATCACGCGCTGCACATCGCGCAGGCGCGCCACATAAGCCTGGGCGTCCTCGACCGTGTCGACGCGGTGCTGGTTGATCAGGAAGACCGGAATCTGGCCGGCCGGGCTGCCGTTGTTGGTCGCGATGTAGTCGTGGAACCGCCAGCGATGCCCCTCGCGCTGCCGCTCGACCTGGCTCTCGAACAGCCGCCACGAGAGGCGCGATTCCGGGCTCAACTTCGCCAGATCGAACTGCGCCTTCAGCGCCGCCAGTTGTCGCTCGGAGAGGGCCAGGGCCTTGTCGTCGGCGGCGTCGGTATAGTCGTCGAGGCGGTCATACTGCTGCTTGATCCCCTGGCCGGTCAGGCGCTCGGGGCTGAGCGCCAGCCGCTCGTCGAAGGCTGCGTCGAGGAAGGCGTTGAAGCGGGCGTCCTCGCTCGTCGCCGGCGCGGCCGCGGTGGCTGGCTCGGCGGCGAAAACGGCAGGCGCGCCGGCGGAAAGAGCGATGAAGAGGGCGAGCGAGCTGACAGCAGCGAAGCGTTTCACGGAGGCAATCCTGGAGCGACGGGACTTTTCGGGCCGCAAGGACCGCACGAAACGCGCCGCCTGTCACGCCGGCGGGCGCAGCCGCCGATAAGGGCGGACAGATGCGCACGATCATGCCCAAAGACGCTGCGTCGCACTAGACGCGGGGGCATGTCCCGCCCTACATCCACGCCATGTCCGGCAAGACCCTCTACGACAAGATCTGGGACGCCCATGTCGTCGCCACCGACGGCAACGAGGCGATCCTCTACATCGACCTGCACCTCATCCATGAGGTGACCACGCCGCAGGCCTTCGCTGGCCTTCGCGCGGCGGGGCGCAAGGTGCGTCGTCCCGACCGCACCCTCGCGGTCGCCGACCACAACACCCCGACCGAGAAGCAGGCGCTCGGCGTCGACGCGGTCGAGGACGAGGAGGCGCGGCTGCAGCTGCAGACGCTCGGCCGCAACGTCGCCGACGCCGGCATCGAGTATTTCGAGATGGGCGACATCCGCAACGGCATCGTCCATGTCGTCGGCCCCGAGCAGGGCCGCACCCAGCCCGGCATGACCGTGGTCTGCGGCGACAGCCACACCTCGACCCATGGCGCCTTCGGGGCCCTGGCGCACGGCATCGGGACCTCCGAGGTCGAGCATGTCCTCGCGAGCCAGACCCTGCGCTCGCGCAAGTCGCAGAACATGCGGGTCGTCATCGAGGGGACGCCCGGTCCCGGCGTCGGGGCCAAGGACTACGCCCTGGCCGTGATCGGCGAGATCGGCACCGCCGGCGGCACCGGCTACGTCATCGAGTATGCCGGCAATGCGGTGACCGACCTGTCGATGGAGGGCCGCATGACCCTCTGCAATCTGACCATCGAGGGCGGCGCCCGCGCCGGTCTCATCGCCCCCGACCAGAAGACGTTCGACTACCTCATGGGCCGTCCGGCGGCGCCCAAGGGCGCGGCCTGGGACATGGCGCTGTCGTACTGGAGGACCTTCGTCAGCGACGACGACGCCGTCTTCGACCGCGTGGTCCGCCTCGACGCCTCGCAGATCGCGCCGTCGGTGACCTGGGGCACCAGCCCCGAGGATGTGATCCCGGTCACCGGCATCGTGCCCAACCCGGCCGACTTCGCGACGCCGGACAAGCGGGCCGCCGTCGAGCGGGCGCTCGACTACATGGGCCTGACCGCCGGCCAGCCGATCACCGACGCCCGCATCGATCGCGTCTTCATCGGCAGTTGCACCAACAGCCGCATTGAGGACCTCCGCGCCGCCGCCTCGGTGGTCCAGACCGCCTTCCTCAACGGCCGGCTGGTCGCGCCGCACGTCAAGGCGATGGTCGTTCCGGGCTCCGGCCTGGTGAAGGAACAGGCCGAGTCCGAGGGGCTCGACGCCATCTTCAAGGCCGCCGGCTTCGACTGGCGCGAGCCGGGCTGCTCGATGTGCCTGGGCATGAACCCCGACAAGCTCGAGCCGGGCGAGCGCTGCGCCTCGACCAGCAACCGCAACTTCGAGGGCCGCCAGGGCCGCGGCGGCCGCACCCACCTCATGAGCCCGGCCATGGCCGCGGCGGCGGCGATCGCCGGCCATATCGCGGACGTTCGGGAATTTCTGTGATCACCGGCCTGGATCATGTGGCGCTCGTCGTCCATGACCTGGACGCGGCCGTCGACGGCTACAGCCGCATCCTCGGCCGTGAGGCCGACTGGCGCGGGGCCAGCGGCGGGCTGCATCACGCCTGGTTCCAGCTCGGCAACACCGCGCTCGACATCGTCGCGCCGGCGCCCGGCGAGCATCCGGCCAGTCCCGTCACCGACCGTCTCGCCAGCCACGGCGAGGGCGTCTGGGCCTTGGCCTTCGCCACGCCGGACATGGCCAGGGCGCGGCATCGGCTCGAGCGGGTCGGCGTGCCGTCGAGCGAAGCCTATCCGGTCCGCACCACCAACGCGGATGGGGCCAAGCGCAGCTGGCTGACCTCGGTCGCTGACGCGGACGCCACCCATGGGACCAACATCTTTCTGATCGAGACCAGGCCGGACGCCGCCGCCTGGCCCGTGTCGCCGGTCACGGTTGACGAGGGCTCCTCGGTCGCCGGCCTCGACCATGTCGTCGTCCGCACGCCCGATCCCGAGCGCGCCGCCGCCCTCTACGGCGCGCGGCTGGGCCTCGAGATGAAGCTGGACCGGTCAAATCCTGACTGGGGTACGCGGCTGATGTTCTTCAAGCTCGCCGACCTGGTCGTCGAGATCGCCCACGACCTCAAGGCCGGTGTGTCTGCCGGCCCTGACTCGCCCTGGGGCCTCAGCTGGCGGGTCGCCAACGTCGCCGCCGCCCATCACCGCATGGCCGGCTCGCGCATCGACGTCTCCGAGATCCGCAAGGGCCGCAAGCCCGGCACCGCCGTCTTCACCGTCAAGGGCGCGCCGGGCGGCGTGCCGACGCTCGTGATCGGGCCGGCGGCATGACCGTACGGTTCACCCTGGCCGCGACCGCGGCCGCGTCGTTGCTGGCCCTGTCCGCGCCTGCGACGGCACAGGACTTTGCGGCGCCCATCGACCTGCCCAAGGGCGCCACCATCGACCTCGTCATCGAGAAGACGAAGACCGAGATTCGAGAAGGCAAGGCTCAGCCAACCGCTGGAGGGACCTTCCGTTACCGCCAGACGCTGACGCCGGATGGCGACGGTTATCGCGTCCGCCAGGTCATGACGGATTCCAGTTTCATGGGCGGCGCGAAGCCCAGTGGTCAGGAAAGCCAGATGCTGGCCGCGGCGTCGGAGGTTTCCTATCGCGCGGACGAGTCCCTGGCGCCGGTCGAGATGCTGGACTGGCCGGCGACGGTCGAACGGCTCTTCGGCCTGATCGGCAAGGTCGACCCGGACAGCTCGCCTGACGCCATGGCCCAGGCGCGCAAGATGTTCGTCGACATGGGGCCGGCGCTCGCCGCGCAGGTCGTGCTCAGGCAGCAGAACATCCTGGCCATGCCGCAGGCGCTCCCGATGGACTTGGGCGAGCCGATCGAGGAAGTGCAGCAGGTCCCCAATCCGCTCGGCGGGTCGCCCATCGACAGCGTCTTCCGGGTTGAACTGGTCAGTGTCGACAAGGCCGCCTCGCGGGCGGTTGTCCGCAGCACCCAGACGCTGGACCCCGCCTCGGCCAATCGCTCGATGCGGCTCATGATGGACGAGCTGACCAAGCGCGGCACAGCCAAGCCCAGCACCGTCCCCGATTTCCGCATGGAGCGGACGATTGTGTGCACCTATGACATGGACACCGGGAGCGGCCTCACGGCCAAGGCCGACTGTCTGATGAAGGCCACCTTTGCGGGTGGCGGCGAAACCGCCGAGCGCACCGAACGCGACGTGATCACCCAAACCCTGGTGAGCCAACCATGAAAGCCTTTACCCGTCTCGACGGTCGCGCCGCGCCGCTCAGCCTGGCCAACATCGACACCGACCAGATCATCCCCAAGCAGTTCCTCAAGACGGTGGATCGCGAGGGCCTGGCCAAGGGCCTGTTCTTCGACTTCCGCTTCGACGAGCAGGGCCGCGAGAAGTCCGACTTCGTGCTCAATCGGCCGGAGTACAAGGGCGCCCACATCCTCATCGCCGGCGACAACTTCGGCTGCGGATCGTCGCGCGAGCACGCGCCCTGGGCGCTGCAGGACTTCGGCATCGACTGCGTGATCTCCTCGTCCTTCGCCGACATCTTCTACGGCAACTGCTTCAACAACGGGCTGCTGCCGGTGGTGCTGAAGCCGGAGGAGGTCGAGGCCCTGATGGAGGAGGCCAAGGGCGGCAACCACGTCTTCACCGTCGACCTCGAGAGCCAGACCGTGACGGCCCCGTCGGGTGCGAAGTTCCACTTCGACATCGAGGCCGGCCGCAAGGAGAAGATGCTCAAGGGCCTCGACGCCATCGGTGAGACCCTGCAGCACGCCGTCGACATCGACGTCTACGAGACCAAGCGCGCCATCGGCCAGCCGTGGCTGGAGGCGTGACCATCCTGGTGCTCGGGACCGTTCGTCTGCCGCCGGAAAATCTCGGCAAGGCGCGCGCGGCCATGACCACGATGATGACCGCCAGTCGCGCCGAGGACGGCTGCCTGGCGTACGCCTATTCGCAGGACATCCTCGATCCCGGCCTGATCCGGGTCACCGAGGCCTGGCGCGACCGCGACGCCCTGGCCGCCCACTTCAAGACGCCGCACATGGCCGCCTGGCGCGCCGTGTTCCCCGACCTTCAGATCACCGACCGCGACCTGGCCCTCTACGAGGCCGGCGAGCCCGAGCCGACTTAAGAAGACGCTTCATGACCCAGACCCTGCTCCTCCTGCCCGGCGACGGCATCGGCCCCGAAGTGATCGCCCAGGTGCGCCGCGTCACCGCCGCCCTGACTCCGGACCTCGCGCTCGACGAGCGCGACTTCGGCGGGATCAGCTACGACCGCCACGGCGTGCCGATCACCGAGGAGGCGATCGCCGCGGCCCAGGCGTCCGACGCCGCCCTGATGGGCGCCGTGGGCGGACCGCAGTGGGCCGGCGTCGCCCGCGACAAGCGGCCGGAGATGGGCCTGCTCGGCCTGCGCAAGGCGATGGACGTCTATGCCAACCTGCGGCCGGCCATCTGTTTCGACGCCCTGGCCGACGCCTCCAGCCTCAAGCGCGATCTGGTCGCCGGCCTCGACATCATGTTCGTCCGTGAGCTGACCGGCGGCGTCTACTTCGGCCAGCCGCGCTTCATCGAGACCCTGCCCGACGGCCAGCGCCGCGGCGTCGACACCCAGGTCTACACCACCAGCGAGATCGAGCGCGTCAGCCGCGTCGCCTTCGAACTGGCCCGCAAGCGCCGCAACAAGGTCCATTCGCTCGAGAAGTCGAACGTCATGGAGACCGGGCTGCTCTGGCGCGAGGTCGTCACCGACCTGCACAGGCGCGACTACGCCGACGTCGAGCTCGAGCACATGCTGGCCGACAACGCCGCGATGCAGCTGGTCCGTCAGCCCAAGCAGTTCGACGTCATCCTGACCGACAACCTGTTCGGCGACGTGCTCTCGGACGAGGCCGCGCAGCTGACCGGCTCGCTCGGCATGCTGCCGTCGGCGGCGCTGGGCGCGGCCGGCAAGCCGGGCCTCTACGAGCCGATCCACGGCTCGGCGCCGGACATTGCCGGCAAAGGCGTGGCCAACCCGCTCGCCGCCCTGCTCTCGTTCGAGATGGCCCTGCGCTGGTCGCTCGATCGTGGCGCCGCTGCCGACCGGCTCAAGGCCGCCGTCGAGGCCGCCCTAGCCTCCGGCGCCCGCACGCGGGACCTCGGCGGCGATCTGACCACGGTGCAGATGGGCGACGCGGTGCTGAAGGCGCTCGAAGCCTAGATCCGCGTTGTCGTCCCGGACGCCGTAGGCGATCCGGGACCCAGCCGCCAACGCAGTAGGCCGGGGCCCGGCTCTACGCGTCGCTGCGGCCGTGATGACAACCGTTTGTGTGCGGGGCCGGTCATGCCTAGCCTGCGCGGATGACCGCCGCCACCACCGACACCGCCCACGACCGCCTCGCCCGTGACCAACTCGCCGCCTGGCGCGAGAAGATCCTGAAGCCGCCGAGCCCCATGGCCAAGGCGGCCAAGGGCCTTCAGACCCAGATCAACAACATGATCCCCGAGAAGGTCCATCAGGCTGTCACCGCGGTCATCGAGAAGATGACCCACGGCATCCTGATTGGTTCGGACTTCGCCACCCCGCCGCCGCGGACGGGGCTGTCGCTGGCCGAGCGCGAGGCTCTGGTCCGCAAGGCGATCACCGGCTACCGCAATGTCGCCAGCGCCGAGGGCGGCGTCGCGGGGGCCGGCGGCTTCCTGCTGGCGGCGGCCGACTTCCCGGCCCTGATCGCGATCAAGATCAAGCTGCTGTTCGAGATCGCCGCTCTCTACGGCCACGACGGCAAGGCCTGGCGCGAGCGGCTCTACATCCTGTCGATCTTCCAGCTGGCCTTCTCGAGCGCCGAACATCGCCACGCTGTCTATGAGGCGATGATCTCGCCCGACCAGCCGGACTCGCCGGAAGACTTCGACTGGCGCCGGTTCCAGCAGGAGTACCGGGACTACATCGACCTCGCGAAGCTGGCCCAGCTGCTGCCCCTGGTCGGCGCCCCGGTCGGCGCCATCGTCAACTGGCGGCTCGTCGAGCAGCTGGGCGAGACGGCGATGAACGCCTACCGACTACGGTGGTTCGAACAGGCATAGGGGACACGCACCTTCGGAGCATGTCCCCTGCCGTGCTACGTCTCGCTGTCCAGGTGCGCCATCTGCTGGGCGGGATAGCGCGCGCCGGCCGCCGCGCCCTTGGGGGCCGCCGCTTCAATGGCGGCAAGGTCCTCGGCCGTCAGCGTGACCTCCAGCGCGCCGAGCGCCTCGGCCAGTCGGTCGCGGCGGCGCGCGCCGACCAGGGTGACGATGTCATCCCCGCGCGAAGCGGCCCAGGCGATCGCGGCCTGGGCCGTGGTCACGCCCTTCTCGGCCGCGACCTTGCCGATGGCCTCGGCGAGGCCGAGGTTGTGGTCGAGGTTGTCGCCTTGGAAGCGCGGCCCTGCAGCCCGGAAGTCGCGGCCGAGACTGCGGTCCCTCGTCCAGTGCCCACTGATCAGGCCGCGGGCGAGCACGCCGTAGGCGGTGACGCCGATGCCCAGTTCACGGACGGTCGGCAGGATCCTGTCCTCGATGCCGCGCGAGATCAGCGAATACTCGATCTGCAGGTCGCTGATCGGGTGCACGGCGGCGGCGCGGCGGATGGTGTCGGCGCCCACTTCCGAGAGCCCGATGTGGCGCACATAGCCGGCCTGGACCATCTCGGCGATGGCGCCGATGCTCTCCTCGATCGGCACGTCGGGGTCGAGGCGCGAGGGGCGATAGACGTCGATGTGGTCGACGCCCAGGCGCTTCAGCGAATAGGCGAGGAAATTCTTGATGGCGATCGGGCGGCTGTCGTAGCCGAGGAAGGCGCCGTCGGGCGAGCGCAGCGCCCCGGTCTTGACGCTGAGCACGAGCTTGTCGCGGTCCAGCGTCTTCAGCGCCTCGCTGATCAGCAGTTCGTTGTGGCCCATGCCGTAGAAGTCCCCGGTGTCGATCAGGGTGACGCCAGCCTCGACGGCGGCGGCCAGGGTGGCGAGGCTCTCGGCGCGGTCGCTGGGGCCGTACATGTCCGACATGCCCATGGCGCCGAGGCCGATGGCCGAGACGCTGGGGCCGGTGGTTCCGAGTTGCAGGGTTTTCATGGGGCTCTCCGTCTTTCGATGACGGGGTTATGCGCCCTGCCGCGCTGTGCGATAATCGGCCCGTTGGAGCACAAGCTGTTCGGATTTATGCACAATGGCTGACCCGGACCTCGCCGACCTCGACGCCTTCGCGGCGGTCGCCAGGGCGCGCAGCTTTCGCGGCGCCGCGGCCCGGCGGGGCGTGTCGGCGTCCAGCCTGAGCCAGGCCGTGCGGCGTCTGGAGGAGCGGCTGCAGGTGCGGCTGCTCAACCGCACCACCCGCAGCGTGACGCCGACCGAGGCCGGGGAGCGGCTGCTGGCGCGGCTGTCGCCGGCGCTCGCGGAACTCGGCCAGGCGCTCGACGAGGTCAACAGCTTCCGCGACAGCCCGACCGGGACCCTGCGCATCAACATGCCGACGGCGGCGGCAAAGCTGGTGATGCCCGGCCTGATCGCGCCGTTTCTCAAGGCCCATCCGGGCATCACCCTCGACCTCGTCGCCGAGGACAGCTTCGTCGATGTGCTGGCTGCCGGCTTCGACGCCGGGGTGCGTTACGAGGAGCGGCTGGAGAAGGACATGATCGCGGTCCCGATGGGTCCGGACCAGCGCTATGTCACCGCCGGATCGCCCGCCTATTTCGCCGCCCATGGCCGGCCGGAGCATCCGCGCCAGGTGCTCGACCACGCCTGCATCCGCCATCGCTTCCTGAGCGGCGTCGCCCTGCCTTGGGAGTTCGAGCGGGCCGGCGAGATCATCAACGTCCAGCCGACCGGCCCGCTGGTCGGCAATGTGCCGGAGCTGGCCATCCAGGCGGCGGAGGCAGGCCTCGGCCTGATCCATACCTTCGACGGCTTCCTCGCCCCGGCGGTCGCCGCCGGGCGACTGGAGCTGGTGCTCGAGGACTGGTCGACGCCCTTCACGGGGCCGAGGCTCTACTACCCCAGCCGCCGCCACATGCCCGCGCCGCTCAGGGCGTTCGTGGACTTTCTGCGCGCCCGGCAGCGGGCCGGGTGGCAATGACGGGGACATGTACCTGAAAGGCGCCTGTCCTCTGTATGCAGCCGCCGACCGGGTGACACACAGCTTCGGAGCATGTCCCCTATCCGCGCTGCGAGCTTTCCTCGCCTTGCCAGCGCGGGGCGAGGGGCGTATCGGTCCCGCTTCCTGATCAGACTATAGGAGAGATCCCGATGGGTTACCGGGTCGCCGTCGTCGGCGCCACGGGCAACGTGGGCCGTGAACTGTTCAACATCCTCGAGGAAGTGAACTTCCCCGTCGATAAGATTCACGCCATCGCCAGCCGCAAATCCATCGGTGTCGAAGTGTCCTTCGGCGAGAAGATCCTCAAGTGCGAGGACATCGAGCAGTTCGACTTCTCGACCGTCGACATCGTGCTGATGAGCGCCGGCGGGACCGTGTCCAAGGCCTGGTCCGAGAAGATCGGCAAGGCCGGCGCCATCGTCATCGACAACAGCTCGACCTGGCGCATGGACCCCGACGTTCCGCTGGTCATCCCCGAAGTGAACCCGGACGCGGTCGAGGGCTTCCGCAAGAAGAACATCATCGCCAACCCGAACTGCACGACCATGGGCCTGCTGGTGGCGATCGCGCCGCTGCACCGCGCGGCCAAGATCAAGCGCATCGTGGTCTCGACCTACCAGTCCGTCTCCGGCACCGGCAAGGCGGCCATGGACGAGCTGTGGGACCAGACCAAGGGCGTCTTCGTCCTCGGCGCGCCCGAGCCCAAGGTCTACCACAAGCAGATCGCCTTCAACGTGATCCCGCAGTGCGACGTCTTCCTCGACGACGGCTCGGGCGACACCAAGGAAGAGCGCAAGATGGCGGACGAGACCCACAAGATCCTCGACCCCAACATCCGCGTTTCGACCACCTCGGTCCGGGTGCCGGTCTTCGTCGGTCACGGCGAGACGGTGAACATCGAGTTCGAGAACGCCCTCGACGACGACGAGGCCCGCGAGATCCTGCGCGAGGCCGACGGCGTGGTGGTGATCGACAAGCGTGAGGACGGCGGCTACGCGACCCCGAAGGACGTTCAGGGCGAGTTCCCGGTGTTCGTCTCGCGCATCCGCAAGGATCCGAGCCTCGAGCACGGCCTGAGCCTGTGGGTGGTCTCCGACAACCTGCGCAAGGGCGCCGCCCTCAATGCCGTGCAGATCGCCCAGCTGCTGCACGAGCGCGGCCTGATCGGCAAGGTGCCGGCCTAACCCGACAAGCCCGCAAGAAGCGGGTGGAAATCAGGGGGCCCGGGACCTAGTTCCGGGCCCCTTTCCTTTGGAGCCCCACGTGTCCGACCTGACCGTTCCCGTGAAGGACGAAAGCCGCGCCGCCCTGGTCTCGGGGATCGTCTGCTACACGATCTGGGGCGTGCTGCCGCTGTGGATGTACGGCCTCAAGGCGGTCGGCGTCGGACCCTGGGAAATCACCGCCCAGCGCGCCGTCTGGGCCGTCCTGTGGGCGGCGGGGCTGGTGCTGATCGCGCGCAAGCTGCCGGAGCTGCGGCGGGTGCTGGGCGAGCCGAGGACGCTCGGACTGCTGCTCGCTTCGGCCCTGCTCATCGGCGGGAACTGGATGATCTACGTCATCGCCGTGACCAGCGAGCGGACCCTTGAGGCCAGCCTCGGCTACTACATCAACCCGCTCATGAACATGGCCGCCGGGGCGCTGTTCTTCCGTGAGCGGATCGATCGCTGGGGGTTGGCGGCCATCGGCCTGGCCGTCGTCGGGGTGGCGTTCCAGACCATAGCCGTCGGACATCCGCCGATCCTGTCGATCGGTCTGGCCCTCAGCTTCTGCGCCTACGGCCTGATCCGCAAACAGGTCCGCGCCGACGCGCAGACCGGCCTGTTCGTCGAGGCGGCGATCCTGACCCTGCCGGCGCTGGCCTATGTGATCTGGCTCGAGGGGCGGGGCCTCGGCCACTTCGGCGACAGCCTGTCGACCAACCTGCTGATCCTCGCCGCCGGCCCCCTGACCGTCGCCCCGCTGGCGCTGTTCGCCTGGGCGGCGCGGCGGATCCCGCTGGTGTGGATGGGCTTCCTGCAGTTTATCGCCCCGACCCTGCAGTTCATGGTCGGCCTGTGGGCGGGCGAGGCGTTCACGCCGCTGAAGGGTGCGGCGTTCGCCTTCATCTGGATCGGCGTGGCGGTGTTCGCGCTGGGGGCCTGGATCCGGTCGCGGCGAGTTCCGGTGGTCGCGGCGCCCTGATCACGGAGTGCAGGACCGCGCGCGCCTATAGCAGCTCGACCATCACCGTGAACGGAAAGCCGTGCGCGCCCGGCGTCGCCCCCGCGTCCAGCACCACATCCATGCCGACCACGAAACTCGCCGTCGACAGCAGGCCGAGCGCGTTGAGTTCGAACACCAGCACCTGGGCCTCCGCCGGCGCTGACCCGGTGCGATAGGTGGCGCCGCTGAGGTTCGAGACCCGAAAGCGACTGATGGCGGCGGCGGAACCCGGCATCGGCGAGAGGGTCACTCGCAGGGCGCGCAGGGCGCAGAGTCCCCCCAGGTTCAACAGCCCGCAATTGAAGGACACCGTCGGTGTGGTGATGACGCTGTTGGAGAGGCGGATGGCGTCGCCGCTCAGTCGGGTGACGATGCCCGAAGTGGTGATACGGAAGGTGGTCGGGGACGTGCCCCGGATGGTCGTGCCCAGCACGGGGGACGGCTTGGGCGCCAGGCTGACCTGGGCGGCGGCCTGGCCGGCGACGGCCACCACCCAGCATCCCAGGGCCATGGTGAGGATACGAAGCATGCTCGCCTCCGCTCGCGGACCGGGCGGTCAGGCTCTCCCCGACGCACCTCCGGCGCAGCACAAACGGACAAATGCAGCCACAGGTTGCTTGGCGTCCCCGTAAATCGCGGCGGGCGCTGGGCGGGGTCGCGCGGACGTCTAGGCGGTGCGCCGCTCGAGCATCACGGTCAAAGGCTCGCGTAGGCCGCGTCGATCAGCCGACGCGAGCGCGGGTCGCCGATCAGGTGGATGTCCTGGCGGTTCATGACATAGGCGCCGGCGACGCGACGCTCGCGGTCGGCGAAGGCGCAGCTGCCGCCCCAGCCGCTGTGGCCGATGGTGGTCGCGGTCGGGCCGTAGAAGAAGTTGGGCTCGTTGCGCATGAAGCCGGCGCCCCAGCTCATCTCGTAGGGAAGCACCAGGTCCTGGCCGCGGATGCGCTCGCGGCTGGCCAGCTCGATCGTCTGCGGCGACAGGACATGGACGCCGGCGATCTCGCCGTCGGTGGCGAGGGCGCCGAAGAACCGGGCGAGGGCCTCGGCGGTGGCGTGGCCGTTGGCCGAGGGCACCTCGATCCGCCGCCAGTCGCCGCCGGCGCGACCGCTGGGCCCGGCCCAGGTCGACAGGAAGGCGGCGCGCTTGGGGTCGGTGACCTCGCCGAACTGCGGCAGGGCCGTGGGCGGCTTCAGGTCCGAGACCCGGCCGTGCTCGCTGTCCGGCAGCCCGATCCAGAGGTCGAGGCCGGCGGGGCCGGTGATGTCCTCGCGCAGGGCGGCGCCCAGGCTGCGGCCGTCGGCGCGCCGATAGATCTCGCCCACCAGATAGCCGACGGTCAGGGCGTGATAGCCGCTGGCGCTGCCGGGCGCCCACATCGGCGCCTTGGCGGCCAGCATCGCGGCGATGGTCGGCGGGTCGTACCAGAGCGTCGGGTCGATCTGCTCGACGAAGCCGGGCAGGCCGGCCTGGTGCGACAGCACCTGCTCGACGGTGATCGTCGCCTTGCCCTGCGCCGCGAACTCCGGCCAGACCTCGGCCACGGGCTGGTCGTAGCGGAGCTTTCCGGCTTCGACGAGGCGGCCGATCATGGTCGCGGCCACCGCCTTGGTGGTCGAGAAGATCAGGGTCAGGGTCTTGTCGTCGAACGGGACCTGCGACTTGCGGTCGGCGAAGCCCGCCCACAGGTCGACGACGATCTCGCCCTCGACGGACAGGGCGAACCGGGCGCCCAGCTCCTGACCGGATTCAAAGTTGGCCACGAAGGCGTCGCGGACGTCTTCGAAGCCGGCGTCACAGCGGCCGTGGATCTCTGGTGTCACGCGAGTCTCTCGATGCGAACGGTGGGGCTGGCGTCCTTGATGCGAGCGCCCATAGCGACAATCGGCAGCTCTGGCGAGGCCCAGAGGGCTGCCGCGGCGATGGTTTCGGCGAGGCCGCCGACGGCGCGGACGAGGCTGTCGGCGGGCGCCAGTCCCTCCAGAAGCGCCGCGCTGAACAGGGCGGTGAGCAGGTCGCCGGCGCCGTTGGGCGAGGGCGTCGGCCCCTGGGCGTGCACGGCGAGCCAGGCTTGCGCCGCGTCGGCATAGACCACGCCGATCTCGGCGCCGCGGATCACAGAGGACACCAGCACCGGCTTGCCCGTCAGGCGGGCGGCCCGGACCGCGTCCTCCGGGCTGCGGGCGTCGCTGCCGGTGATGTGCTGCAGCTCCCAGCTGTTGGGCGCGATCAGGTCGGCCCTTGGCAGCAGCTCGTCCTGGATCGCCCGGGCGACGTCGGCGGGAACATACAGACCCTTGCCGTCGTCTCCCATCACCGGATCGACGACGACCAGGGGGCGGTGGCTGAAGGCGGTCTCGCGCGGCGCGGCGCGGACGGCGTCGATGGCCCGCGAGGCGGCCTGGACCTGCTCTACGCTGGCGAAGTAGCCGGTCAGCAGCAGGTCGCAGAGGCCGAACAGGCCGTTGGCTTCGATGCCGTCGAGCATGCCCTCGAAGGTCTCAATCGGAACCCGGGCCCCGCCCGGGGCGCCCCAGCCGGGGTGGCGGCCGTAAAGGACGGTCGGCACCACCACCGGGTCGATCTTGAACTGCGCCAGGGCGAGCGCCTGGGCCGAACCGCCCACGCGGCTGCCGGCGACGTGGCTCGACAGAATGAGGGCCATGGGCATGGAACCGGCTTACCGGACGTGGGGCGCCTTCGCTAGGCCTCCAGGCCGGCGGTCAGGCGAACCGGTCCTTGGGTATTCGGGTGAGGCGACAGGCGACGTCCCCCTCGCCCGATGCGAGCAGATAGTGGTCGCCGTCGTCGATGAGGCCGGTCGTGAACACGACGGGGCTCGGCAGATAGAGCTGATGGGCGATCGGGTCCGTCAGGGCGGCGTTCGCCTCGAGCACCGGCGCCTGGTCTTCCAGCCGCAGGATCACGCTCGGATCGTCGAGGTCCAGCAGGGCCCAGAAGGTGCGGTAGATCCCCACCGTCGGGCGGGGCTCGACGCCGTGGTAGAGCAGCAGCCAGCCGTCGGGTGTGCGGATCGGCTGGGTCCCGCCGCCGACCTTCTCGCTCGAGGTCGATCCCTTGCGCGCGCGGATGCAGGGCGCCTCCAGCGGCTTCCAGTGCAGGGCGTCTGGCGACTGTGCGAGGTTGATCGAGGGGCCCCCGGCCCAGGGGCTGTCCGGGGGATAGGCGAAGTAGATATCGCCCAGCGGCCTGGTCAGGGCCATGAAGCGGCCCCCGACCTTGCCCTCGAACAGCAGCATGTCCTTGTTCTGGTGGTCGAGGACCACACCCTGCAGCGCGTAGTCGAGACCGTTGGTCGAGGTGTAGAGCGCCGTGCACTGGCGCTCCGGACTGACCGAGCAGGCGGTCATGTACCAGGTCCCGTCGATCCGGCTGATGCGGGCGTCCTCGATGCCATAGCATTGCCAGGCGGCGGCCGGCTCGATCGCCTTGTCATAGTGCGCGGCGACGATCTCGCGGCCGTCGGGCGTCAGCTCGACCGGCAGCAGCCACGACAGCGAGGTCAGGCCAAGCAGACGGTTGCCGTTGTCTCGCAGCTGGAAGGTGCGCGGATCGCTGCGATCGACGCCATCGAGCGCGAAGGCTTCGAGCCTGTAGCCCGCGGGCGTCCAGCGGATGGCGTGGATGTGGGCGCCGATGACCGGCTCGCTGAGCGCCTCGGCGACCCGGACCATGAGCAGCAGGTTGCCGTTCGGCAGCCGCGTGAAGCCCGGGTTGAAGGCGCCGAGCACGAAGGTCGGCGCGTCCAGCGACCGGCGCAGCGGCGAGCGACCGAGGTCGACGTCGTCCGGCCGGAAGATCAGGAAGTCGTCGGGGCTGGCCATCGTGGTGTGAACGTAACCCTCCCGCGCCTGTTCCGCGAACGGCGCGCACGAAAAAGGGCGGCGACTCTGCGGCCGCCGCCCTCTTCAGTCTGTGGTGTGCGACCGCCTAGTAGCGGTAGTGGGCCGGCTTGAACGGACCTTCGGTCGGCACGCTGATGTAGTCGGCCTGCTCCTTGCTCAGCACGGTGAGCTTGGCGCCCAGCTTGCCGAGGTGGAGCATGGCGACCTTCTCGTCGAGGTGCTTGGGCAGGGTGTAGACCTGGTTCTCGTAGGCCTTCAGGTTGGTCCAGAGTTCGATCTGGGCCAGGGTCTGGTTGGTGAACGAGGCGCTCATCACGAACGAGGGGTGACCCGTCGCGTTGCCGAGGTTCACCAGGCGGCCTTCCGACAGCAGGATGATCTTGTTCCCGCCCGGGAACTCGATGTGGTGCACCTGCGGCTTGATCTCGTCCCACTTGAAGTTCTTCAGGCCGGCGACCTGAATCTCCGAGTCGAAGTGACCAATGTTGCAGACGATGGCGTTGTTCCGCATGCGGCGCATGTGGTCGACGGTGATGACGTCCTTGTTGCCGGTCGCGGTCACGAAGATGTCGGCCTTGTCGCAGACGTCGTCGAGGGTCTGGACGTCATAGCCTTCCATCGCCGCCTGCAGGGCGCAGATCGGGTCGATTTCGGTGACGATCACGCGGGCGCCGCCCTGGCGCAGCGAGGCGGCCGAGCCCTTGCCCACGTCGCCGTAGCCGCAGACCACGGCGACCTTGCCGGACAGCATGACGTCGGTGCCGCGACGGATCGCGTCGACCAGGCTTTCACGGCAGCCGTAGAGGTTGTCGAACTTGGACTTGGTGACGCTGTCGTTGACGTTGATCGCCGGGTAGGGGAGCTCGCCCTTTTCGGCCATCTGGTACAGGCGGTGGACGCCGGTGGTGGTCTCTTCCGACACGCCGGTGATCGACGCGGCGATAGCCGAATAGAAGCCCGGCTTGTCCTTCAGATAGGTCTTCATCACCGCATAGAGGGCTTCTTCTTCCTCGTTCTGCGGGTTGTTCAGCAGGGTCGGGTCCTTCTCGGCCTTGGGGCCCAGAACCGTCAGCAGGGTGGCGTCGCCGCCATCGTCGAGGATCAGGTTCGGGTAGCCGCCGTCCGACCACTCGAAGATCTTGTGGGTGTACTGCCAGTACTCGTAGAGGGTCTCGCCCTTGATCGCGAACACCGGGGTGCCCGTGGCGGCGATGCCGGCCGCGGCGTGGTCCTGGGTCGAGAAGATGTTGCAGCTGGCCCAGCGCACATCGGCGCCGAGCGCCTTCAGCGTCTCGATCAGCACGGCGGTCTGGATGGTCATGTGAAGCGAGCCGGCGATGCGGGCGCCCTTCAGCGGCTGGTCCTTGCCGAACTCTTCGCGCAGCGCCATCAGGCCCGGCATTTCGGTTTCGGCGATGGCGATTTCCTTGCGGCCGTAGTCGGCAAGGGAAATGTCGCGAACGATGCTTTCGGTCACGCGAAGCTCCTGTGAGATGTTGGCCGGTCTATAGCCGTCCAGGCGCTCCGCCGCAATGAGGATATAAAGATATCCTTATGTCCAGTCTCGGTCGCCGCCCATTCTGGCCGCGCAGGTCTTGCGTGCGGCGTCGTCGAGGTCGGGACGGATGACGATCTCGCGGGCGGTGAAACGCTCCCGCCCCTGTGGCAGGAAACGGATCACTCGCTCGGTCGCGCCGTCGCGCACGCGCAGCGCGTACTCGACCCGCGAATCCCCGACCTTGCCCGCCTCCCGCTTCACGATCGCCATCCCGTCGCGCAGGCCGGCGGCGTAGGCGGGGCTGTCGGGTCTCAGGCCGGTGACGATATTGCCGGCCGCGCTGGTCGCCTCCGGGTCCCAGCCGCGGGCGAAGACCGGACGAGGCTCGGTGACGAGGCGGGCGCAGCCCTCGAGCAACGCCGTCGGCAGAGCCACCGGCTCGCCGGCCTCGACATGGCGGGCGATGTCGGCGGTCACGTCGAGCCCGGCCACGTCCTTCATCGCGCGCACGAACCCCGGCCGCGCCAGATCGACCTCGTCAGGCGTCCTTGCCGCCGCGGCGCGGTCGCGCATCAGCATCATCACATCGTCCAGGTCCCTGGCGCCGCGGGTGGCGCGCCGCACCGCCTCATCCCAGTGGAACGCGAGCAGAAGGCCGCGTTGGTAGGGCAGCTTCTGGACTGACGGATCGGACCAGAAGCCCTTCACCACGCGGCTGTTGGGCGCCGTCCGCACCGGTGAGCTGTCGTAGGCGGCGAGGCTTTCGTTGGCCTGCCGCGCGAAGTCCTCGAGGCTCCAGACCCCGCTCCTCAGCAGGGTGCGGTAGGCGTAGAAGTCGGTGAACCCCTCGCTGAACCAGTAGTCCGCCGCCTCATCGGCCGCCGACAGGCGGCCCAGGCGCGGTGCGATCCAGGTGTGGGTATGCTCGTGGGCGATCAGGTAGGTCATCATCGCCTGGTCGACGTTGGTCGTGGCGAACAGCGCGAAGCCGTCCGACCGGCCGGTCCCGCCCAGGGACGTCACGCCCGGTCCCTGGGTCGGGACCAGGCTGACGAAATAGGGCCCGTCGACGTCGTTCCAGAACCGCCGCTGCGCCGCGATGATGCGGGCCAGCTGGTCGCCGAACGCCTCTGGCGCAAAGCTCCAGTCGCCCAGCACCGCGACTCGCAGCCGTCCGCCCGGGATCGTCCGGGTCATGACCTTCAGCGCCGGCGCGCCGAGGCTCACGCTCTCGAGGACGTCGGCGACGGTGGTCGTCCGGCCCGTGGCGGCGTGATCGAGATCGGACGCCAGGGTCCAGGTCTTCGGCCAGCGCTTCCAGGTGAAGGTCGCCGGCGCCGCCTTCTGGCCTTCCGGCTCGACGAAGGCGCCTTCGCCGATCAGGTGAAACCAGCCCGGACGCACCGCCGGCCGATAGGTGTTGCCCGCCGGCGGGTCGCCCGGGTAGCCCGAGGTCACCTGGTAGCGCAGCACGATCCGCGCGCCGGGGCGGTGCTTGACGACGCGCACGGCGGGCGACGGGGTCTCGAGCTTGCCGCCGGCGACCTTGAAGCCGGAAAGGCTCTTCCACAGCTCGGCCTGACCGCCCCAGTCGTCGGGCAGCCGCACGCGCGTCTCCCCGTCCGCCTCGCCGGTGAAGCGCACCTCGACGGCGACCGCCTTCAGGGTTTCGCCATCGAAGACGGGGCTGAGACTGTAGTCCACCGTCGCAGGCCTCGCGGCTCCGCCCATGAGGGCAGCGGCGGCCAGCAGGGCCAGGACCGGAACGAGACGCATGGGCTTCCCCGACTTCAGCGTCCCAGCAGCGTAAAGCCCCGTTCCGCCTTGGTCACGTTACTGGGCCGCAATGTCGCGACGCGGCCGAGCCGCTCGGCCAGGGACTGCAACGCCGCGACGTCGCCGGACTTCAGTTCGATCTCCAGCTCCAGGAAGGCCTCGGTGCGGCCGCCCGCGGTGATCTCGGCGTCGTCGATGACCAGTTCGATCTCGCTGCCGTCCTCGTGCAGCAGGCGGATCGTCCGTCGGCTGCGAACGGTGAACATCGGCCGCAGCGTCGCGCCGGCGGGCAGGGCCGCGGGGGTCTCGGCCAGCAGCGCCGGCTCCGGCGCGTCGGTTGGCACCGGCCAGTCCCACTCGTCGCGTCCGCCGTCGTCGCCGAGCGCCGACTTCAACGTCTGCACGCACGTCGCGCCGGTTCGCCGCACGCGCATCCCGAAGCCGTGGCGGCCGAGCCAGCGGTCCTCGGTGTCGTAGTAGACGGCGACCAGATCCTTCACCGCCGTCTCGCCGGGCGGCAGCGACGCCAGCACGGCGGCGACCGCCGTCTCGTCCAGCAGGAACTTCAGTTCGATCTCGCGGTTCGGAGCGGCCATGGCGGGCAGTCTATCGTCTTCCAGGGCCGGATGGGGATCTGCGCCGGGGCAGGATGGAACTCAGGGGTTTGAGAAGTTACGCCGCCATGTCTACAAGGGCGCGGCCTAACAGGAGAACAGTGTCCATGAACGCTCCCGTCCGCTTCGCCGACCCCGCCCTGCCGCGCTACGACTGGACGCGCCCGGAAGTGGAGGCGCTGTTCGACCTGCCGTTCATGGAGCTGGTGTTCCAGGCCGCCCAGGTGCACCGCCGCTGGTTTGACCCGAGCGAGGTGCAGCTGTCGCAGCTGCTGTCGATCAAGACCGGCGGCTGCGCCGAGAACTGCGGCTACTGCAGCCAGTCCGCCTTCTTCAAGACCGGCCTCAAGGCCGAGAAGCTGATGGACCTGGACACCGTCATCGAAGCCGCCCAGGCGGCCAAGGCCAGCGGCGCCCAGCGCTTCTGCATGGGCGCGGCCTGGCGCGACCTGAAGGATCGCGACCTGCCCAAGGTCTCGGCCATGATCACCGAGGTGAAGGCCTTGGGTCTGGAAACCTGCGTCACGCTGGGCATGCTCAAGGCCGAGCAGGCCGTGGCCCTCAAGGACGCGGGCCTCGACTACTACAACCACAACCTCGACACCTCGCCGGAGTATTACGGCGAGGTCGTCACCACCCGCACCTATCAGGACCGCCTGGACACGCTGCAGCACGTGCGCGACGCCGGCATGTCGACCTGCTGCGGCGGCATCGTCGGCATGGGCGAGAGCCGTCAGGACCGCGCCAGCTTCCTGCACCAGCTGGCGACCCTGCCGGCCCACCCCGACAGCCTGCCGGTCAACGCCCTGGTCCCGGTCGCCGGAACCCCGCTCGGCGACAAGGTCAAGCGCGACGGCGAGATCGACGGCATCGAGTTCGTGCGCACCGTCGCCGTCGCCCGCCTGGTCTGCCCCAAGTCGATGGTCCGGCTGTCGGCCGGCCGCGACGACATGTCGAAGGAGCTGCAGGCCCTGTGCTTCCTGGCCGGCGCCAACTCGATGTTCGTCGGCGGCAAGCTGCTGACCACGCCGCTGCCGGGCCAGGACGAAGACAGCCTGCTGATGAAGGACCTCGACCTGCGCCCGTTCGGCGTGGCCGCTGAGGCCCCCTTCTCGGAGGCGACCGGCTTCGTGCTGTCGTCGCGCACCAGCGCAGACCGTCTGGCCGCCAACTAGCCTCGACGATCGCGTTCGCGCGGGATGACGGGAGACGCGCCATGAGCCGCATCTTCGGCAAGGTCTGCCAGAACGGCTACGTCGTCCGCGACATCGAGGCGGCGATGACCCACTGGATCGAGGTCCTGGGCGTCGGCCCCTGGTTCTATATCGAGGACGTGAAGACCGACTGGTTCCGCCATCGCGGCGCTCCGTCGGACGTGAGGATGTCGATCGCCCTGGCCAACTCCGGCGACCTGCAGATCGAACTGATCCAGCAACGCAACGACGCCCCGTCTATGTACCGCGAGTTTCTCGACGCCGGCCTCGAGGGCCTGCAGCACATGTCCTATTGGACGACCGACTATCAGGCCCTCCACGACAAGGCGCTGTCGCTCGGCTACGTCGTCGGCCACGAGGGCCAGATCGGCGGTGAGAAGGGCCGCTTCGCCTATTTCGACACCCAGGCGCATCCTGGCACCGTGATCGAGATCTCCGACATCAGCGGGACCAAGGGCCGGACCTTCGAGCACATCCGGCGGGCTGCGCAGGACTGGGACGGGTCGGAGCCGGTGCGGTACTTCAAGTAGGAAAGTCTCCCTCGCCGTAAACGGCAGGGAGGACGCCTACCGCTCCTCGTCGAACCTTGCCGCCACCAGGTCACACAGCGCTTCGAGGGCCGCCTCGGCTTCCGCGCCCTCGGCGCTGATCTCGATGGTCGAGCCGATGCCAGCGGCCAGCATCATCAGACCCATGATAGAGCGGGCGTCGACGGTCGAGCCGTCGCGGCTGACCTGGACCTCGGCGTCGAAGCCGGCGGCCATCTTGACGAACTTGGCCGAGGCCCGCGCGTGCAGGCCCCGTTCGTTGACGATCTCGACCGTGCGCCTGGCCGTCATTTTTCCCCGGCCAGCACGTAGGAGGCGACGGAGATGTACTTGCGGCCGGCCTCCTGGGCGCTGTGGACGCACTCTTCGAGGTTCTGGCGGGTGCGCAGGGAGGCGAGCTTGATCAGCATCGGCAGGTTGAGGCCGGCGATGACCTCGGCCCGGGTCTGCTCCATGACGCTGATGGCCAGATTGCTGGGCGTGCCGCCGAACATGTCGGTCAGCAGGATCACGCCCGCGCCGGTGTCCACGGCCGCGCACGCCTTCAGGATGTCCTTGCGGCGCTTTTCCATATCGTCGTCGGGGCCAATGCAGATGGGCACCACCGCTTGCTGCGGGCCCACCACATGCTCCATGGCGAAGACAAACTCTTCCGCCAGCCGACCGTGAGTGACGATCACGAGCCCGATCATTTGTGGGCCGAGTGTCCTGTGATGATCAAAACCGGGAATCCCCTGCCCGACGAACCCGCGGGCCAGACCGCGAAGGCGCCTAGATACGCCCGTTAATCTCCGCGTCCAAGATGCTCTAGCGCTCGACGCAGTTTCGCAGGCGCTGCGGGATCAAAAGGCCACAGCGGGCGCACCGGCAGGCGCAGATCGAGGCAGTCCAGGATTTCGCCGGTCGGGAACCGCTCAACGGCGTCCGGCGACGCCTCGCAGCGCACCGCCAGGGCCACTTCGGCGAAGGGCAGGGTGGGCGCCGGGATCACGCCCAGGCCCCGGCTTTCCAGCAGTCCGGCGAGCGCATCCGGGGCCCTGCCGTAGAGCCGGCCGCCCGACGTCCACAGCAGCACGCGGTCGTCGGCGACCAGCTGAAAGCCCTCGCCGAGGGCGCGAAGGGCCAGATCACTCTTGCCGGAACCGGACGGCCCCTCGATCAGCACGCCGCGCCAGACGCCCTGCAGGCGCAGGGCGACCAGCCCTGCGTGGCGGATCACGACCGGCGCTCGGGCAGGGTGACGACGAAGCGGGCGCCGGAGATCTCGGCGGGGTCGGCGGGATCCTGCTCGCCGATCCCGAGCGACGGTCTGGCCCCGCCTCGACGGTTCTCGGCGTGGATCTGGCCGCCGTGCGCCTCGACGATCTGGCGGGCGATGGAGAGGCCGAGCCCCGAATTGCCGCCGAAGGCGGTGCCCTTCGGCCGCGAGGTGTAGAAGCGCTCGAAGATGGTCTCGAGATTGTCCTGCGGCACGCCGGGGCCGTCGTCCTCGACCAGGATCCGCGCCCGGCCCTTGTCGTGGGACAGGGCGACGCGGACTTCGCCGCCGGCGGGGCTGAACGAGCGGGCATTGTCGATGAGGTTGCGGAACACCTGGCCGAGCGGCCCCTCGCGGCCCGTCACCTGGGTCGGGGTGTCGGGCAGGGTCAGCCGCACCGCGACCTCTCCGGGCTTCAGCGCGCCGTCGTAGACCGCCACGATGTCGGCCAGCAGCCGGCCAAGGTCGATCGGCCTGGGCTCGTTGCGCGACAGCTCGGCGTCGAGGCGCGAGGCGTTGGAGATGTCGGTGACCAGCCGGTCGAGCCGCCCGACGTCCTGCTTGAGGATGCCCATCAGCCGCTCGCGGCCCTTGCCGTCGGTGACCAGGTCCAGCGTCTCGACGGCCGAGCGGATCGAGGTCAGCGGGTTGCGGATCTCGTGGGCGACGTCGGCGGCGAAGCGTTCGATCGCGTCCATGCGCTCCGACTGGGTGTCGGTCATCGATTCCAGCGAGCGCGACAGGTCGCCGATCTCGTCGTCGCGGCGGGCGAGGTCGGGCAGGGAGATCGAGCGCGCCCTCGCCATCTTCACCCGGTCGGCGGCGCGGGCCAGCCGCAGGATCGGCCGCGCCACCAGCATGCTCAGCAGCACCGAGGACAGCAGGGTCACCCCGACCGCGATGAGGATGAAGGGAATGAGGTTGGCGCGCTCGCGGGCGATGATCTGGTCGACGTCGCCGGCCTCGAGGGTCAGCACCCCGACCACGGCCCGCACCCGCTTGATCGGCAGGGACACGGAGATGACCTGGACGCCGTTCTCTGCCAGGCGGCGGCCCTTGACGGGCTCGCCCAGATGGGCGGCGCGCAGTTCGGCCTGCAGGGCTCGCGCGGCCCGCTCCTCGGCCTTGGTCGGCTCGCCGGACGGCGGCTTCTGCCCGGGCTTGCGGGCCGGAGGCAGCGGCTTCCACTCGACCCGGTCGGCGACGAAGTAGCTGTCGGTGATCAGCCGCCCGTCGCGGTCGAACAGCCGCACCCGCGCGTCCTTGGGCAGGTGCAGCAGCTGCAGCAGCTGCGCGGCGCGTTCCGGCTGCAAGGCCGGCTCGGGCTCGCCCACGGTGGCGGCGTCGTCGATGATCCGGGCGATCCACTCGCCCTGGGTGATCAGGCTGTCGATGCGGGCGTTGACCAGCCCGCGCCGCATCTCGTTCAGCGTCAGCGCGCCGCCAACCAGGATCGCCAGGCTGAGCAGGTTGAGGGCGATGATCAGCCGGCCGAGGCGCGAACCCTGCGGGAGAAACCAGCGGCGCGCGGGCGCCTCCGGCTCAGGACTCGCGGTAGCGGTATCCGACGCCATACAGGGTCTCGATCGCGTCGAAGCTGGGGTCGACCTGGCGGAACTTCTTGCGCATCCGCTTGATGTGGCTGTCGATGGTGCGGTCGTCGACGTAGACCTGATCGTCGTAGGCGGCGTCCATCAGGTTGTCGCGGCTCTTCACGAAGCCGGGGCGCTGGGCCAGCGACTGCAGCAGCAGGAACTCGGTCACGGTCAGGCGCACGGGGCGGCCGTCCCAGAGACTGTCATGCCGCTCGGGGTCGAGGGTCAGCTTGCCGCGCTTCATCGCCTTCGCCCCCGGCTCGATCGGCCCGGCGGGCGTGTTCTCGTCGATCACGTCTGCACGCCGAAGCACCGCCTTGACGCGCTCAAGCAGGAGCCGCTGGCTGAACGGCTTGTGGATGTAGTCGTCGGCGCCGAGGTTGAAGCCGAGGATCTCGTCGATCTCCTCGTCCTTCGAGGTAAGCATGATGACCGGCATGTCGGAGGTCTGGCGCAGGCGGCGCAGCAGCTCCATGCCGTCCATGCGCGGCATCTTCACGTCGAGAATGGCGAGGTCGGGGGGCGAGGTCTGCAGGGACTCGAGGCCGGCCGCACCGTCGTAGCAGGCGGTGATCGTGTGGCCGAGACTTTCGAGCGCCAGCGAGACGGAAGCGACGATGTTCTCGTCGTCGTCCACCAGAGTGATTTTCGCCATCGGAGTCCTTCTACTGACAGGCAGCGTCTTGGCATTACCTAACGACGCGACGTCGCGGCGCAAGGAAATCCCCCGCCAGCGTGGCGTCAATGCGGCGCCGGCCTTGTAAACCTGGCCTTAGAACATGGTTCTGTACGCTACGTTCCATGGGGGGTCGTGTGCATTACGAACTGTTCGTCCGTCGCCAGGCGAATTCCGGCTGGGTGCTGGACCTTGCCACGGAGGATCGTGGCCGCGCCCTCGCCGCCGCCGAGGAGGCGCTGGCCGAAGGCCGTGTCGCCACCGTTCGGGTGACCAAGGAAATCCTCGACGAAGACACGATGGAGTTCAGCTCCATCACCATCCTGACCAAGGGACTCCCCGACAGCGGCAAGGCCAAGAAGCCCCGCGAGGACAACGAGCCGCTCTGCGTCAGCCCGTCCGATCTCTACACCTGCCACGCCCGCGAACGGATCGGCCGCCTGCTCGACGGCTGGCTGTCCCGCCAGGGCGCGACGCCGTTCGAGTTGCTGCACCGGCCCGACCTGGTCGAGCGGCTGGAAGCCTCCGGCGTCGAGCTGCAGCACGCCATCCAGAAGGTCGCCGTGCCCGAGGCCCAGGCCCGCGGCATCGGCGTCCACGAACTGATGCGCTCCTTCCAGAAGCTGGCCGAGCGCGCCATCGAGCGAATCCTGAAGGACGCCCGCAAGGGCAACCTGCCGAACCTCGACAAGGAGGGTTTCGCGGCCGCCGCCGAGCGGCTGGTCTCCGAGCCCGACCGCGCCTACCTGCTCGGCGCCGGCGTGGCCGCCTCGATCGCCCCGGCTCGCGGCTGGGCCGAGAAGGTCAGCCTGCTGCTCGACCTCGCCGACGCCGCCCCGACCCATCCCGCCGCCCGCGACGCCGCCCTGGCGGTGATCGAACAGCCCCTGACCGAGATCCTCGGCTCCAAGGCGGGTTTGATGGACCTGCTTGGCCCGGACCTCGACCTCGGCGGGCAGCTCGCGGCCATGACCCGGCTTGCCGGCGCCGATCCGGTCGAGGCGCTGATTGGCATGGAGGCCTCGGTGGCCCGGATCATGCCGCCGCTCAACGGGCCGGCCGCGCGGCTGGCCAACTGGCTGGGCGGTCGCCATTTCGAGACCTGCCGCGTCGCCATCGCCCAGCGGGTGCTGCGCGAGCTGACGGGGCCGCGCCGACTGAAGCCGGGCGAGGCGATGGCCGAGATCGAGCTGCTGCGCGGTCTGGCCATGGCGCTGACCGCCGCCGGCGGCCGGGTTCTGTCGATGGAGGACATCCACAACGCCTTCACCGCCCGCTCGAAGTCGCTGGTCACCGGCGACTTTGTCGACGCCCTGCTCGGCACGGACACTGGCTCGCGCGACGAGATCGAGATGCTGATCAAGCTCGCCGAGAACGTCACCGGCGGGGCCAACAAGCGTCAGGCCGGCCGCTGGCTGAACGCCAATGTCTCGTCTCTGCGGTTCGAGAAGGAGCTGCGCTACGGCCCCGACTCGCCGGCGACGAAGCTTGCTTCTCTCGCCGCACTTCAGCGCTCCGTGCTGCGCGCCGGTCTCGCGCCGGAAGACGCCGGACCCATCCAGGCCAAGATCGGCGAAGTCGGCGGGCTGATCGAGGCCGACGGCAAGCTGGTCACGCTGGTCGCGCGCGCGTCGGCCCCGGCCGTGCACCGGCTGAACCTGCTGCTGCGCCTGGCCATCGGCGAGACCGCGCCGCAAGGGCCGGCCGCCGATCGTGCGCGCCTCGAAGCGGTCAAGCTGGTGCGCCTGCCCGCCACGCGCGAGGAGCTGTCACAGTCTCCCGAAGCGCTCGAGAGGGTCCGCACCCTGATGCAGACGGCCGGACTGGCGGCCTGACCCCCACGTGATGTGCGCCTCGCGGTGGCGAGGGGTGAGCTGCGTTCGAGGCTAGCGCTTCAGGACCTCGGTCAGGGCCGTCGCCACCCGTGCGACGTCGTCTTCCACCATCGCCGGGAACAGGGGCAGGCTCAGGCACCGCTCGTACCAGGCCCGGGCGCCCGGCAGATCGAGGTCGCCGTGGCGCGCCCGCCAGTAGGGCTGGGTGTGAACGGGGATGTAGTGGACCTGGCTGCCGATCCCGCGCGCCGCGAGCCCGTCGACCACCGCGCGGCGCGACTGGCCCGTCGCCTCGAAGTCGATCAGCACCGTCAGCAGATGCAAGGTCGGCTCCGAGCCCGCCGACCGTCTCGCCAGCCGTACAGCCGGCGCCAGAGGAGCCAGTGCGGTCTCGTAGAGCGCCGCCAGCGTCCGCCGTCGGTCCGCGAACCGCTCGAGCTTGGCCAGCTGGGACAGGCCGAGCGCGCAGTTGATGTCGGGCAGCCGATAGTTGAAGCCGGGCTCGGCCATCTCGTACGCCCACGGATCGCCCCCTGGCGCCCGCGTCATGCCGTGACTGCGGAAACGGCGCAGGGCGGCGGCAAGGTCCGTGTCGTTGGTGGTGACCATTCCGCCCTCGCCGGTGGCGATCGTCTTCACCGGGTGGAAGGAGAAGGTCGTCATCGCCGAGAAGGCGCAGTCGCCGACCCGGCTGACCGCATGGCCGTGGCGCAGGGACGAGCCCAGCGCATGGGGCGCGTCCTCGACCAGGATCGCACCCGCCGCCTCGGCCAGCTCCGCCAGCGCCGGCAGGTCGCAGACGTCGCCCCGCAGGTGCACGGGCAGAACCGCCCGCACCCGCCGCCCCTCGGCGCGCTGCAGCGCCTCGGCCAGGGTCTCCGGCGTCAGCAGTCCGGTGTCCGGATCAACATCCGCGAACACCACGTCTGCGCCGACGTAGGCCGCGCAGTTCGCCGTGGCCAGAAAGGTGATGGACGGGACGATGCAGACGTCGCCCGGACCGACCCCCGCCGCCAGCATCGCCATGTGCAGCGCCGCCGTACCGTTGCTGCAGGCGATCGCATGGGCCGCGCCGACCTCGGCCGCGAACGCCTGCTCGAACCGCTCGACCGTAGGCCCTGTGGTCAGGAAGTCGCCGCGCAGGGCCGCTGCGACGGCCGCCACGTCGTCGTCCTCGATGGTCTGCCGTCCGTAGGGCAGGAAGGGCAGGGTCACGCCCCGGTCTCCTCCAGCATCGCCCGCAGCCGTTCAGGGGTGAGCCAGTCGCTGTTGTTGTCGCTGGCGTAGCTGAAGTCCTCGGCCACGGGGGTCGCGCCATCGTCGGGCCCGAAGGCTTTGCGGGTGTATTCGACGAACGACGGCTCGATCACGTAGCGGTCGGCCAGTTCCACGGTCTGACGCGCGTCGTCGGAGCCGACCATGATCTCGTGCAGCTTCTCGCCTGGCCGGATGCCGACGATGGTCATGCCGATCCCCGGAGCCATGGCCTGGACCAGATCCGGCATCGACATCGACGGGATCTTCGGCACGAAGATCTCGCCGCCGCGCATGATCTCCAGCGAAGACAGCACGAAATCGACGCCCTGGTTCAGGGTGATCCAGAAGCGGGTCATGCGCGCGTCGGTGACCGGCAGCTCGGTCGCGCCCTTGGCCAGCAGCCGGCGGAACAGCGGGGCCACGCTGCCGCGCGAGCCGACCACGTTGCCGTAGCGCACGACCGAGAACTTGGTGCCGATGTCGCCCGACAGGTTGTTGGCCGCGACGAAGGTCTTGTCCGAGGCCAGCTTGGTCGCGCCGTACAGGTTGACGGGGTTGCAGGCCTTGTCGGTCGACAGCGCGACCACCTGCTTCACATGGTTGGAGAGGCTGGCCCAGACCACGTTCTCGGCGCCGATGATGTTGGTCTGGATGCACTCCGAGGGATTGTACTCGGCGGCGGGCACCTGCTTCAGGGCGGCGGCGTGAATGACGATGTCGACCCCGCGCAGGGCCAGGGTCAGACGCGAGCGGTCGCGGACGTCGCCGAGGAAGAAGCGCATCGGCGCCAGGGTCTCGGGCGGAAACTGCTCACGCAGCTCCTGCTGCATGTCGCTCTGCTTCAGCTCGTCGCGCGAATAGACGATGACCTTCCGCGGCCTGTAGCGGGTCAGCAGGGTCTCGACGAACCGGCGCCCGAACGAGCCTGTGCCGCCGGTGATGAGGATCACCTTGCCGTCGAGATCTAGGGTGTCGGGCGCGAAGCCGGCCATCGGGTCTCCAGAAGGGCGGCGTGCAGGTCGTCGGAGTGATTTGAGTCCCGCCCGTCCTCACGCTTGGGCTGAAATCGTAAACGGCCCGTCAACCATACCCGGGCGAAGAGTCGCGGATGGATCGTCGCCTCGTCATCGCCTCCGCCCTCAGCCTGCTGCCCGCCGTCGCGGCGGCGTCCGGAGGCGAGAAGAAGAAGGGCGGCGGGGCCAGCTATCTGCCGATCAAGGCGGTGGTGGCGACGGTCATGCGCCGCAACGGCGGCCGCGGCGTGATCACGCTGGAATGCGGCCTCGACATCGCTGACGAGGGCCTGCGCCGCCGGGCCGACGAGTCGCAGCCCCGCCTGCGCGCGGCCTACGCCGGCTTCGTCCAGAGCTACGCCGCCGGGATGCCGGCAGCGGGCGTTCCGGACGCCGACTACCTGAGCCGTGAACTGCAGCGGGTCACCGACCGCACGCTCGGCAAGCCGGGGGCGAAGTTCCTGCTGGGCACTATTCTGGTGAACTGAGGGGCGCCGCCTCTCCGAACGAGCCTCGCCGGCTTGCTGGGGGAGGCGCCACTGTAGTCCTCACATCGCGGAGATGCCGCCGTCCAGCTTCAGCTCGGCGCCGGTCATGAACTTGCTCTCCTCGCTGGCCAGGTAGAGCACCGCGTTGGCGACATCGAGCGTCTCGCCGATGTGACCGATCGGGACCTGGCGGCCGAGCTTGGCCTCCGCCTCGTCCTTGCCGAACATCTGCCGGATCGGGTCGAGGATCGGCGTGTCGATGTAGGTCGGGTGGACGCTGTTGCTGCGGATCGCGAGCTTCTGCTTGGCGCAGTAGAGGGCCACGTTCTTGCTCAGCAGCCAGACCGCCGCCTTCGAGGCGTTGTAGGACGGGTCGCTGTGGTTGGCGATCAGACCGGCGATCGAGCTGACGTTGACGATCGAGCCCGGCTGGTTCTGCCGCATGTACTTCAGCGCGTGCTTGGCGCCGAGGAAGACGGAGTCGACGTTCACCGACATCACCTTGCGGAATTCCTCGAGCGTGCACTGGTCGAGGTTGCCGCCCAGGCCGATGCCGGCGTTGTTGACCAGCACCGAGATGCCGCCCATGGCCGCGTCGGCCTCTTCCAGCGCGAAGATCCACTGGTCTTCCCGGGTCACGTCGAGCGGGAAGGCGAAGGCCGTGCCCTCGCCACGCGTCGTGTTGATCTCCGCCGCCACGGCCTTGGCGCCGTCGTGGTTGAGGTCGGCCAGGCTGACCTTGGCGCCTTCCTCAGCCAGGCGGCGCGCGATCGCGGCCCCCAGGCCCTGGGCGGCTCCGGTGATGAAGGCCTTCTTGCCGGCGACCCGGCCGTTGGCGGCGGTCATGAGCGTCTCTCCCGAGCTGTTCTGGTCTTATTCGAAGGTCAGGCCGGTCGCGGCGGACAGCTCCGCCAGCGCCTGGTCGACGCCGACGACCTTGATCGCGCGCATCCCCAGCATCGCGGCCGGCTTGCAGTTGATGCCGAGGTCGTCGAGGTAGACGCACTCGGCGGCCTCTACGCCCAGCAGCTCGCACATCATCTGGTAGATGCGCGGGTCGGGCTTGCGGACGCCGGCCTTCGAGCTTTCGATGACGGCATCGAACAGCTCCATCACCCCGGCCACCTGCGCGGCCTTGTCGGACGTGCCGGACATCCCGGCGCCATGGCCGGTCTGGACGTTGTTGGTGATGCAGCCGACCTTGAAGTTGGCCTTGCACTGCTTCAGCGCCGCGACCATCCGCGGGCGCACGTCGCCGGACAGGCGGGGCAGGATATCTCCGCCGCGCACCGCGTGGCCGAGCGCCGTGGCTTCCTCGAGGAATTTCACGTCGAAGCCGGCGGCGTCGATCTCGTTGCGCTCGAACAGCGCCCAGGCGTTGTGGTCGGGGTTGGTCGCGTTCACGCCGCGGACAAAGTCCTTCGGCAGGCCGAACTCGGCCTCGTAGGTGTTGAAGGCCTCGAACGGCGAAGAGGTGATCACTCCGCCGAAGTCAAAGATCACTGCAGAAACCGTCACGCGCGCGCCCCTTGTTTTTAAGGCGCGGACGCTAGACACCCGTCCTCCGCCGCGCAACCCGGAGACCCGATGATTTCCCGCCCGATCCGCATCGCCGTGTTCGTCGCCGCCTGCGCGGTGGTGCTCTGGCTGTCGCTGGCGCCGACCACCGCCATCCCGACCGTGAACCTGTGGGACAAGGTCGAGCACGCCGTCGCCTACCTCGGCCTGGCGCTGATCGGCGCAGCGACGTTTCCGACCAGGCTCGGCCGCCTGGCCGGCGGACTGTTCCTGCTCGGGATCGGCGTCGAGGTCCTGCAGGCGACCATGAACCTCGGCCGGCAGGGCGATCCGCTCGACGCCCTCGCCAACAGCCTCGGCATCGCCGCCGGCGTCGGCCTCGCACTCGCGATTCGGGACGTAGTTAAGGTTAAGTCTCGCCCTGCGGGAGAATGACGATCAGGCCGGCGTCGGCGAGGGCTATCCTGACGGGACAGAGCTTCATCAGAGTCGTCCCATGTCCGCACGCGTGTCCATCGTCGCCCTCGCCCTTCTGGCCCTGACCGGCTGCAACAGGGACGCTCCGAAGCAGGCCGCCGCCCCGGCGGCGCCTGCCGCGCCTGCAGAGTCCGCCGCGGCGACGCGGGACTGCTGCTGCAAGATCTGCCCGACCGACGGCGCGCCGGCGGACAAGGCGACGGCCAGCGCGGACACCGGCGCGTCCGTCGCCACGGGCTCGCCCGTCCGCCGCGAGACCGTTCGGGTTTACCGCCCGGCCCAGCGCGAGACGCGCACCCGGACCTATGCGGCGCGCCGGCATGGCGAGACCCTGGCGGGCGGCGACTACTACGCCAGCGGCGCCACCACGCGCGGCTATCGCGGCGGCTACACCGGCCGCGACACCAGCCGCAGCTACACGTCCCGGGACGACCGCGAGTATCGCGGCGGCT
>JAZJXN010000085.1:3986-14186 GCA_040390885.1 Pseudomonadota bacterium | reverse complement strand
GTTAGCGTGCGGTGCGGAGATGGCCATGCGCTCTACGACGCCCGCGACAGCAGCGGCTACAGCGCCCGCGAGTCTCGCGAATCCCGCGAGTACCGCGGCGGCTATACGGGCCGCGATTCACGCGACAGCTATGCGGCGCGTGATAGCGGCGGCTTCCATGGCTACCGCGAGCGCGAGACCACCGGCGGCGCGTCGAGCGGCTATCGCGGCGAGTACAGCAGCCGCGAGAGCGGCGGCCGGTACGTCGAACGCGACACCCGCCGCGGCTATGTCGGCGGCGAGGAGCGGCGCTACGGCCGCGCCGAGAGCGGCTACGGCGGCCGCTACGGCGCCTCGGGCCGGATCGCTTCGGGCGTGAGCATTTCGGTGGAGGAGAGCGAGAGCTCGTCGGAGCGCGTCCGCTACCGCGAGTCCTCCAGCGGCTATGCCTCGGGCGGCGCCTCGTCGGCGAGCTACGGCTATGCCGCCAGCCACGGCCAGACCGCGGGCTACTACGAGGATCGCCAGGGCCGCGTGCGTCGCGCCGGCCCCGCGGCGACCGACCGTGCCGGCTACCTGACCTGGCCGGGCAAGGTCGAGGACTGACGTCCTAGGCCGGCCTGGCCAGCACGCCGAAGCCGTAGCGCTTGAACACGGCGCTGGCCTCCGGCCCCTGCAGGAAGCCAAGCAGGGTCGCCGCGCGGGGATGCCGCGAAGAGGCCGTCACCGCGCCCGGATAGACGATCGGCGCGTGGCTCGAGGCCGGGAAGGTCCCGACCACGCGAACCTTCGGATCGGCCTTGGCGTCGGTGGCGTAGACGATGCCCAGCGGCGCTTCCCCGCGTGACACATAGGCGAGCGCGGCGCGGACGTTCTCGGCCGGCAACAGCCTGCCCTGCAGCTGATCCCAGACGCCCAGCGCCGTCAGGGCGGCCTTGGCGTACTTGCCGGCGGGAACGGCGGTGGTGTCGCCCACCGCGAGGCGACCGCCGCCCAGGGCCTTGGCCAGCGGCATGCCCTTGCCGATCTTGAGAACGGTCTTCGACCCCGCCGGCGCGATCAGCACCAGGGTGTTGGACAGCAGGTTGCGGCGCGAGGCCGGTACGATCAGCCTGCGCTGCGCCGACCAGTCCATCCACTCCAGGTCCGCCGACAGGAACAGGTCCGCCGGCGCGCCCTGTTCGAGCTGCCGGGCCATGGCCGAGGACGCGCCGAAGCTGAAGCGCACCGGTGCTCCGCCCGCCTTCGTCCAGGCCTGGCCGGCGGCCTTGAGCGACTCCTGCAGCGACGCCGCCGCGAACACCGTCAGCGGGGCCTGGGCCGAGGCCGCCCGGCCCGTGGCCAGCAGTGCTCCGGCGCCCAGCAGGATGTCGCGTCTTCCAAGCATCAGCCGTTCTCCATTCTCCCGCGCGGCGCGGGGCGGTGCGCCGCATGCTCTGCGTTGGATCGGTAGGGGACAAGACGATATCGCCACGCGTCCGCCACGCGGTCGGCTTTTCAGGCGCGGTGAGAGCATCGAAATCGCCATCTCCCTGACCGGGGATTGTGATCCTCGCGGAGATCAACCTGACCCCCGCCGGACAAGCCGCCGGAACACATGGCCTCTCGCCGCGCTTTAGGCCCGGGGGATGCACGGAGTCCGACCGCTTGCCGTCGTTTCAGTACGCCGACGTCCGCGCCTACCTGACCCGCGCCCGCGAGCGCTGGAACGAGGCTCCGCGCCATCGCCGCCGCGGCCTCGTCGCCGCTCTCATTCTGTTCGCGGCGATCGTCGGCTTCCTGGTGATCTTTGACTGGAACTGGCTGCGCGGCCCGGTCTCGGCCGTCGCCTCGGCGCGGCTGAACCGCACGGTCGCCATCGAGGGCGATCTCGACGTCCATCCCTGGTCCCTCAAGCCCAAGGTCGAGGTGCACGGCCTGCGCATCTCGCAACCAGCCTGGGCCAAGGGCGACATGGCCACGGTCGAGCGGGTGGCCTTCCAGGTTCAACTGCCGTCGCTGCTGATCGGCCGGGTGATCATGCCCTACGTCGAGATCCGCAAGCCGGACGTGAAGCTCATCCGGCTCAAGGACGGGCGCGCCAACTGGACCTTCGGCGACGGCGGCAAGGGCGGTACGAAGCTCCCCGCGATCCGTCGTTTCATCATCGAAGAGGGCAAGCTGCGCGTCGACGACGCCAAGAGCACCACCACCTTCGTCGGCACCGTCTACACCGACGAGCGCACCGAAGGCGCCAGCCGCGGCGTCTTCTCCCTGCGCGGCGAGGGCGCGCTTAACGGGGAGCGCTTCATCGCCGCCGTCACCGGGGCGCCGCTGCTCAACGTCTCCCCGTCGCGACCCTATCCGTTCGACGCCGATGTCCGCGCCGGGTCGACACGAATCCTCGCCAAGGGACAGATCACGCGCCCGTTCGATCTCGGCCGGTTCACCACCGACCTGACCGTGACCGGCGTAGACCTCAACAATCTCTATGGCCTGACCGGCCTGGCCCTCCCCAACACGCCGCCCTACCGCGTGTCGGGCAAGCTGAGCCGCGTGCGGACGAAGTGGACCTTCGACGACGCCAGCGGCCGCATCGGCGACAGCGACATCCGCGGCGATCTCAGTGTCGAGACCCGTGGCAAGAAGCCGTTCCTGACGGCGGACCTGCGCTCTCGCCGGCTCGACTTCGACGACCTCGCCTCGATCTTCGGCGGCGCCCCCGCGCGCGGCAAGGGTGAGGCGGTGACGCCGGAACAGGCTGCCGTGGGCAACGAGATGGCGGCCCAGCGCCGGATCTTCCCCGACGCCACCCTGCAGGTCGAACGCATTCGGGCGATGGACGCGAAGGTGAAGTATCGCGCCGACACGGTGAACGCGCCCAACCTGCCCCTGAGCAAGGTCGCCCTCGACCTGACCCTCAAGGACGGCGTCCTGACCGGGGACCCGGTCTCGCTGACCTTCTCGCGCGGCACCCTGAGCGGCATGGCCAAGCTCGACGCCAGCCGTGACGTGCCGCGCACTGATGTCGACCTCAGGCTCACCAACGGCCGGCTCGAGGACTGGATCACCCAGCGGTTCGGCGGGCAGCCCGTGATCGAGGGTCAGATGGCCGGCCGCGCCAAGCTGACCGGCTACGGCAACTCGGTGCGCAAGGCCATGGCCAGCGCCGATGGCACGGTGACGTTCGTGGTGCCGCGCGGCGAGGTGCGCCAGGCCTTCGCCGAGCTGCTCGGCGTGAACCTTTCGAAGGGTCTGCTGCTGCTGCTGTCCGACGACCCCAAGCAGACCGTGCTCCGCTGCGCGGTGGCCGACTTCCGCGTCGTCGACGGCATCGCCCGCGCCAGCCGCATCGTCGCCGACACCGACGTGGTGCTGGTCGAGGGCTCGGGCACGATCAACTTCAAGACCGAGCGCCCGAAACTGCGCATCGAGGGCGACTCCAAGAAGCCCCGCCTGCTGCGCCTGTTCGTGCCGATCAACATCGATGGCCCCCTGACCAAGCCGAGCATCGACCTCGAGACCGGCAACGCCATCGCCCAGGGCGGCATCGCCGTGGCGCTCGGCGCCCTGGTCAATCCGCTGGTGGCGATCCTGCCGTTCGTCGAGCCCGGCCTGGCCAAGGACGCGAACTGCGCGGCGCTGATGACCGAGGGCCGCCGCCGGGGCGCGCCGGTGAAGGCCTCGGCCACGACGCCGGCGAAGGCGGAGGCGGAGGCTCCCGCCAAACCCGCCAAGCCCGCGAAGCGCGACTAGGAGGAGCGGCGGCTGCCGGGCCTGTGACCCCGGGTCATGGGATCGGGCTTCGTCGGTAGGGTCCGGTTCTTCGGCGGCACATACGCCTCCTGGGAGGTCCCCAGGCCCATCTTGCCGGGTTGTTGGCGGGTCAGCATCGATCCCGTCGGCCGCCCCTCGCGCATCGCCTCGAGCCGGTCGCGCAGGATGCCGGCGAACTCGAAATCCTCGTCAGCGACGGCGCGGGCCATCTCGGCTTCAAGGGCGGCGATGACGTCGTTGCTCATGAGCCTAGAACCGCAAGCGCGGCGCTTCGTTGCGCGCGGGATCAATCTCCGCCCGGCGACGTTAGTCCCCCGAAGAGGAGTTTCGCCATGAGCAGTTTCGATACGCCCTACACCATGCCGCCCGCCCGCCGCACCGGCGTCGATGGCCTCATTGACGCGGCCAAGGGTCTGTTCCGCCCGCGGGAAGAGTACCCCGCGCCCGGTCAGCCGCGCGTCCAGGAGTTCGCCGACAACGCCCGGGTCGTGGCTGGCAACGTCGCCACCCACCTGAAGCAGAAGCCGATCCCCCCGGCGCTGATCCTTCTCGGCGTCGGCATCGGCCTGACGCTGCTGTTCAACAAGCGGGCGCGTGACGCCACGATCTCCGCCGGCGGCTTCGCGTTCGACCAGTACAAGAAGTACCGCTGAGGCTTGGCCAAGCGGCTTCCACCCCAGTTCCGAAAGGCACTCGAGATGGCCTCGCGCCTCGGTTACGGGGCGCGAGGTCTCGTCTATCTGGGTGTTGGCGGCATCGCCCTGCTGGCGGCCCTCGACCTTACGCCGCGCGCCAGTGGGGCTAGCGGGGCCATCGAGGCCTGGGCAAGTTGGCCGCTCGGGCTGCTGCTGATCGCCGGGGTCGCCGCCGGCCTGGCGGCGTTCGCGGCCTGGCGGTTCGTCGAGGCGGCGTTCGACGCCGACAACCACGGCGTTTCCCCCAAGGGCATCGCCATCCGAGTGGGTCAGGCGATCAGCGGCGTCGTCTATGCGGCCCTGGCCTGGTCGACCCTAGAGCTGCTCGACGGCTTCGAGGACATCGGCGAGGCGGACGAAAGCGACTCCGCCCGAACCCTGGCCGCCGAGGCGCTCGCGCTGCCCTATGGCGACTGGATCCTGATCGCCGTGGGCGTGGCGCTGCTCGGCGTCGGCGTCGGCAACCTGGTCCAGGGCGCCTTCCAGGACTTCGCCAAGCGGCTGGACTGTTCCGACGCGCTGTGCCGGATCGCGGTGCCGTTCGCGCGGCTCGGCTATATCGGCCGCGGCGTCGCCACCCTGCCGGCGGGGGTGTTCCTGCTGCGGGCTGGGCTGGACGTGCGCTCTGCGGAGGCGCGCAGCTGGGGCGACGCGCTGCAGACACTGGAAGGACAGCCCTTCGGCTCGGTGATCCTTGGCGCCGTGGCGCTCGGTCTCGTCGCGTTCGGACTGTTCGGCCTGTTCGAAGCCGTCTTCCGCCGCATCAAGGCCCCGGCGACCCTCGCCGTCGCCTGAGCGATCAGTCCTCGATCAGCTCGGCCAGCGCGTTCCAGTCCGGATCCTCGTAGTCCATGAACTCGAGCGGATAGTCGGGCAGCTCCTCGAGCGCCTCGTTCAGCGCGTCCATGAAGCTGTCGGTGCTGGGCGTATAGTAGCGCCACTCACGCATGCCCGCACCCGCGATCACCGCCGCGAGCACGCCGGTGTCCGGCGCGGCGAGCGCCTTGGCCATGGCCGCCTCGAACGTGGCGATGTCCTTGACGATGTCCTTCAGCGCCTGGCCGACCGCGTCCTCCTCGTAGGTCCAGCCGATCAGGACCAGATGGTCCCAGCCCTTGCGGGCGGCCGGGGCAGGCAGCTTCGCGCGGCAACGCACCTTGAGGCCCGCATCGTCGCCCTCGCCCTCGCCCTCGATCCAGGCGTCGTCCGTGTATGGCGCGGCCATCGCGGTCTCCTCGTGCACCCTGTCTGGGTAGGCGTTTCCGCGCGGCGCGGCAACCTTGGCCTTGGGTCAGGGTGACGTAACGTCCAAACGGCTGTTCAACCGCGTTCTTTCGGTACATTATCGCCGTAAACATAAAAACAGCGGGAGCGGGCGACATGGCGAAGACCGGGACAGCAGAGCATTTCGACGTGGTCATCGTGGGCGCGGGCCTGTCGGGCATCGGCGCCGCGTACCACCTGCAGGACAAGAGTCCGGGCAAGTCCTACGTCATCCTGGAAGGCCGTGACGCGATCGGCGGCACCTGGGACCTGTTCCGCTATCCGGGCATCCGCTCCGACTCCGACATGTACACCCTCGGCTACAACTTCCGGCCTTGGAAGGAAGCCAAGGCCATCGCCGACGGCCCCTCGATCCTGAAGTATGTGCGCGACACCGCGTCCGAGGCCGGCATCGACCGCAACATCCGCTACGGCCAGTGGGTCAAGGCCGCGTCCTGGTCGACCGAAGAGGCCGTCTGGACCGTCGAGACGGCGTCCTCGACCTTCACCTGCAACTTCCTGTTCCTGTGCGGCGGCTACTACAATTACGACGCCGGCTACACGCCCGATTTCGAGGGCGTGAAGAGCTTCGGCGGCCGCATCGTGCATCCGCAGCACTGGCCGCAGGACCTCGACTACAGCGGCAAGAAGGTCGTGGTCATCGGCAGCGGCGCCACCGCCGTGACCCTGGTGCCGGAGATGGCCAAGCAGGCCGCCCACGTGACCATGCTGCAGCGCTCGCCCACCTATGTGGTCTCCCGCCCCGCCGAGGACCCGGTCGCGATCTGGCTGCGCAGCAAGCTGTCGCCGATGCTGGCCTACCGCATCACGCGCTGGAAGAACGTCCTGCTGAGCATGCTGTTCTTCAACATGGCCCGCAAGAATCCCGAGAAGACCAAGCAGCGGCTGATCGGCATGGTCAGCGAGAACCTGGGCCCGGACTACGACGTCGCGACCCACTTCACGCCGCGCTACAATCCCTGGGACCAGCGCCTCTGCCTGGTGCCGGACAACGACCTGTTCGACGCCATCAAGGGCGGTGCGGCCTCGGTGGTCACCGACCAGATCGAGACCTTCACGCCGACCGGACTGAAGCTGAAGTCGGGCGCCGAGCTCGACGCCGACGTCATCGTCACCGCCACGGGTCTGAACCTGCAGGTCCTGAACGGGGTCGAGTTCACCGTGGACGGCGTGAAGATCGAGCCGTCGAAGATGCTCAGCTACAAGGGCATCATGTACAGCGACATCCCGAACCTGGCGACGTCGTTCGGCTATACCAACGCGTCCTGGACGCTGAAGTGCGACCTCACCTGCGAGTACGTCACGCGGCTGCTCAACCACATGGACAAAACCGGCCTGCGCCAGGCCACGCCGCGCAACACAGACCCGAACCTGGGCGAGGAGCCCTGGCTCGACTTCTCCTCCGGCTACGTCCAGCGCACGATCGACAAGTTCCCCAAGCAGGGGTCGAAGAAACCCTGGAAGCAGAACCAGAACTACGCCCTCGACCTGATGCTGCTGAAGTACGGCGCGGTGACCGACGAGGTGATGGAGTTCTCCAATCCCAAGCCGAAGGCGGGCGCCAAGCCGGCCGCGGAGGCCGCCCTCGCGGCCTGAGGCGTCATGCCCCACGGTCAATACTGACTGTCTGCGCCGGACGGCTCTTGCCCTCCCACGGGAGAGGGGGCTTGCTTGGCGCATGCAATCGCCGGCCCGAGTTCTGTTGATCGATGACCACGCCCTGTTCCGGTCGGGACTGCGGCTGGTCCTCGACGCCAGTCTTCCGGACCTGGAGGTGATCGAGGCGAGCGCGATCGACGAGGGATTCCGGGCCGCGGTGACGGCGCCGGACCTGGTCCTGCTGGACATCCAGCTGGACGGCCTCAACGGGCTGGACGGGCTGACCCTCATCGCCAGCCGCTGGCCGGGCACGCCGGTGATCATGCTCTCTGCCAATCACGGACCAGAGGCGGTGCGGCTGGCCCTGTCGCGTGGCGCGGCGGCCTTCGTGTCCAAGGCCGAGAGCGCCGACCGCATCGTCGCCGTGGTCAGCCAGGCCCTGCTCGGGGGCGCGGCCTCGGCCGCCGTGGACGAAGAGGCGACCGACGAGGCCCGCCTCACGCCGCGCCAGTGCGAGGTCCTCGACTTCCTGTGCCAGGGTCTGTCGAACAAGGTCATCGCCCGCCGCATGGACCTGTCGGAGTTTACCGTCCGCGGTCACGTCCAGGCGGTGCTGCGGCACCTCAAGGTCACCAGCCGGTCGGAGGCCGCCTTCGCGGCGCGTCAGCGCGGTCTGGTCGGATGACCGGCCCCGGGCGTCCGTCGCCGCCGTCGTGGACGCTGGAAGACCGCATCCTCTACGATCGCCTCAAGCTGCTGTGGGGCAACACCTCGGGCGCGATGATCTGGGCCATCGTCCAGATGGCGTTTCTCGGCGGGGTGCTCGGCCTCATCACCGGCTTCGCAAACTGGCGCGAGATCAGTCTGTGGGTGGCTCTGGTGCTGCTGATGCGCGTCCTCAGCATGGGCGCCGCCCGCCGAAACCTGGCGACCGATCCCGCGACCCTGAACCTCACACACCAGGTCCGCGGCTCGATCGCGGTCGCGGTTGTCACGGGTTGCGTGTGGGCGCTTCTGGTCTGGGTCATGCCGCCGACCGCGACGCCGACGGACGACATCATCATCATCGCCGTCCTCGCCTCGGTGCTCAGCAGCAGCATGGCGGTGATGGCGGCGACACGTCAGGTCTTCGCCGGCTTCTGCGTGGGCGTGCTGATGACGGTGCTGGCGAGGGGGGCCATCGACCCGACCCTGATGAACATCGCGCTTTGCGTCGGTTCGGTGATCTTCGTCGGCGGTCTCTACATGCAGGCGGGCATGGCCAGCCGCGCCGTCGGCGCCTCGATCGAGCTGCGCTTCGAGAATCTGGACCTGATCCGGAAGCTCGGGGCCGAGATCGACAACGCCCATGGCGCCCAGCGCGAGGCCGCCGCCGCCAACGCGGCCAAGTCGCGGTTCCTCGCCGCGGCCAGCCACGACCTGCGCCAGCCGGTTCACGCGCTCGGCCTGTTCCTTGAGGTGCTGGGTCGCGGTCCGCTGTCGCTGACGCAGCGCAATGTGCTGTCGAGCGCCCGCAAGGCGTCCGAGGCCTCGGCGGAGATGCTCAACACCCTGCTCGACTTCTCGCGCATCGAGGCCGGGGTGATCGAACCGCAGGTGCGCGCCTTCGCCCTGCAACCGCTGCTCAACAAGGTCGAGAACGACCTCGGGCCGCAGGCCGACGCCAAGAGCATGACCTATCGCTCGCGGGAAACGGCGATGGTCGTCCGCTCCGACCCCGCGCTGGTCGAGCTGATCCTGCGCAACCTCGTGTCCAACGCCATCCGCTACACCGAGCGCGGCGGGATCCTGGTCGGCTGTCGCCGGCGCGGGGGCCAGGCCGTGATCGAGGTCTGGGACACCGGCATCGGCATCGAGCCGGCGCAGCAGGCCGAGGTGTTTCGCGAGTTCCATCAACTCGGCAATCCCGAGCGGGACCGCCGCAACGGCCTCGGGCTGGGGCTGTCGATCGCCTACGGTCTGGCGCGCACGCTCGGCCATGAGCTGTCGCTGGCGTCGGACCCGGGACGCGGCAGCGTCTTCCGGCTGGCCCTGCCGATCTCGAACGAGGCCGCGCCGCCGGCGGCCGCGTTCGTGATCGAGGACGACGCGCGGCTCAGCGGGCTGACGCGGCCGCGGATCTTGGTCATCGACGACGACGAGGCGGTGCGTCTGGGCATGTGCGGGCTGATGGCCGACTGGGGTTTCGACTGCGATGCGGTCGAGTCGCTGGAGGAGGCCCTGGTGGCCGCCGCCCACCGCCCCCCCGGCCTGATCATCAGCGACTATCGCCTGCGCGGATCACGCACCGGCGCCGAGGCGATCGCCGCCATGCGCGCGGCGCTGGGCGCGCAGATCCCGGCGTTGCTGATCACGGGCGACACGGCGCCGGAGCGGCTGCGCGAGGCGCGGGCCAGCGGCGTGCCGCTGCTGCACAAGCCGGTCTCGCCGAGCGCCCTCTACCAGGGCCTCGCGTCGGTGCTGGAGACAGCCGCCTAGGCCAGCGCCCGCTCCAGGCAGCTGATCATGCTGTCGCCGCTGAACGGCTTGCGCAGGAAGCCGACGGCGCCGGCCTGTTCGGCCCGGTCCCTGGCGCCGTCGTCGGCGAAGGCGGTCATCAGGATCACCGGCGTGACCTCGCCCGCCGCGACCAGCGCCAGCTTCAGCTCGATCCCGCTCATGCCCGGCATCTGGACGTCGCTGATCACGCAGGCGGTCTCGGCGCGGGCGGTGGAGTCGAGGAAGGCCTGGGCGCAGTTGAAGCTGCGGACCTCGTACCCCATCGACCGGATCAGCCCTTCCAGGGAGACGCGGACGGATTCGTCGTCATCGACGACGGTGATCAGGGGATGGACGGGCACCGGCATTCCTCGCGCTGGTGATCGATGAACCGTCACCTTGGCCAAGG
>JAZJXN010000085.1:0-3976 GCA_040390885.1 Pseudomonadota bacterium | reverse complement strand
CCTTCAAATCATACAGAGGTTTAGCGTCAACCTGCCGCAGGCGAGGGCTTGAGCTTCAGGGCCTCGGCCATCTTCACCAGGTCGGCCAGCGACCTTGCGCCCATCTTCCGCATCGCGGCGCCGCGATGGATCTTCACGGTGATCTCGCTGAGGCCCAGCTGGAAGGCGATCTGCTTGTTCATCAGGCCGGTCGCGACGAGCGCCATGACCTCCTTCTCGCGCGGGCTGAGCTGGCCGTAGAGGCTCTTCAGATCCTCCAGTCCGGTCTGCTGGGCGCGGACGGTGCGGTCGCGCTCGATCGCCACGGTCACGGCGTCGAGCATGTCCTGGTCGCGGAACGGCTTGGTCAGGAAGTCCACGGCCCCAGCCTTCATGCCGCGCACGGACATCGGGATGTCGCCGTGCCCGGTCATCAGGATCACCGGCATGCGCACGTCGGCGGCCGCCAGCTGAGCCTGGAAGTCGAGCCCGCTCACGCCCGGCAGGCGCACGTCGAGCACCAGGCAGCCGGCGGCCGACGCCTGCCCCGACTGCAGGAAGTCCTGGGCCGCGCCGAACAGGCGAGTCTCCAGGCCGACCGAGCGGAACAGGCTGTCGAGGGCCGCCCTCAGGGACGGATCGTCATCGACGATATGGACGACAGGGGTGCTCATGGGGGATTGCTGGACCGAACCTCCGCCCTCGTCAATAAAGGCGAGGCGGGAGACGACATGGCGGACCAGGCTTCAGGGATTTCGATGGCATTCACGCCGCAGGGCGCCGGGGAACTGCGCGCCATCACCGACGCCATCCCTGCGCTGATCTCCTACTACGACGCCGACCATGTCTGCCGTTTCGCCAACGACTTCCATAACGACTGGTACGGACGCCCGCCCGCCGAGCTGGTCGGCAAGCACATGAGCGACTTCATCGGGGTCGAGCACTACGAGAAGCGCAAACCGTTCCTGGCGCGCGTGGCTCGGGGTGAGCGGGTCGAGTTCGACGCCCAGGTGCCGCATCGCGACGGCGATCTGCGGGACGCCGACATCCGCTATGTCCCCCGGATCGGTCCGGAGGGCTTCGAGGGTTTCTACGTCCTCGTCTCCGACGTCGCCCGCCAGGTCGACGCCCTGCGCCGCAGCGAGTTCCGCTACCGAAACGTCTTCCAGGCCATGGCGGTGTCCTTCTGGGAGCTCGACTTCACGCGCGTCGGCGGGATGCTCCGCACCCTGTTCGAGCAGGGCGTCACCGACCTGCGCGGTCACGTGGCGGACAACCCGGAGATCATCCGCGAGATGATGCGCCGCAGCGTGGTCACCGACGTCAACGACAAGAGCCTGCAGCTGTTCGGCGGGACGCGTGAGCAGCTGATGGGGCCTGTAGACCGGTTCTGGCCGCGCTCCAGCGAGGGGCTGTTCGCCGAGGCCGTCTACGCCGCCGTCGAGCGCCGGCATTCGCTCGAGGCGGAGGGCAAGTTCCGCACCCTCGACGGCCGCGAGTTCGACGCCCTGTTCACCTGCTGCTTCCCGCGCGAGAGCGTGGCCAAGGGCACGATCCTGGTGGGGCTGGTCGACATCACGGATCGGCTGAAGGCGCAGGACGACCTGCACCGGGTGCAGGCGGAGCTCGCCCACGCCGCCCGGGTCTCGACCCTCGGCGAGCTGACCGCCTCCATCGCCCACGAGGTCAACCAGCCGCTCGCCGCCATCGTCACCAACGGCGAGGCCAGCCTGCGCTGGCTCAACCGGCCCGAGCCGGACCTCGGCGAGGCGAAGGCGGCGATCAGCCGGATGATCGGCGAGGGCCAGCGCGCGTCGGAGATCATCTCGCGCATCCGCTCGATGTCGACCAAGACCGCGCCGGCGCCGACCGAGCTGGCCATGAATCCGCTGATCGAGGATGCGCTGCTGCTGGTCCGGCGCGAAATCCAGACCCACGACGTCAAGCTGCGTCTGCTGCTCGCCGCCGACCTTCCGACGGTCCGGGCCGATCGGGTCCAGCTGCAGCAGCTCGTCATCAACCTCGCGGTCAACGCCGTCCAGGCAATGGCGCAGCAAGCGGGCGCCGCTCGCGACCTGACGCTGCGCACGGCCCGCGAGGGCGAGCAGCTGCTCGTCGAGGTCGCCGACACCGGGCCGGGCGTGGCGGCGGAGGACGCGGACCGGCTGTTCAACGCCTTCTACACGACCAAGGCGACCGGGATGGGGATGGGGCTGTCGATCTGCAAGTCGATCGTCGAGGCGCACGGCGGGCGCATATGGGTCCGTCCGGGCGAAGACGGCGGCGCGATCTTCGCCTTCAGCCTGCCGGTCTCCGAGGCAGGGTGACGGGTATACCGAGGTATGATCGGCTAGGCCCCAGGGTCTAGGCCGCCGCACCCTGCGTAGAGTTTCGCCGCCGGGCCGACAGGCGCACTGTCACGACATCGACAGACGCAGGGGCCAACATGACCAGCAACACCACCGACCGGACTGACGGCGCTTCCCGTCGCGACGTGATGATCGGCGGCGCCGGCCTCGCCCTTGTTTCGTCCCTTCCCGCGACCGCCCAGGCGGCCGCATCCAGCACCCCGAGCCACGGAGATTCGACCATGCCCTACATCACCGCCAAGGACGGCGCTCAGATCTACTACAAGGATTGGGGCAAGGGTCAGCCGATCGTGTTCAGCCATGGCTGGCCGCTGACCGCCGACGACTGGGACGCCCAGATGATGTTCTTCGGCGCGAAGGGTTATCGCGTCATCGCCCACGACCGCCGTGGCCACGGTCGCTCGACCCAGACCTGGGACGGCAACGAGATGGACACCTACGCCGATGACCTCGCGGCGCTGGTGACGGCCCTCGACCTCAAGGACGTGATCCACATGGGCCACTCCACCGGCGGCGGCGAAGTCGCCCGCTACCTCGGCCGCCACGGCACGAAGCGCGCCTCGCGCGCGGTGCTGCTGAACGCCGTCCCGCCGCTGATGCTGAAGACGGACGCCAACCCCGAAGGCCTGCCGATCGAGGTCTTCGACGGCATCCGCGCCGGTGTTCTGGCCGATCGCTCGGGCACCTACCGCGAGTTTCCCGTGCCCTTCTACGGCGCTAACCGCCCCGGCGCCCCGGCCCACAAGGGCCTGCAGGAGAAGTGGTGGCTTCAGGGCATGTCCGGCGGCATCAAGGCCCACTACGACTGCGTGAAGGCCTTCTCCGAGACCGACTTCACCGAGGATCTGAAGAAGATCGATATCCCGGTGCTGGTCATGCACGGCAGCGACGACCAGATCGTCCCGGTCGCGGACTCGGCGCCCAAGACCGCCGCGCTGGTCAAGAACAGCACCCTGAAGATCTACGAGGGCTATCCGCACGGCATGCCCGCGAGCCACGCCGACGTCATCAACCCGGACATCCTGGCCTGGCTGAAAAGCTGATCCCGGCCGGTCGACCGCGCCCTCTCCGGTCGACCAAGGGACCGCTGCCCGTGAGGGTGGCGGTCCTTTTCCGTCAGAGCGCGGCCGCGCCGAGCAGGGCGGCGTGCGGGTGCAGGATGACCTGGGTGGAGATGGCTCCGGTGTAGGCCGAGAACCGGCCCTTGGCCTCGAACCGGGCGCGGAAGTCGCGGCGGCGCAGCACGTCGAGGATGCGCGGCGAGATGCCCCCGCCCAGATAGACCCCGCCGGCGGCGCCGAACGCCAGCGCGAAGTCGCCCGCCGCCGCACCGTAGATGGCGCAGAAGCGGTCGAGGGTCTCGACGCACAGCGCGTCCTCGCCGCGGGTCGCCGCCGCGACGATGTCGGCGGGCTCCATCGGCTGGATGTCGACGGCGCGGATCTGCGCGAGGGCCCAGCGCAGATTGACGAGGCCGGGTCCGGACAGGATCCGCTCCAGAGACACCCGCCCGAAGCGGCCGGCGAGGTGACGGAGGATCTCGATCTCGAGGTCGTCGGCGGGCGCGAAGGCGACATGGCCGCCTTCGGTCTCGGCCACCGACACGCCGCGACCGTCGCGCACCAGAG
>JAZJXN010000084.1:0-6883 GCA_040390885.1 Pseudomonadota bacterium | reverse complement strand
CCGACGTAAATTCCAACATAGCCCGCGTCGCCCTTGGAGACGTCATAGACATCGAAGTCATGCGGCAAATCTGGTCGGGCCCGCGTCTCAAACCCTTCGGGAAGGTCGATCTTGAACGGCAGCGCCTCGGCCGAGGCCGTCTGGGCGGCCGTCGGCGTCGCCTCTCCGAGCGAGGTCAATGCCAATACCGCCACAAGGACCAGGACGGCGCGCATCAGAACACCACCACGGACCGAATGCTCTCGCCCGCGTGCATGAGGTCGAACGCCCGGTTGATGTCTTCCAGCGGCATGGTGTGGGTGATCATCGGGTCGATCTGGATCTTGCCGTCCATGTACCAGTCGACGATCTGGGGCACGTCGGTGCGGCCTCTGGCGCCGCCGAAGGCCGTGCCCTTCCAGACCCGGCCGGTGACCAGCTGGAACGGGCGGGTGGCGATCTCGCGGCCGGCCTCGGCCACGCCGATGATGATGCTCTCGCCCCAGCCGCGATGGCAGGCCTCCAGCGCCTGGCGCATGACCGTGACATTGCCCGTGGCGTCGAAGGTGTAGTCAGCCCCACCGTCGGTCAGGGCCACCAGGTGCGGGACGATGTCGCCGTCGATAGCCTTCGGATTGACGAAGTGGGTCATGCCGAACTGGCGGCCCCAGGCCTCGCGGTCGGGGTTGATGTCGACGCCGATGATCGTATTGGCGCCGACCAGCTTCAGACCCTGGATGACGTTCAGGCCGATGCCGCCCAGGCCAAAGACGATGCAGTTGGCCCCCGGCTCGACCTTGGCGGTGTTGGTCACCGCCCCCACGCCCGTGGTCACGCCGCAGCCGATATAGCAGGCCTTGTCGAAGGGAGCGTCCTTGCGGATCTTGGCCAGGGCGATCTCCGGCAGCACCGTGTGGTTGGCGAAGGTCGAGCAGCCCATGTAGTGGGCGATCGGCTGGCCCTTGTAGGAGAACCGGCTCGTGCCGTCCGGCATCTGGCCCTTGCCCTGGGTGGCCCGGATGGCCGTGCAGAGGTTGGTCTTGCGCGAGAGGCAGCTTTTGCACTGCCGGCATTCGGGCGTGTAGAGCGGGATCACGTGATCGCCGGGAACCACGCTGGTGACGCCCGCGCCGACCTCCAGAACCACGCCGGCGCCCTCGTGGCCGAGGATCGAGGGGAAGATGCCCTCGCTGTCCAGCCCGTCCAGCGTATAGGCGTCGGTGTGGCAGATGCCGGTCGCCTTGATCTCCACCAGCACCTCGCCCGCGCGCGGCCCTTCGAGGTCGACCTCGACGATCTCCAGCGGCTTCTTGGCTTCGAAGGCGACGGCGGCGCGGGTTTTCATCTGGGCGACTCCTTGGGACTGCGGCGGCCGGACTATAGCCTCGACCGCCGTCCCGGGGAGCCCCGCCCGGGCGCCTATTTCACCGGCGGCAGCGTGATCGGGTCCTTCGCCTGCGAAGCGGGCCAGGGCTTGTTGTACTTCGCCATGATCTCGTTCGTGGACCGCTCCCAGTGGTCCTTGCCGAACGCCTTGTAGGTCTGGAACGGGTTGCAGTACTCGCGCATGCGGAAGGCCTGGCCATCCTTGTTGGTCACCAGCGAGAAGTAGCGCTGGGTGTAGACGCCCTCGGCCGTCGGTCCGCCGCCGTGGGACTCGACGATGACCGTGTCCGGATCGGCGGTCGGATAGGCGCCGGCCAGTTCGGTCGAAAAGCGCGGCACGACGCTGAGCAGCAGCTCGAAGAACTTGCCCACCGCCTCACGGCCGATGAACACGACCGGCGTCTCGAACATCGGCCCTTCCCAGATGGCGTCCTCGTGCACGGCGTCAGGCCAGATCGCGCGTTGCTCCTCGAGGGTGGTCAGCTGTCCGCCGAATGCGTCGTTGATGGTCTTGGCCATGCGCTACTCCTTGTGTGGAAGCAGTTTATCGGCCGCCGGAGGGGATCGGTACTCGGGTTTGCCGCCGACCGGCGCCTGTCGCAGGGTCAGCTTTCCAGTTTGGCGGCCTTCTCGGCCCTTTGCTTCGCCAGCTTCTCCAGCACCCGTCCGCGCCCCTTGGACAGCGCCGTGACCACGCCGCGCCAGGTGCGGACCTCCTGGTCAGTCAGCCGCGAGCGGCCCAGCGAGATGCGCAGGTTCCGCACCATCGAGGGCTTCTTCTCCGGCGGATGGAAGAAGCCCGCCTCCTCCAGCTGCGCCTCTAGCTGTTCGTAGAGGCCGACCACCACTTCCATCTCCGCCGGCTCATCGACGTTCTGGGCGAAGGCCTCACGCGGCTTGTCGGCGACGCCCATCCGCCACTCGTAGGCGTTCAGGGCCACGGCCTGTGCGAGATTCAGCGAGCGGAACTTCTCGTCGACCGGAATGGTGACGATGGCATGGCACAGGGCGATGTCGTCTGTCTCAAGCCCGGCCCGCTCGCCGCCGAAGAGCAGGCCGACACGCTGGCCGCGATCAACAGCGGTGTGCAGCCGCTCGGACGCCTCGCGCGGCGTGAGCACGGGCAGCTGCGTCCCGCGCGGACGGGCTGTGGTGGCGTACACCAGCTTGAGGTCGGCGACCGCCGCCTCAAGCCGCTCGTAGACCTTGGCGTTGTCGAGCGGCCAGTCGGCGCCAGACGCGCTGGCCCACGCCCGGTCCTGGGGCCAGCCGTCACGCGGCCGCACCAGGCGCAGTTCGGAAAGGCCGAAATTGGCCATGACCCGCGCGACCGAGCCGATGTTCTCGGCCAGCTGGGGTTCGTTGAGGATGACGACGGGGGGCTTTGACTCCATCTGCGCTTACTATCCCCTTCCCCAAGGAGGGGGAAAGGGCGGTATGAAGGCGCATGCGTTTGCTGTTCGTCGCCGCCGCCGCCCTTTTACTCACCGCCTGCCAGCCGCAGCTGTCGGATTCGCGGGCGAAAACGCCGCAGATCGACGCCGCTGTCCTCGATGAGGAAATCGCCGCCATCGCCGAACGGGCTCAGCCCGGCGTGCTCGAAGTGGCGGTCCAGAATCTCGAGGGCGGCGAGATGTGGGCCTGGAACGGCCAGAAGGCCTTCCCGCTGCAGAGCGTATTCAAGCTGGCGCTCGGCGCCGCGGTCCTGGCGGAGGTCGACGCCGGCCGCCTGAGCCTCGACGAGGTGCTCACCCTGGGCGAGAAGGACATCTCCCCTGCTTACAGCCCGGTGGCCGACGCGTGGCCGCAGGTGACGACCTATTCCGTACGCGACCTGCTGGCCCGGACGGTCAGCGAAAGCGACAACACCGCGGCCGACGTGCTGATGAAACGGATCGGCGGCCCGGGCGTGGTCAACGCCTGGCTGCGCGGCAAGGGCATCAAGGAGTTCCGGGTCGACCGGTACGAACGCGAGCTGCAGCCGGACGTCCAGGGCATGGGCTCGTTCCGCATCGCCTGGAAGGGCTGGCCGGCCTGGAAGGCCGCGCGAGATACCGTTCCCGAGCAGACCCGCCGCCACGCCCAGCTGGTCTATCTGTCCGACCCGCGCGACACCGCGACCGCGGCCGGGGCGCTGAACTTCCTGCGCCAGCTGTCGATGGGCGATTTGCTGAAGCCCGCCTCCACAAAGTTGCTGCTGCAGCTGATGACCGACAGCACGCCGGGCCAGGCGAAGCTGAAGGCGGGGCTGCCGGAGGGCGCGACCATAGCCCACAAGACCGGCGGCGCCGCGACGGACGTCGGGATGACGCCGGCCACCAACGACATCGGCATCGTCACGCTCAAGGACGGCCGTCGCTACGCGGTCGTGGTGTTCCTGGCCGCCTCGCCACAGGACGACGCCGCGCGAGACAAGACCATCGCCGACGCCATGCGGGTGATCGTGAAGGCGGCGGGGTAGCTGGACGTATCCCCGGCGACTGCCGGGGCTCAGCCGGCGAGCCGGTTCTGTTACGCCACCGCTTCGTCGAGACCGGAGATCTCGTTCGATCGCCGCGCCATCGCCAGGGCCGCGACAAGCTGGGCCGGACGCAGGGGCTTGGCGATATGCAGGTCGGCGCCGGCGGCGGCGGCGGCCTCGATGTGCTCGTCCATCGCGTTCGCGGTGACCATCACGATCAGCGTCGGCGCGACCCGCGCCGAAGCCTCTCGGTCACGGATCACCCGTGTCGCCGTCAGCCCGTCCATCACCGGCATCTGCATGTCCATCAGGATGGCGTCGAAGCGCTGGCCCACACAGGCGTCGACGGCTTCCTGACCGTTGGCGACCATGACGAGGTCAACGCCGAAGGGCTCGAGCACGATCTGGATGACCTTCTGATTGGTCGGATGGTCCTCGGCGACCAGCACGCGCAAGCCCGCGAGCAAGGCCGCATCGGCCACAGGCGCCACGCGCTCGGCGGGCGCCATGGTCGCGCGCGGCAGCGGCAGCAGCACCGTGAAGGCGGCCCCCTCGCCCGGCGTCGCGATGGCGTCGATCTCGCCGCCCATCATCTGGGCCAGGGCGGCGCAGATCGACAGCCCAAGGCCCGTGCCGCCAAAGCGGCGGGTAATTGAATCGTCAGCCTGCTCGAACCGGCGGAACAGGCGTTCGCGGACGGCCTCGTCGAAGCCGACGCCGGTGTCGCGGACGGTGAATCGCAGCGCCTCGCCCGGTCGGTCGACGGTCAGGACGACCTCCCCCGCCTCCGTGAACTTCACCGCGTTGGCGAGCAGGTTCGAGAGGATCTGGGCGATGCGGCCACTGTCGCCAAGCCAGGCGCCGCCCGCCTCGGGCGCCACCGTCCACGACAGGGTCAGACCCTTGGCCTCGGCGGCGGCGCGATGCAGGTCGGCCATCGCGGCGACCGTCTCGGCCAACTCGAACGGCGCCGGCGACAGGCGGAACTCGCCGGCCTCGATCTTCGACACGTCGAGGATGTCGCCCAGCACCTGCTCGAGCAGACGGCCTGACGACGAGACCAGTCCGGCCAGCTCGCGGCGGCGCGTGCGGTCATCGGTCTCGGCCAGCTGGTCCGTGAGGGCGATGACCCCGTTCAGCGGCGTCCGCAGCTCGTGGCTCATGTTGGCGAGGAAGGTCGACTTGGCCTTGTTGGCGCGCTGCAGTTCGGCCGTGCGGACGGCGACCCGGTCCTCGAGGGAACGCAGCAGGTCCTCGTTGCGGACGCTCTGGCTGCGCAGCATGCGGGCCAGGGAGCCGATCTCGTCCTCGCGGGCCTCTACGATCTCGGTGCAGGCCTCGCTGTCGCCGTGGGCGCTGGCCAGCGCCTCGAGCGGCTGCACCACCTCGCGGTCGATGATCCGGACCAGCAGCAAAGCCTGGACGATGATGCCAAGGACGCCGAAGAACAGCACCCAGGACGCGGTCCGCGCCGCAGACCAGGCGATCTCCGACGACGGCATCGTCATCACGAAGTACCAGTCCGGCTCCTTGAGGTGGCCGTAGGCGAGCACCTTGTCGCCGTACTGGAAGACGCCTGTCTTGCCGCCGCGCGCGCGGATGGCGGAGACCAGGCCGTCGATATTGCGACTCTTCTGCTCGGCCGCCAGTTCCTTGGGCGAGACCACGCCGCGCTGACCCAGGCCGGGGGCGGCGATCAGCTCCCCGTCCGCCGACACGATCATGTTCTCGCCACCGTGGACGGCCTCCCCGACCGCCTGCATCAGATAGCTGTCCAGGGTGATGGTGGTGCCCCAGGCGCCGACATGGCGGCCGTCGATATCGATCGGGGTCATGCAGGCGGTGGTCAGAGCCTTGCCCGTCGGGTCGCTGAGCAGCTTGCGCAGCTTCGTGCAGCGCATGACCCGGTCAGGATTGGCCGCCGGGCGCGTGATTTCGGTCATCTCTTCCTTGCGGAAGTCGAAGTTCGCCGGGGCGCCCTCACGATAGTAGAGCAGCTTGTCGTCCCGGGCCGGACCGAACATGACCATCCGGTTGTCGGTGCTGAACATGTAGAAGTTGTCGTAGCGCGACCGCTGCGCCTCGCCGACCATCGCCGTCACCTGGGTGGCGGCGATGTAGAGCGCCTTCTCTTCGGGCGTCATTCGATCCCCGTGGGCGAGGAAGGCGCCCATGCCGTAGATGTATTCGGACTGGCCGTGCAGATGCCCGTCGAACATCTCCGGCGCGCTGCGTCGGGTGCCATCCCCATGGGACGGAAACAGATGGTCGAACTCGGCGCTGAGCTCCTTGCCGCGAAGCTGCTCCAACCGCCGAGCCAGGGCGTCGCTGGCGTCGGCATGGACCTTGACCAGGTCCGAGAACAGCCTGTCCTCGGTCTCGGTGCGCTCGCTCACATAGAGCTCGAGGCTGCGGATCTGCCGCTCCATCGAGGCCTGCTGGACGAAGGCGAAGGTGGCGGCGCTGGCCACCCCGGTGACCACGATCGACAGCACCACGACGATGCCTAGCAGCTTGCGCGCGAGTGGCTTGGCGACGACGGTCATTGGCGAGATCGTTCCCCCAGGAACTCGACCTATACCGACGATCCCTGAATAGGCCGTTGATTTGGCGAAGGGTTTGCGACAGCCGTCCGCGCGCTTCCCCCCGCGCGCGCTAACCGCTATAGCCGTCCCGCCCCCGCGCCCCGTCAGGCCCTGTGCGCCTTACGCATCGAGCGCGTCCTAACCGAGAGAGATCGCCAACATGGCCAAGATCAAAGTCGCCAATCCGGTCGTCGACATGGACGGCGACGAAATGACCCGCATCATCTGGAAGCTCATCAAGGACAAGCTGATCTTCCCGTACCTGGACCTCGAGCTCGACTACTACGACCTCTCGGTCGAGAACCGCGACGCCACCAACGATCAGGTGACGATCGACGCCGCCGAGGCGACGAAGAAGCACGGCGTGGCCGTCAAGTGCGCGACCATCACGCCCGACGAGCAGCGGGTCGAGGAGTTCGGCCTCAAGAAGATGTGGAAGTCGCCCAACGGCACGATCCGCAACATCCTTGGC
>JAZJXN010000083.1:5798-8659 GCA_040390885.1 Pseudomonadota bacterium | reverse complement strand
AATGCGGGCGCGCTTGTCGGTTGGGTCGCTGCGCACGACGACCAATCCCCGCTTCTCCATCTCCGCCAGCATCTGGCTGATCGCTTGCCGGGTGACGCCGAGATTGCGAGCGAGGCGGGTGGCGCGGTGCTCGCCGGCGGCGATGTTGGCCATCACCATCGACTGCGCGCGGGTCAGAGTTTGCCAGCCGGCTGCCTTGATGTGGGCCTGCAGGGCTTCATCAAACCAGTAGAGCGCGCTCATCAGGTTCATCATCAACAGCGGGTGGTCCATCGAGTCTCCTGCGCGCGCAGAGGCGATGTTCGGACCTGCGGCGGCGACTGTAAACGATCTTTCCCAAGGCCATCCGCCAGTTCGGGACTGGCGTGAATCACCGCGGGCTAGAACCGCGTAGCCTTCAGGTCGACGCTCAGCAGATAGCGGCCATACAGCTCCATGGCCTCTTCCAGGTCGAGCACGACGTGGGTGCGGATGGTGTGGATGTCGCGCTGGATCAGCTGGAACGGCGAGGTCTCGTGCTGCCCCCGCGCGCCGGAGCCGGAGACGACGGAGTCGACGATGCGGACGCATTCATCGGCGACCATGGCCGTGTCACGACGCTGACGAAGCTTTGCCTCGGTCGTGCTGACTCGACCCAGCCGGATGTCGTCCTCGATCTCGGTGTAGAGGGCGCGGGCGGCGCGATGCATGGCGTCGTAGCGGGCCCAGGCGGCGCCGATCTTGGCCTGGGTGCTGCCTCGCGCCGCGTGGTTGGTCCCGCGGAATCCGATCCTCTCGCGCGTGAAATCGGTGAAGTCCTCGACCGCCCGGCGGGTCAGGCCAAGCACCGGACAGAGCACCGCAGCCAGCAGCACGGCGTAGTAGGGCGCTTCGAGCCCGCTGTAGTCGGTGAGCGCCTTGCGGCCCGGGGTGTCGCCGGTCTGCAGCGCGAGTTGCGGCACGGCCCGGCTGTGGGGCACGAACACCGAGGTGGCCTTGAAGTCGCGGCTTCCCGTGCCGCGCATCCCGGCGGTGAACCAGGTGTCGATGACCTCGACCTCGTCCTTGCGCATGATGACGTTCAACCGATCGAGCAGATCGTCCGGGTTCTCCTTGTCGATCAGGGCCGCGCAGCCGACCCAGTCGGCGAAGTCGATGCCGCTGCAGAAGCCCCACTGGCCGGTGACCACATAGCCGCCCTCGACGGGCCTCGCCGTGCCTCCCTTGCCCGAGAAGCTGAGGGGCCAGAGGGCGTGGTCCTTGCCGCCATAGATCTCGGTTTGGGCCTCGATCGGAAAGTGGGACAGGATCCAGTGGTGACAGCCGAGAATGCCGTAGACCCAGGCCGTCGCGCCGCAGCCGAGGCCCAGCTGGATGCCAGCGTCGAGGAAGGTGGTGAGGCTGGCCTCGCTGCCCCCGAACCGTCGGGGAGCCAGCATCTGCAGGATGCCGGCGTTGATCAGTTCGGCCACCGTCTCGTCCGGCAGGCGCCGCGCCCTGTCCGCGGCCAGGCCGCGCTCACGCAGGCGCGGGATCATCGCCTCGGCGCGCCTGACAAGCGTCTCTGACGCGATGCCTCCGGCGGGAGAGGGGGCGGCGCTGCTATCCATGACCAAACTCCTGCCGGCTGGAGAGGCGAGGGGGCTTCCGCCAGCGCGCGCGTTCTGGCGTCAGGAGATCGCGGGCCACGGAACATGTCAATAATGTTTACAGACAAGTATCTTGACCAGCCGCGCGCTCGCGACGCTCACGCTGCGTCCGGATTGACCGTGTGCGGCGCAACATATACCCCTCCGCCCAGCGTCAGGTTCCTCGCAAGAGGATGAATAGGGAACGGGGTAAATGCCCCGGCTGCCCCCGCAACTGTAAGCGGCGAGCGCGCGTGTCACTCAGCCACTGGACCGGTTCTCGGTCTGGGAAGGCGACACGCATCGCTACGACCCGCGAGCCAGGAGACCTGCCCGGCGCGTCGTTCTTCGTGTGGCCGGGGTGCGCCAAGCGAACGGGACTTTCCCGAGAGACGACATCCACCAATGCCGCGTCTGGCGGCCTTAAACCCCTATGTCTCGACGTCGGGGAGGGTCGTCGTGCGCGGGTCGTCAAAAGAGGAATACATATGACCCGAGCGCTCCTGTGCTCCACCGCCATCGCCACCGCCCTGATCGCCCTGCCGGCGTTCGCGGAGGCCCCCATTGCGTCTGATCCCGATGTCGGCGGCCTCGCCGGCGCGACGTCGGTCGAGGGCGTGATCGTCACCGCCAGCCGTTCGCCGCAAGCCGCCGAGAAGATCGGGTCTTCGGTCTCGGTCCTCGACCAGCAGGCCATCGAGGCGTCCCAGGCCACGGACGTCGCCACGCTGCTCAGCACCGCGCCGGCGGTGAACTTCCTGCGGAACGGCGGCGTCGGCACCAGCACCAGCGTCAACATCCGCGGCGCCGAGGGCCAGCACACGGTCGTCCTGATCGACGGCGTGAAGCTCAACGACCCGTCCTCGACCCAGGGGGGCTTCAACTTCGGCAACCTGCTGGTCGGCGATATCCAGCGCATCGAGATCCTGCGCGGCGCCCAGTCGACGCTCTGGGGCAGCCAGGCCATCGGCGGCGTGGTCAACATCGTGACCGCCGAACCGACCGACCCGCTCGAAGTCGATTTCGACCTCGAGGGCGGATCGCGCGGGACGGCCTACTTGCGGGGCGGCGTCGGCGGCGCCAGCGACCGCTTCGTCTGGCGTCTGGCCGGCAGCCGCTACAAGACCGACGGATACTCGGCCTATCGCGGCGGCAGCGAAGATGACGGCTACGAGAACAGCGGCCTGTCGGGCCGTGCGCGCCTGAACCTGACCGACGACGTCTCGATCGAGGCCCGCGCCGTCTGGTCGGACG
>JAZJXN010000083.1:0-5788 GCA_040390885.1 Pseudomonadota bacterium | reverse complement strand
CTTCGACGGCTTCGGCGTGGACTCCAGAGAGTACAGCAAGAACGAAGAGCTGGTCGTCTACGCCGGCCTGAACTTCGCCCTGCTCGACGGCCGGCTGAAGAACCGCATCGGCTACGGCTACACCGACACCAACCGCGAGAACCTGAACCCCGACGATCCCTTCACCCCGAAGACCTTCGACGCCCAGGGCGAGAACCGGCGCTGGGAATACCAGGGCAGCTTCGCGATCACCGAGACCTGGTCGACGGTGTTTGGCTTCGAGAGCGAGGACGCCGAGATGACCTCGTGGTCGCCTTACGCCCCGGTGGCGAACGGCAAGGCGAGCGTCGACAGCGTCTACGGCCAGCTGCAGGGCGAAATCACGCCGGGCCTGACCGTGACTGGCGGCCTGCGCCATGACAGCCATGACGTCTATGGCGATCACACCCTCGGCTCGCTGTCCGCGGCCTGGGTGGTCAACGGCGGGGACACCATCCTGCGCGCCAGCTTCGCCCAGGGCTTCCGGGCGCCGGGCCTGTACGAGCTGTTCAGCGAGTACGGCAACGCCGCGCTCGACCCGGAAGAGTTCGACAGCTGGGACGCCGGCGTCGAACAGCGTCTGTTCGACGACAAGGTCACCGTCTCGGCGACCTACTTCCGACGTGAAGCGGACAACGAGATCCGCTTCTTCTCCTGCAGCTTCGGTTCGCCTGATCCCATGTGCAACCCGGGCGGCGTGTTCCGGTTCGGCTACTACGAGAACGTCCAGAAGACCCAGACGCAGGGTGTCGAGCTGATCGGCCAGACCGACTTCGGCCCGCTGATCCTCTCGGGTAACTACACCTGGACGGACGCCCAGAACGCCTCAGGCGCCAATGACGGCAAGCAACTGACCCGCCGCCCCGAGCACATGGCCAACCTGACCCTGGGCTGGCGCTGGACCGACGCGTTCAGCACCACTGCGGCGGTGCGCTATGTCGGCGAGAGCTTCAACAACGCGTCCAACACCGACGTCGTCGATGCCTGGACCACGGTCGATCTCCGCGCGTCCTGGCAGGCCACGGAGGCGCTCGAGTTCTACGGTCGGGTCGAGAACCTGTTCGATGAGGACTACGAGATCATCCGCAACTACGGCACCGCCGGTCGTGGGGCCTTCGTCGGCCTTCGCGCCCGCTTCTGACCTGACGGCGGCCGGCTCCACAACGGGGCCGGCCGCCTGTCGCGGCAGTCCGGTTCTGCTATGGCTTCACCCGCCAAGGAGGGCGCATGGCCGCTTTGATGATCCAGGGCTGCGGGTCTGACGTCGGCAAGTCGGTGCTCGTCGCCGGGCTGTGCCGGCTTTTCGCCAACCGCGGCCTGACCGTGCGGCCGTTCAAGCCGCAGAACATGTCCAACAACGCCGCCGTCACCGCCGATGGCGGCGAGATCGGCCGGGCCCAGGCGCTGCAGGCGATCGCCTGCCGCACGCCGCTGACGGTCGATATGAACCCCGTCCTGCTCAAGCCGCAGAGTGACGTCGGCGCCCAGCTGGTCGTGCGCGGCAAGATGGCCGGGACCTGGCAGGCGCGCGGCTACCAGGAGGCCAAGGCGGCGTTGCTCGACACCGTGGTCGAAAGCTTCCGGCGGCTTGAAGCGCAGGCGGACCTCGTCATCGTCGAAGGGGCGGGCAGCCCGGCCGAGACCAATCTTCGCAAGGGCGACATCGCCAACATGGGTTTCGCCATCGCTGCCGACGTGCCGGTGGTGCTGGTCGGCGACATCGACCGCGGTCACGTCATCGCGGCGCTGGTCGGCGCGCATACGGTGCTGGACGAGGCCGACCGGGCGATGATCCGCGGCTTCCTGATCAACAAGTTCCGCGGCGACCCCAGCCTGTTCGACGACGGCCGCGCGGAGATCGTCCGCCGCACCGGCTGGGCGGACCTGGGCATGGCGCCCTGGCTGGCAGCGGCAAAGAGCCTGCCGGCCGAGGACGCGGTGGTCCTCGATCGCGTCGCCGCCGGGCAAGGCCGGCGGGTGAAAATCGCCGTACCGATGCTGTCGCGGATCGCCAACTTCGACGACTTCGATCCGCTTCGGGCCGAGCCGGACATCGACTTCGGCTTCATCCCGCCGGGCAAGCCGCTGCCGGGCGACGCCGACCTCGTCATCCTGCCCGGGACCAAGGCGACGCTGGCGGACCTCGCCTTCCTGCGCGGCCAGGGCTGGGACATCGATCTGGCCGCCCATGTCCGGCGCGGCGGCCGGGTGCTGGGGATCTGCGGCGGCTATCAGATGCTGGGCGCGCGCATCAGCGATCCGGACGGCGTTGAGGGGGCGGCGGGCGAGGCCGAGGGGCTGGGGCTGCTGGAGGTCGACACGGTGCTGACCGGCGAGAAGACCCTGAGGCCGGCCGCCGGTCGTTTCGGCGCGGCGCGGTTCGAAGGCTACGAGATGCATGTCGGCCGCACGGCCGGACCGGCGACAGCGCGGCCGCTGCTGACCTTCGACGACGGTAGCGGAGAGGGCGCGGTCTCCGCCGACGGTCGCATCGCCGGCGCCTATGTCCACGGCCTGTTCAACCTCGGCGAGGCGCGGGCGGCGTTGCTGGCCGAACTCGGCGCGGCCTCGACCGGCGTCGATCAGAGCGCGCTGGTTGATGCCGCCCTGGACGCCATCGCCGCCGAACTGGAGCGGGCCTTTGACATCGCCGCGCTCGCGGCAATCGCCGGGCTCAAGGCCTGAGGCCACCCTTTAATGCTTCCCGCCAAACCTTGCCGCGGCAGGTTTCGTCGTCGTGAAGTGCGCCATCGCGGCCATCCGGCCCCTCATCGTCCGGGAACCGGTGAAGACGTCTTCGCCCCGCGCGGCTCCGCCGGACGACAGTCACCGAGACCGCTCTGGATCGCCGACAATCCGAAGGCGAGCCTCCGCGCCTACGCCTCTATATCGACGTCCTTGGTTTCCTTCAGGAACAGCGCGCCCACGACGAAGGTCACCAGCGCGATCACGACCGGATACCAGAGGCCGTAGTAGATGTTGCCGGTGGCCGCGACCATGGCGAAGGCGGTGGTCGGCAGGAAGCCGCCGAACCAGCCGTTGCCGATGTGATAGGGCAGGCTCATCGAGGTGTAGCGGATGTTGGTCGGGAACATCTCCACCAGCATCGCCGCGATCGGCCCGTAGACCATGGTCACATAGATCACCAGGATCGCCAGGATCAGCACCACCATCGGCTTGTCGACCAGCTGGCTGTCGGCCTTGGCCGGATAGCCGACCGCGCTGAGCGCCGCGCCCAGCTCCTTCTCCCAGGCCGCTTTGCGATCCTTGAAGGCGGCCTTGTCGAGATCTTCGCCGCGGAAGGCAGTCACGGTCTCGGCGCCGATGCGGACCTTGGCCACCGCGCCAGCGGGAGCCTCTCGGTTCTCGTAAGTGATCCCGGCCTTGGCGAGGTGGGACTTGGCCAGATCGCAGCTGGTGTTGAACACGGTCTTGCCGACGGGATCGAACTGGAACGAACAGTCGGCCGGGTCGGCGATCACCGTCACCGGCGCATAGGCCACGGCCCGCGCCAGCTGCGGATTGGCCGCTACGGTCAGGGTCTGGAACAGCGGGAAGTAGGTGAGGGCCGCGATCAGGCAGCCGGCCAGGATGATCCACTTGCGGCCGATCCGGTCCGACAGCCAGCCGAAGAAGATGAAGAACGGGGTGCCGATCAGGAGCGCGACGGCGACCAGGCTGTTGGTCAGGGCCCCGTCGACCTTCAGCGTCTTCTCGAGGAAGAACAGGGCGTAGAACTGGCCCGTGTACCAGACCACGGCCTGGCCGGCGGTCAGCCCGACCAGGGCCAGCAGCACGATCTTGAGATTGCCCCAGCGGCCGAAGGCGTCCTTGAGCGGCTTCTTGCTGCCCTTGCCCTCGTCGATCATGCGCTGAAAGGCCGGGCTCTCGTTGAGCTGCAGCCGGATCCACATCGAGATGCCGAGGAGCAGGATCGAGATCAGGAACGGGATGCGCCAGCCCCAGGCCTGGAAGGTCTCTTCGCCGACGCTGTTGCGGGTCAGCAGGATCACCACCAGGCTCAGGAACAGGCCGAAGGTGGCCGTGACCTGGATGAAGCTGGTGTAGAGGCCGCGACGTCCGGCCGGGGCGTGCTCGGCGACATAGGTGGCGGCGCCGCCGTACTCGCCGCCGAGCGCCAGCCCCTGGATCAGCCGCATCAGCACCAGCAGGATCGGCGCGGCGACCCCGATCTGGGCGTAGGACGGCAGCAGCCCGACCACGAACGTCGACAGCCCCATCAACAGCATCGTCACCAGGAAGGTGTTCTTGCGTCCCCAGAGATCGCCGAGCCGGCCGAACACCAGGGCCCCGAACGGCCGCACCGCGAAGCCGGCGGCGAAGGCCAGCAGCGCGAAGATGTAGCCGGTGGTCTCGTTCACTCCGGAGAAGAAGTGCTGGGTGATGTAGGTGGCCAGCGAGCCGTACAGATAGAAGTCGTACCACTCGAACACCGTGCCGACCGAGGCCGCGCCGATGACCAGGCCGTCCTTGCGGCCGACCGTGCGTCCCTCAGTGGCTGTGTCCGCCATCGCTGTCCTCCCCGGAATCCCTGGGCCGCAGGGTGGCAGACCAGGAGACGGAAACGGAGTGTGATTTTCGCCGACCCTCGATTTACCGGTACAGGGAGGCATGGGAAGCGTCGTCGCCGTCAGCCGTCTGGAGCGGCACAACATCTCGAAGTCGACCCGGTCGTCGATCCGGCTGGTCGCGGGCCTCGGCGTCGAGGGCGACGCTCATGCCGGCGAGACGGTGAAGCACCGCTCCCGCGTCAGGCGCGACCCAACGCAGCCGAACCTGCGGCAAGTCCACCTGATCCATGCCGAACTGCACGACACGCTGCGCGCGGCAGGCTTTGAGGTGGCGCCCGGGGAGATGGGCGAGAACGTCACCACGCGTGGGGTCCACCTGCTGTCCCTGCCGACGGGCGCGCGTCTGCGCCTGGGCGCCGAGGCAGTGGTCGAGATCACCGGGCTTCGCAATCCCTGCCTTCAGCTCAATGGCCTGAGGCCGGGCCTGATGAATGCGGTGCTCGACCGCGACGCCGACGGCGCCCTGGTCCGCAAGGCGGGCGTGATGGGCGTGGTACTGGCCGGCGGAGAGGTGCGTCCGGGGGACACGATCCGCGTCGAGCTGCCGGATGGACCGTCCATGCCGCTGGGTCCGGTCTAGGGGACATCCATCCGCGAAGCCGTGCGTGTCCACGGCGTGATCGGCTGCGGGCCGGGGACAGGAAACTTGCGGGATGGATGTCCCCTAGTCCCGGCGACCCAAGCTGTGTCAGATCGGCGATATGAGCGACGTCATCATCATCGGCGCCGGCCACAATGGCCTCGTCTGCGCCTTCTACCTTGCCCGCGCGGGATTGAAGGTGACGGTGCTGGAAAAGCGCGACGTCGTCGGCGGCGCGGCGGTGACCGAGGAATTCCATCCCGGCTTCCGCAACTCGGTGGCCGCCTACACCGTCAGCCTGCTCAATCCCAAGGTCATCGCCGACCTGGACCTGACCCGGCATGGCTTGCGCGTGGTCGAGCGGCGGGCGTCCAACTTCCTGCCGACCGAGGATGGCGGCTACCTGCTGACCGGCGAAGGCAGGACCCATGCGCAGGTGGCGAAATTCTCGACCAGGGACGCGGAACGGCTGGACGCCTACAACGACCGCCTCGACGCCATCGCCGACGTGCTGCGCGACCTGGTCCTGCAGACCCCGCCCAACATGGTCGAGGGCGGCATCACCGCCGCGCTCCCCGAACTGTTCAAGGCCGCCGGC
>JAZJXN010000082.1:0-12870 GCA_040390885.1 Pseudomonadota bacterium | reverse complement strand
CGGACGGCTCCAGAATCTGGCCCTTCATGCCGTACTCCTCGCCCGCCGTCGCCGAGACCGGCAGCTGGTGCAGCGCTCGCACAACGTCCATGCCCTCGACCACACGGCCAAAGGCGGCGAAGCCCTGGTTGTCGCCGGGCTGCCTGGGGTCGGCGTCGAAATAGGCGCTGTCGCCGACGCAGATGAAGAACTCGCACTTGGCGGTGCCGGGATCGAACCTGGCCATCGAGATCGTCCCGTCGAGGTGCTTGATGCCGGTCTGGCTGGTGGGCTCGTGGGCGATCGGCGGCAGGGCCTTGTCCTCGCGACCGTTGAGGCCGCCCTGCAGCAGCCCCTTGTCGGGCGCGAAGCCCAGCCGCAGCGCCCGGTAGAAGACGGCGCCGGCATAGCGCCCCTCGTCGACGTAGCGCAGGAAGTTGCCGGCGGTGATCGGCGCCTTGTCGGTATAGAGTTCAAGCACGATGGCGCCCTTGGCGGTCTCGATCCGGACCCTGGGCGCAGCGGCCTGGGCCAGCGCCTGCCCGGCTGCGAGCGGAAGAGCGGCCAGCAGGCCGAGAACAGTTCTGCGATGCTGAGACATGCGTCGAGAGTGACTCGCCCGGACTGACATTTCGAGTGGAATCCGCTAACAGCCCCGCATGACCGCGACCGCTGCGAAGACCATGGCCGAGACGGCCGTCGAATACGGGCTCAAGCCGGAGGAGTACGAGCTCATCGTGCGACGGCTGAACCGCGAGCCCAACCCCGTCGAACTGGGGGTGTTCTCGGTGATGTGGAGCGAGCATTGCTCGTACAAATCCAGCCGCAAGCATCTGGGCAAGTTCCCGACCAAGGGGCCGCGGGTGATCTGCGGACCGGGCGAGAACGCCGGGGTCGTCGACATCGGCGACGGCCAGGCCTGCATCTTCAAGATGGAGAGCCACAACCACCCGTCCTACATCGAGCCCTACCAGGGCGCCGCCACGGGCGTGGGCGGCATCATGCGCGACGTGTTCACCATGGGCGCGCGGCCGATCGCGCTGCTGAACGCCCTGCGCTTCGGCGATCCGAGCCATCCCAAGACCAAGCGGCTGGTCGGCGGCGTGGTCGCCGGCATCGCCGGCTACGGCAACTGCGTCGGCGTGCCGACCGTCGCGGGCGAGACGAACTTCCATCGCGGGTATGACGGCAACATCCTCGTCAACGCCATGTGCGTGGGCCTCGCCGACGCCGACAAGATCTTCTACTCCGCCGCCCCCGGCCCCGGCCTGGCTGTCGTCTACTTCGGCTCAAAGACCGGCCGCGACGGCATCCACGGCGCGACCATGGCCAGCGCCGAGTTCGACGAGGACAGCGACGAGAAGCGTCCCACCGTCCAGGTCGGAGACCCATTCGCCGAGAAGCTGCTGATCGAGGCGACGCTGGAGCTGATGGCCACCGGCGCCGTCGCCGCCATCCAGGACATGGGCGCGGCCGGCCTGACCTCCTCCTCGGTCGAGATGGCCGGCAAGGGCGAGGTCGGCATCGAGCTCGACCTCGACATGGTGCCCCAGCGCGAAGAGGGCATGACCGCCTACGAGATGATGCTGTCGGAGAGCCAGGAGCGGATGCTGGCCATCCTCAAGCCCGGCCGCGAGCACGAAGGCCACGCCATCTTCGAGAAGTGGGGCCTCGACGCCGCTGTCATCGGCTGGACGACCGACACCGGCCACATCGTGCTCAAGCACAAGGGCGAGACGGTCTGCGACATCCCGCTGGCCCCGCTGGCCGAGGACGCGCCGCTCTATGACCGTCCGTGGACCGAACCGGTGCTGCAGCCGCGCCTCGACCCCGGCCAGGCGCCGGCGCCGACCGACTGGGAAGCCGCTGTGCTCAAGGTCATCGGCTGCCCTGACATGGCGTCGAAGCGTTGGCTGTGGGAGCAGTACGACCGCCACGTCATGGCCGACACGCTGGAGGACAGCGCAACCGGCGCCGACGCCGGCATCGTCCGCGTCCATGGCACTCGCAAGGCGCTGGCGGTGACCAGCGACTGCACCCCGCGCTACGTCCAGAACGATCCCTACGAGGGCGGCAAGCAGGCCGTGGCCGAAGCCTGGCGTAACCTGACCAGCGTCGGCGCCGACCCGATCGCGATCACCGACAACCTCAACTTCGGCAATCCCGAGCGGCCGGAGATCATGGGCCAGATCGTCCGCGCCATTGACGGCATGGCCGAGGCCTGCCGCGTGCTCGACTTCCCGGTCGTGAGCGGCAACGTCAGCCTCTACAACGAGACCAACGGCGCGGCCATTCCGCCGACCCCGACCGTCGGCGCCGTCGGGATCCTGCCCGAGTACTCCATCCGCGCCGACTTCAGCGGCATGAAGGCCGGCCAGACCCTGGTGGTCATTGGCGTCAACCACGGCGAACTCGGCGCCTCGATCTATCTGCGCGAACTGTTCGGCCGCGAGGACGGCGCCCCGCCGCCCGTCGACCTGGCGCTTGAGCGCAAGACGGGCGACTTCGTGCGCGGGCTGATCCTGGCCGGCGAGGCCAAGGTCGTGCACGACCTGTCCGACGGCGGCCTGATCGTCGCGGCGGCGGACATGGCCCTGGCCTCGAACGTCGGCGTCACCCTCGACGCCACCAGCGCCACGCACGCGCACCCGTTCCTGTTCGGCGAGGACCAGGCCCGCTACCTGATCGCCACGGAAGCGCCAGAGGTCCTCATCGAGGCCGCCAAGGCCGCGGGCCTGCACGCCAGCGTCGTCGGCCATGCCGAGGGCGACGCCTTCGCCTCCAAGAGCCTGTTCAGCATCCCGCTTGCGAAGCTGCGCGCCGCGCACGAGGACTGGATGCCGACCTACATGGGGTGATGCCGTGCAGCTGCTGGTCAACATCGACGTGCCGGACATGGCGGCCGCGGAGGCCTTCTACACCGCCGCGTTCGATCTGACCGTCAGTCGGCGCTTCGGCGGGATCGTGGAACTGCAGGGCGGCTCGTCGCTAATCCACCTGCTGCCCAAGGCCCAAGGTACGGTGGGCGCCGGTGACGACCGCCGCGACTACGACCGCCACTGGAGCCCGGTGCATCTCGACATCCTGGTCGAGGACCTCGACACCGCCGTCGATCGCGCGCTCGTGGCCGGCGCCACGCTGGAACGCCTCGCGCCCGACGCGGTCTGGGGTCGCATCGCCAACCTGGCCGATCCGTTCGGCCACGGCTTCTGCCTGATCCAGCTGCTGAACCGGGGCTACGACGAGCTCGTCTAGGGTCGCCAGCAAGATCCCCGCCCTGGGGGAGCTGTCGGCTCCAGAGCTGCCTGAGATCAGGTCAGGCCCCTCCGTTTGGCTTCCCGAGCCATCGCCCCAGAGGAGGATCAGGCTTTCAGCGCCTCTTCGAACCGCTCCAGCGTGAACCGCGCGAACGCCATCATGTTGGCGGCGCGGTCGCTCTCGCCCGTCTCCAGCGTGAAGCTCGCCTCGACCGGGCCGACGATGCCCACGCAGGTGTGGCCTGCCGCGTCGCCGTAGGGATTGCCCTCGGGCCCCGCGGCGCCGGTCTCGCACAGCCCCCAGGTTCCGCGCAGCTTCTCGCGGATCACGCCGGCCATGAACAGGGCGTAGGGCTCGGTCGAGGAGCGGATGCCCTTGGGCATGGTGTCACGGGTCAGCCCCAGCAGTCCGCGGGCGACGTTGGGCGTGTAGGTGACGCTGGCGCCCTGATACCAGACACTCGCCTTGGGCACCGCCAGCAGCGCCGCCGAGACCAGACCGCCCGAGGACGATTCCGACACCGCGACGCTTTCGCCGCGCTCGGTCAGCCGAGCGGCGATACGCTCGGCGATGGGGATCAGGGTGTGCATGTCGTCGGCCTCCGGGTCGTTTCTGGTGTTTGTGGCGGTTCGCCCTATCCGTCCAGCATCCCTGCACCGTACATGACCGTAGCTGAGAGTCCGTCACAGCGAGCTGTCGAGGAAAAGTCATGGTCCCGCGTACCGTCTCCCCCGTTCTGGGCAGCCTCCTGCTGCTGGCCCTCAGCGCCTGCGCCACCGCGCCCAAGCCTGACGCCGGCTATCTCAGCAGCTACGAGCGGCTGGGCGGCCGAGGCGACGGTCTGCGCGCCAGCGTGAGGGAGTGGGCCGACCCGGAAGCCCTCAAGGGGGTCAACACCGTGCGCATTCAGCCGACCCGGATGCTCGACGGGGCCGACGAGACCCAGGCGCTGGAGGCGGCGGAACTGCGCACGCTGCTGCGCGAGATCGACGCCCAGCTCTGTTTCGAGCTGTCGGAGCGGTTCGCCATCGCCGGTCCGGGCGGCGACGCAGACGCAGAGGTCCGATCGGCCGTGACCTGGTTCCGCCCGACGGGACGGACCGCCTCGGCGGTGTCGGCCGCGGCGGCGTTCTTCATCCCCGGCCCGCTCGACCTGCGGGCGCCGGGGACGCTCGGCGCGCTCGGCGTGGAGTCGGAAATGCTGGTCGCGGGTCGGCAGGTCGCCGCGGTGGCGTGGGCGCGCCAGGCCAACGCGGTCGGCACCGACGCCCCATCCCTGATCAAGTCCGGCGACGCCCATCAGTTCGCGGAGCCGTTCGCCGACGACGCCGCACGGGTGATGACCGCGACGCCCGCCCCGCCGAAACGCAAGTTCGAGTCCGGGCAGGACCCCTGCCGCGCCTACGGCCCACGCATCCGCGCCGGCTCGTTCGCGGCGAAGATGATCACCAACCTCTATGTGCCGCAGACCACCGCCGCGCCCGCCGAGGCGCCGCCGCCCGCCGACTAGGCCTAGCGCGGCGGCAGGCCGGCGAGCTGATCGTCGAACACCCGTGTGGATTCGACCACCGCCGCCACGGCGCGGCGGAAGAAGTCCTGCGGAACGGTGGCGAAGTCGTCCGTCGGCTTGTGGTACTCCGGATGGTCCTCGACCCCGAAGTAGACCCACGGCACGCCTGCCTTGGCGAAGGCGCCGTGATCGGACTGATACGTCCAGTTGTCCTGATCGTCATCGGCGCCGGTGTCGTGGCCAAGCTTCAGCCGCACCGGCACGGTCGCAGCCAGGGCTTCCAGACGCGCCTTGACCCACGGGCTCCTAGACCCGCCAGCGGCGTAGAGGACGCCGTGCGCGTTCTTGGCCAGCATGTCGAAGTTCACGTTGAGGGCGATGTCGGCCAACGGGATCGGAGGCGCCTCGACGAAGGCGCGGGCGCCGCGCATGCCGCCCTCCTCGCCATCCAGGGCGACGATGTAGACCGTGTGCTTGGGCGGCTCGGCCTTGAACGCCTCCGCCACGGCCAGCAGGGCGGCGACGCCGGAGGCGTTGTCGTCGGCGCCGTTGTAGATCTCGCCATCGCGGACGCCGAGGTGATCGTAGTGGGCGGTGACGACCATCGCCTTGCCGCGCTTCTGCGTCCCTTCGATCCGGGCAATCAGGTTGACGCCCGTGCGGGCCTCGCCCGCCTTGGTCTTGAAGTCGAAGGGCTGCTCGACGGTCGTCAGCCCGATGTCGCGGAAGCGTGTGCTGATGAAGGCGCGCGCCCTGGCCCCGCCCGGCGACCCGACGAGCCGCCCTTCCATGTCGTCGGCCGAGAGGACGCGGAGGTCGTCGACGGCCCTGTAGCCGGGATTGGTCTGGGCCGCGGCGCTGACGGCCAGCGCGGACAGCAGGACGGCGAGAACAGCGCGGCGCATCGAAGACCCCCGGGGATTGTCCATTCAGTGCCTCGCCCCAAACGCGTCTGCAAGCCGGTCATCCGCCGTTCAGGCAGCGGCGCTCAGGGTGGCGGCATGAAAGTCCTGATCGCCACCGTACTCGCCCTGGGCATCGCCCTTCCCGCCGCGGCCCAGACGGCTGCGGCCTCCGACTGCGACGTCAGCGTTCGCTTCGGCAGCTACGCCATGGGTATCGACCAGAAAAGCTTCGATCGGGTCGAGCGCTATGCGGTTCGCCACAAGCGTCTCGTCGCACACACGAGCGTCGAGCGATGGGGTCGTGAGGGGGAACGCACGGTCTGTATCGACACCCGGTCCAGACGCGCCACGAACCAGGTCTTCTCCGATCTCAAGCGCCTGATCCGCACGGGCGCAGAGCGCGGCCCGACGGAGCTCGCGGCGGCCGACGGCCGGGTCTGGCGCGCCAACCCCGGCCCGCCGCGCTGATCAACGCGGCCATACCGCTTTTTCCACTTCCCCTCCCCTGCCTTGCCCGGCCATCATGCCGGCAACGAGAAAAAGCGGGAGCGAGCAATGGACGCGCAGTCGAAGTGGTCCGGCCTGAACATCGATCGGCTGGACCGGATCACCGATCACCTGGAGCGCAACTACATCCAGACCGGCAAGGTCGTCGGCTGTCAGGTGTCTGTGACCCGTCGCGGCGAGACCGAATACGCCCGGAGTTTCGGCCTCAGCGACCGCGAGCGCGGCACGCCCTGGGCCGACGACACCATCGTCCGCATCTATTCGATGACCAAGCCGATCGTCTCGGTGGCCCTGATGACCCTGTTCGAGAAGGGCCTGTTCCAGCTGGACGATCCGGTCAGCCGCTTTGTCCCCGAGTGGAAGCAGCACCGGGTCTGGGTTTCGGGTGACGGCGCGGAGATGGTCACCGAGGCGCCGAGGCGCCCGGTCAGCTTCCGGGACGTGCTTTGCCACACCGGCGGCCTCACCTACGGCTCGATGCTGGCCGCCCTGACCGGCCTGCCGATCGAGCATCCGGTCGACAAGGCCTATGACGTCATCGGCGTTCGCCGCGGCGAGGGCGAGACCACCGACCAGTTCCTGGCCAAGCTCGGCCAGGTGCCGCTGCGGTATCAGCCGGGCGAGCGCTGGATGTACAGCCTGTCGACCGACGTCTGCGGCGCCCTGGTCGAGCGGATCAGCGGTCAGTCCCTCGGGGACTACCTCGAGCAAACGCTCTTCAAGCCGCTGGGCATGGTCGACACTGCCTTCCATGTGCCCGCAGACAAGGCCCACAGGCTGGCGGCCAACTATTCGCGCATGCCGGACAAAAGCCTGCGGCTCGTCGATGACCCGGCCAAAAGTCCCTACCTGCGCGCGCCGACCTTCGAGTCGGGCGGCGGCGGCCTCGCCGGCACGATGGCCGACTACGTCCGTTTCGCCGAGATGCTGCGCCGAGGCGGAGAGCTGGATGGCCAGCGCATCATCGGCCCGCGCACGCTGGACCTGATGACGCAGAACCACCTCAAGGGCGGCGTCGACCTGACCGAAATGGCGATCGGCACCTTCTCGGAAACCTCGAACACCGGCATCGGCTTTGGCCTCGGCTTCGCCATGACCATCGATCAGACCGCCACTGGCGGGCTCTCCAGCGCCGACTACTACTGGGGCGGCGCGGCCTCGACGATCTTCTGGGTCGATCCGAAGGAGGAGCTGTCGGTCGTGTTCATGACCCAGCTGATGCCCTCGGCCACTTTCGATTTCCGGGGCCAGCTCAAGAGCCTGATCTACTCCGCGATCGAGGACTGAGGAGATCAAATAATCACGGTCAGCAGAACGCGTGCTCGGGCATCCAGCCCCTGTTAAACTTTATAGTGCATTGAGATCGTCAGTCCCCGGGAGCTCCAGCACCGTGCCTATGTCCTCTGACGATCTCGAAGGTCGACTTCGCGCCGCTTTCCCGGACGGCGAGATCGTGATTACCGACCTGGCTGGTGACGGCGACCACTACAAGGCCCGCATCGTCTCGGCCGCCTTCAAGGGCCTGCCCCGGGTTCGCCAGCATCAGCTGGTGAACAAGGCGCTGGCTGATGTGCTCGGTGGAACGCTGCACGCCCTCGCCCTCGAAACCGCCGCGCCGGCCGAATAGTCCATGCGGTATCGGTCCTTCGGCAACTCCGGTCAGGTCGTGTCAGCGGTGTCGCTGCTGCTCGACGGGGACACGCGCCGGACGGCCAGGGAATGGCGCGGCCTTGTCGACCTTGCGCTCGACTGCGGCATCAACGCGTTCGAGATCGCCGGCGAGGCGCCCGCCGTCATCGAAGGCGCCGCCGAGACCTTCAGCGAGGTCGAGCGCGACCTGCTGTTCATTACCTGGCGGCCAAGGAACTTCGTTTCTGACCCGGGCCGTTCCGTCGAGGCCTTCGTGGCCCGGACAGGCCTGGAATACCTGGACCTGCTCGCCTTCGACGGCGCGCCAGTGACCTGTCCGGCGCTCGACAGCCTTCGCCAGACCCGCCGGGTTCGCGCCTACGGCCTGGCGACCGGCGGCGATGAGACCGATCTCCTGATGGCGCGCGGCGCCTATGAGTCGATCGCCACGCCCTACAGTCCGATCTCGGGCTGGAAGGACCGCAACCGGCTGAAGGCGGCGTCCGAGCGCGACATGGCCGTGGTCGCCCACAGCATCTGGCCTGAAGAGATGAAGGGGCGCAGCGCGCCCAAGAAGCCGCTGTTTCGGGACCGGGCCCATCCGCTCGCCGGCGCCGGCGGTTATGGGTTCCTGGAGACCACCCCGGGCTGGACGGCCGAGGAAATCTGCCTCGCCTATGTGCTGACCGAACCGGCGGTGACCACCGTCCAGTTCGAGGTCGATGGCGGCGAACGCCTGCGTCGACTGGCTGAAGTCACGGAAAAGGACCTGCCCGCCGGCGTGGCGGCGCAGATCGAGATGGCGCGGTTCTCGGTCGCGGGCGCTTGACCCGGACCGGCCTCGTGCCTAGCTGATAGACCTGTTTTTCAGCCCAAAGGCTCCCGCCGTGACCGACGCTTCCGTCGCCAATACCGCCAACCCCGCCCATGACTGGATCGCCAACACCGTGGCGACCAATCCGGTCATCCTGTTCATGAAGGGCGAGCCAGAGCAGCCGCGTTGCGGCTTCTCGGCCCAGGTCGTCCAGATCCTCGACCATCTCGGCGTCGACTTCGTTGGCGTGGACGTACTGCAGAGCGACGTCCTGCGCGACGGCATCAAGGCCTACAGCGACTGGCCGACGATTCCCCAGCTGTACGTGAAGGGCGAGTTCATCGGCGGCTGCGACATCATCCGCGAGATGTTCCAGGCCGGTGAACTCAAGACGCTCCTGGAGGAACAGGGCGTCCTTGAGACGTGAGCAAACCGCTCGACCCGCCTTCCGACCGCCAGGTCTTCAGTCTCGGCTTCACGCCCCTCGACAGCGATATCGACGCCAACGGCCATGTGAACAACGTGGTCTATCTCGGCTGGGTGCAGGACATCGCCATCGCCCACTGGGAGAGCCGCGCGCCGGCCGAGGAGCAGGCGAAATGGGCCTGGGTCGTGCTGCGCCACGAGATCGACTACCGCCGCCCGCTGATGCCCGGCGAAACCGCGACCGGCCGCACCTGGGTCGGACAGCGCCGCGGTCCGCGATTCGACCGCTACGTTCGCATCGACGGCCCTGACGGCGAGATGTGCGCCCAGACCCATTCCGAATGGGTGCTGGTTGACGCGGCGACAAAACGTCCCGCCCGGGTGCCCGAGTGGATGGAGACGATGTTCACCTAGGGCTTCGCGGCCAGCGGATTGACCACCGTCACCACCGCTCCCTTGGGCAGGCCCAGTTCCGCGAAGCTCCAGGTCAGGTCGATCGCCGTCGGCGCCGCCCTGCACACATCCAGCCGCTTGCGGCCGAAGGCCACCGCGACGCGGCGATACCTGCGCTCGACGAAGAAGGCGAAACCGTCCTTGGTCGTGCAGCCGCTGGAGGCGACGCGAATGGTGAGCGCGTCCGCGTCCACTCTGGCCCCAAGGAGCGGCTCGAGCTCGACCATTCCGGCGTCTGGCGACGCATAGACGATGGGCGCGGCGCAACCGCTCAGCAGCAGCATCCCCAGGATCAGCAGATGGCGACGATTCATCCGCCAAACAGAGCCGCGGCTGCGCCTCCTGTCCAGCCATGCAAAAGGGCCCGGAGATCGCTCTCCGGGCCCTTCGCTTGTCGATCAGGTGGTCGGCGTCTTACGACGCGTAGAATTCGACCACGAGGTTCGGTTCCATCTTCACCGGGTACGGCACTTCCGACAGTTCCGGCACCCGGACGTAGGTGGCCGAGAAGTGACGGCCGTCCATGGTGATGTACTCGGGCGTGTCGCGCTCGTTGGAGCTCAGCGCTTCGATGACCAGGGCCATGTTGCGCGACTTCTCACGGATGCTGACGACGTCGCCGGCCTTCACGCGGTAGGAGGCGATGTTGACGCGCTTGCCGTTGACCAGCACGTGGCCGTGGTTGACCAGCTGACGGGCGGCGAACGGGGTCGGGACGAACTTGGAGCGGTAGACCACCGCATCCAGACGCGACTCGAGCAGGCCGATGAGGTTCTCGGCGGTGTTGCCCTTGCGGCGGGCGGCTTCGGTGTAGGTACGGGCGAACTGCTTTTCAGTCAGATTGCCGTAGTAGCCCTTCAGCTTCTGCTTGGCGCGGAGCTGGAGGCCGAAGTCGGAGATCTTTTGCTTGCGACGCTGGCCGTGCTGGCCGGGACCGTAGGACCGCGAGTTCACCGGGGACTTCGGACGGCCCCAGATGTTTTCGCCCATACGGCGGTCGATCTTGTACTTGGCGCTGTGGCGCTTGGACATGTGTCACTCTTCATTCGATGCGGGCCGGCCCCTCCCCTGTGGAGGCGCGATCTCAACGGCGGCGTCACATCACCCGTCATGTTTTCCGGCGCCGACCGGTGTCCCGGCGGCGTTGGAAGGCGCGCTTATGATGGAGGGGGGCCTGGGAGTCAACTTTTGAGCCCCGACCTTCCGCCTCAGCAACGGTTCACGCTGAGCGCCCCGTCGGCGATCTCTTTCAGCTGGCGCGCGATCGGCTCCGCCCGAGGTTCGATCTCCACCGGCTTGGCCTTGGCCAGTTCCTTCGACACCGCCTTGAGGGTCTTGCAGGCGGCCTTGCGGTTGCCCTTCGCGACATCGCCGACGCCCTGGCAAAGCATCATCGACTGCTGGGCCCAGTACGGAAACTGGAAGCCCTGCGCGACCATCATCCCGGTCACGCCCTTGCAGGCCTGGTTCAGGGGCGCGAGCGACTGCTGGTCGTTGGCGTCGAGGATGCCCTGGTTGAAGTCCACCCACTTGGCCCAGCCGGCGGCTTCCTTCTCGGGGCTGGCCGCCGAGGCGGCGCTCGCGGCGAAGACAAGGGCGACGGCGGCCAGGCCGGCGATATGGAAACCACGCATGGATCAGGCCCCTCCAAGGTCAGCCGCCCCGGTGTCAGTTGTCCCGGCGGCGCGCAGGTGATGCGCCCTGAGGCGGCAAGCCCCATGCCCCGAAACGGGGGGTCCGGCCCCTGGGCCAAGTCGCCTGTCCCGACTCGTCCGCATGCGAGGCGAAGCGCACTCAGCAGCGTCATGCGGGGTCTTTGGCCCAGGCCCCCTCGTTCATCTTCACGGTGGGACGCGGTCTTGCTCCGCACCCGCGTTGGCCAGACGGGGCCTGGCCACAAGGGTGAGGATGACGACGTCAGGAATGCCTGAGCTCGTTAGGCCGCCTCACCGCGCGTGGGTAGCCCGAACAAGTGGGGCGTGACGGTGCCCGGGATCTAGCGCCGCAGCTTGGCCGCGTGCCAGGCCAGATGGTCGGCGATGAAGGTCGAGATGAAGAAGTAGCTGTGGTCGTAGCCGGGCTGGCGGCGGACGGTCAGCTTCTGGCCGACCTTGGCGGCGGCGGCTTCGAGCAGTTCGGGCTTGAGCTGGTCGGCCAGGAAATTGTCGGCGAGGCCCTGTTCGATCAGGATGTCGTCGAACTTGCCGCGCGCGACGCCGGCCTCGATCAGCAGCGAGGCGTCATGCTCGCGCCATTTGCGCTCATCGGCGCCGAGATAGCCGGCGAACGCCTTCTGGCCCCAGGCGCAGCGGGTCGGGGAGCTGATCGGCGCGAAGGCCGAGACGGTCTTGAACAGGTTGGGATGGCGCAGGGCCAGCGTCAGGGCGCCGTGGCCGCCCATCGAGTGGCCGCTGATGCCGCGCCGGCCGCTGTGCACAGGGAACGCCGCGCTGACCGTCTCGAGCAGGTCGCGGACGATGTAGGTCTCCATGCAGAAGTGCTGCGACCACGGAGACTCGGTGGCGTCGACATAGAAGCCGGCGCCCTGGCCAAAGTCGTAGGCGGGGTCGTCGGCGACGCCCTCCCCGCGCGGACTGGTGTCGGGTGCGAGGATGGCCATGCCGAGGTCGGCGGCGGCGCCGTAGGCCCCGGCCTTGGTGGTGAAGTTGTCCTCGGTGCAGGTCAGGCCCGAAAGCCAGACCAGCATCGGGAACGGACCATCGCCTTCCGGCAGGAACAGCGAAAATCGCATCGGCGTGCCGGTCGCGGCGCTGGGGTGGCGGCAGTAGTGCAGCGTGCCGCCGAAGATCTGGTGTTGGGAGAGGATTTCGACTGAAGACATGATCCCACCGCTATAGCCTGCGCGCCATGACATCCAAACCCGAGACCCTGGACGATCGGACGCTTAACCGCGCCCTGCTGGCCCGCCAGATGCTGCTGACGCGGGACATGGTCACGCCGGCGGCGGCGGTCGCGCGGCTCAATGGCCTCCAGGCGCAGGAGGCGCGGCCGCCGTTCATCGGCCTGTGGTCGCGGCTGGACGGCTTCGCGCGCGAGGACCTGATCAAGGCGATCGCGGACCGCAAGCTGGTCAAGGCGACGCTGGCGCGGGGCACGCTGCATCTGGTTGACGCCGCCGACTACCTGGCCTTCCGCGCGACCTACCAGCCGCTGCTGGAGGGCGCGATGCTGCCGGAGATGAAGGAGATGGCCAAGGTCGTGGCCATCGCCGATCTGGTCGCCGCGGCCAGGGCGGCGCTGAAGGGAGGGCCGCTGACCTTCGCCGAGTTGCGGGCGGTTCTGGCGAAGCGCTGGCCGGACCTGAACGAGCGGCACATGGGCTACGCCGTGCGGCTGAACCTGCCGCTGATCGCCACGCCCGACGACAG
>JAZJXN010000081.1:0-11443 GCA_040390885.1 Pseudomonadota bacterium | reverse complement strand
CGACAGCCGCGCCGCCGCGATCCTTCTCGAGGTCGCGGACATGGGCGTCGAGCGCCTCGAACACCGGCACGTTCAGCGAGTTGAGCTTGTCCGGCCGGTTCAGGATAAGGTGAACGGCCGAACCGCGGGCTTCGCGCAGGACCAGGTCGGACATGGTCGCTCCTTCAGGATGGGATCAGGCGACCAGCGCCTTGGGAACCGAGACTTCGATGTCGAGCAGCTGCTGCGCCTTGCCCTTGGCCAGCGGGTCAAGCCGCAGGCTGGAGAACTGGCCGCCGCCAAGCGCCTGGATGCAGTGGAAGTTCAGCGCCTCCATGCCCGGCAGCTCGTAGCGGACGACCTTCGGAGCGGCGGCGCCCTCGAACTCGTGCGCGAACCAGGCCTTCACCTTCGCCTCGGTCAGGTCCTTGCGCAGCCAGGGCAGCAGCTCGGGCCGGCGCGCGATGACGCCGACGTTGAAGGCGTCGCCCTTGTCGCCCGAGCGAGCCCAGGCGACGTCGATCAGCGGCACGGAGACCATCTCGCCGCCCTCGTCCGCCGTGTCGGCGACGACGGGCTTCACCACCTTGGCGGCGTCGAAGGGCTCGGCCGGCGAGGCGGGGACCACCGTCAGGGTCTGGTCGCCGATCGACACCGTCGCGGCGACCTCCTGGCGAGGCAACAGGATCGAAAACACCCGCGACACCGGGCTGATCGTCGGGGCGCCGCCAAACCAGCCGGTGGTGCCGACGCTCATCGAGGTGGTCGGGGAGGCGAACTCGCGCATCATCAGCTTGAGGGCGTCCTCGTCCTCGTGCTCGGCGCCGATGCGGCAGACGACCTCGCGCACATTGCGGGCTTCGGGTCGCGCGTTGGCGCCATAGCTGGCCTCGGCGCCGAGGATCTCGATGCGGCTGTCGCGCAGCGGCGGCAGGTTGCGGTCGCGCAGCATCTCGCCGAGCCGCTCGAGCATCGCTTCAGACTGGCGCTGGCCCTTTGCGGCGGCGTCGCGGCCCACGACCGGGCTGGCGCCAAGGAAGCGGAAGCCGTCGCCGAAGGTCACGCAGACCTTGTAGCGGTCGCTGGGCGGATAGCCCTTGGCCCCGGTGACGCGCACGCGGTGCTCGCCGACGGCCTCGACCTCAACCTCGGTGAAGTCGCAGACCACGTCCGGCAGGGCGTACCCCTGCGGATCGCCGACCTCGTAGAGGATCTGCTCGGCGACGGCGGCGGGCGAGACGAGGCCGCCGGTCCCGGCCGGCTTGGTGACGACGAAGCTGCCGTCGGCGTGGCACTCGATCACTGGATAGCCGATGTGCGCCCAGTCAGGGACGTCTTCCCAGTCGGTGAACAGGCCGCCGGTCGCCTGGGCGCCGCACTCGATGACGTGGCCGGCGAGCGAGCCCTCCGAGAGCAGGTCGTGGTCGTCCACGGTCCAGCCGAACTCGTGCATCAGCGGTGCGAGCGCCAGGGCGCTGTCGACCACGCGGCCGGTGATGACCATGTCGGCCCCGGCGGCCAGCGCCGCTGCGATCGGCTCGGCGCCGAAATAGGCGTTTGCGGTGAAGACGGCCTTGGGATCGGGGAAGGCGGCGCCGGTGAACATCTCGGTCAGGCCGCGGCCCTTGAGCTCGTCCAGACGCCCGGCGAGGTCGTCGCCCTCGACGATGGCGATCTTGAACGACAGCCCGGCCTTGGCGGCCAGCGCCTCCATCCGGTCGCGACAGGCGCGCGGATTGAGGCCACCGGCGTTGGTGATGATCTTGACGCCCTGGGCCTTGAGCTCGTGGAGATTGTCCTTCCACACCCAGTCGGTGAAGTCGCGGGCGTAGCCCTGGTCGGGCCGCGCCGCGCGCAGTTGGCCCAGCGACGACATCGTCGCCTCGGCCAGGTAGTCGAGGATCATGTAGTCGAGGTCGCCGCCGCGCAGCAGCTGCGGGGCGGCCACAGAGGAGTCGCCCAGGAAGCCGCCGGCTCCCCCGATCCGCACGATCTTGGTCATGTCTCTACGCTTTCACTTGTGGTCAGGGATCAGACGATCTTGCTGTCGCTCTTGCCCCAGTAGCTGTCGCGGATCAGGCGCTTGTAGAGCTTGCCCGTCGGGTGACGCGGCAGTTCCTGCATGAAGTCCAGGACGCGCGGCGCCTTCACATGGCTGAGGTTGGCCTTGGCGTAGGCCAGCAGCTCGGCGCGAAGATCGTCGCCGGCGGCGTTCCAGTCGGCCGGCTGGATCACGGCCACGACCTTCTCGCCGAACTCCTCGTCCGGCGCTCCGATCACGGCGACGTCGGCGACCTTGGGGTGGGTGACCAGCAGGTTCTCGATCTCTTGCGGGTAGATGTTCACCCCGCCCGAGATGATCATGAAGCTCTTGCGGTCGGTCAGGTAGAGGAAGCCCTCCTCGTCCATCCAGCCCACGTCGCCCAGGCTCGTCCAGCCGTGCTTGTTGTAGCTCTCGGCCGTCTTCTCCGGGTCGTTGTGGTAGTTGATCGGCGGGCCGTTCTCGAAATAGACCTGACCCTCGCTGCGCGGCGGCAGGGCGTTGCCCTCTTCGTCGCAGATGCGCAGCTCGCCCATCACCGCCTTGCCGACCGAGCCCTTGTGGGTCAGCCAGTCCTGCGAGCCGATGTAGCAGAAGCCATTGCCTTCGGTGCCGGCGTAGTACTCGTGGATCACCGGACCCCACCAGGCGATCATCTGTTCCTTGATCGGCACGGGGCAGGGGGCGGCGGCGTGGACCGCCGACTTGATCGACGAGACGTCGTACTTGGCGCGCACTTCCGGCGGCAGCTTCAGCAGCCGCACGAAGTGGGTCGGGACGAACTGGCCGACGTCGACCTTGTACTTCTCGATCAGGGCCAGCATCGCCTCGGGATCGAACTTCTCCATCACGATGACGGTGCCGCCCAGCTTGTGGACGCTCATGCACCAGCGCAGCGGCGCAGCGTGATAGAGCGGCGCCGGCGAGATGTAGACGCAGTCGTTCGAGAAGCCGAACAGGGCCTGGGTCATCTGCTGCAGGGCGTTGGGCTCGTCGATCGCCAGGCCGGTAAGGGCCGGCTTCACGCCCTTGGGACGGCCGGTCGTGCCCGACGAGTAGAGCATGTCGGAGCCGGCCGTCTCATCGGCGATCGGCGTCGTCGGCTGCGGGTCGCGCGCGGCCTCGAAACTCTCGTAGGGAACCTTGGCGCCGCCGACCATATAGAGCTTCAGGTCGCTGATCAGCGCCGGCATGTCGTCGGCCACCGAGCCGACCGTCGCCGAGGTGATGAACACCTTCGCGTCGCAGTCGCGGACGATGTACTCGACCTCGCTCGCCGTCAGCTTGGACGAGATGCAGGTGTAGTAGAGGCCGGCGCGCTGCGCGGCCCAGGCGATCTCGAAGTACCTGGGCGAGTTGTCCATGAAGATGGCGATGACGTCGCCGGTCTTCAGGCCGAGCGAGCGGAACAGCTGCGCGCCCTGGTTGGAGCGCTCGTCGAGCTGCTTGTAGGTTACCGTCTCGCCGCTGCCGGCCATGATGTAGGCGGCGCGGTCGGGATTGGTCTGGGCGTGCAGGTATGGATGCATGGCGGTTCAGGCTGCTCGGCTGGAGGTAAAACGGGCGGACATCAGGCGGCGAGGGACGCGGGCGCGACCTTGCCGAGGATCATGTCCGAGGCCTTTTCGGCGATCATGATGGTAGGGGCGTTGGTGTTGCCGCTGACGAGCCGCGGCATCACCGAGGCGTCGACCACGCGCAGGCCCTCCAGGCCATGCACGCGCAGCTGCGGATCGACCACCGCCATCGGACCGTGGCCCATCTGGCAGGTGCCGACCGGGTGATAGATCGTGCTGCCGCTGGCGCGGGCGTACTCCAGCAGCATTTCGTCGCTCTGGAACTCTGGCCCCGGGTTCATCTCGTGGTCGATGAAGGGCACCAGCGCCGGCTGCTCGGCGATGGTGCGGCCGATCTTGAGGCTGGCGACGGCCACTTCCTGGTCGAGCGGATCGGACAGGTAGTTGGCGAAGATGGTCGGGTAGACGGCCGGATCGGCCGACTTGATGCGGATGTGGCCACGGCTTTCAGGGCGAAGCTGGCACGGGCCGATGGTCAGGCCAGGCTGGCCCTCAAGCTCCATCTTCTGAACGGCGGCCTTCTCGGCATCCATCGTCGCCGGCAGGATATGGTACTGGATGTCCGGGTGGGCGAGGTCGGGGCGCGACTTGCAGAACACCGCGATGTGCGCCGCCGACAGGGTCAGCAGGCCCTTGCGCTGGAACAGGAACTTCATCGCCTCGCCGATGAAGCGCGGACCGCGGGTCAGCTCGTTGACCGAGATCACGCCCGGCTTCAGCCGGTAGCGCACGCCCATCACGTAGTGGTCCTGTAGGTTCTCGCCGACGCCGGGCAGGTCGTGAACCACCGGCACGCCGTGTTCGCGCAGCAGATCGCCGGGGCCGACGCCCGACAGCTGCAGCAGCTGCGGTGAGTTCACCGCCCCGCCCGACAGGATGACCTCGGCTTTCGCCTTCGCGGTGCGTTTGACGCCGTTCTGGGTGAACTCGACGCCGACCGCGCGCTTGCCTTCGAAGAGAACGCGGGAGGCGAGGGCGTTGGTCTCGACGCGCAGGTTCGGGCGGCTCATGGCCGGGTGCAGATAGGCGACGGCGGCAGAGCAGCGCTGCCCGTTCTTCACCGTCAGCTGGTAGTAGGTGGCGCCTTCCTGGTCGGCGGCGTTGACGTCGGCGACCTTCGGGATTCCGGCCTGTTCACAGGCGTCCATCACCGCATCCGACACCGGGTGGGTGGTGGTCACGTCGGAGACGTTCAGCGGCCCCCCGGCCGAGTGGAAGTCGCAGTCGCCGCGCTCCTGGTTCTGCGAGCGGCGGAAGTAGGGCAGGACGTCGTCCCAGCTCCAGCCTTCGCAGCCGAGCTGGCGCCAACCATCGTAGTCGGCGTGCTGGCCGCGGATGTAGAGCAGGCCGTTGATCGAGGAGCTGCCCCCCAGAACCTTGCCGCGCGGCCAGACATGGGTGCGGCCGCCGGTGCCGGGGTCAGGCTCGGTTTCATACAGCCAGTTGACCTTCGGATCCTTCAGGGTCTGCGAATAGCCGACCGGGATGTGGATCATCATGTTGGACAGGAACTGCGACGGGTTCCGCGTCGGCCGGTCATCGCCGCCCGCCTCAAGCAGCAGGACCTTCGTCCTGCCGTCGGCGCTGAGCCGATTGGCGAGGACGCAACCGGCGCTGCCGGCGCCGACGATGATGTAGTCCGCTTCGATGGGTTCGCTCATGGCGCCGCTTCCTGCCTTCCCGATGGACCGGCAGCGTCTTCCGCGCGCCTGATCGGCGATTACCTTAAGGGCGCGGGAGGGGTGAGGGGAAGGGCGACGTCGGGGAAGCTGACGCAACGTCATGATTGTCGGTTTCGGTGAGCGGCGTATGGTCAGCTTAACAACGATAATAAATGGGAGGAGAGGGCCTTGGACCTCATTAGCCAGACTGCGGTCGAGGGCCGCGCGGGCCCGACTTTCGGCACGACCTATCCGACCCTCGCGGGCGTTGACCTGACTGACGTCGGCAACTTCGCGCACGGCCAGCCCTACGCGAGCTTTGCGCGCATGAGGGCCGAGGCGCCGGTGATGTGGCACCCCGAGACTCGCCACGACGGTCCGGGCTTCTGGGCGGTCACGCGCCACGCCGATGTCATGGCGGTCAACGGCGATCCGGCGACCTTCTCCTCGCAGCGCGGCGGCATCCTGATGGCGGCCGGCAAGCCCGAAGCGCGCCACGCCCTGCTCTATCGCGCCTCGATGGATGCGATGATCAACCTCGACGGCGCCAACCATCTTCAGCTGCGTCGCGAGCACATGCCCTACTTCACGCCCAGCTACCTGCGCGGCCTGACCGAGCGGGTGAAGGGCGAGGTCACGCGCCTGCTCGACGATATGGCCGACAAGGGCGAGTGCGACCTGGTCGAGAACTTCTCGGCCGTGCTGCCGCTGTTCACCCTGTGCGAGATCCTCGGCGTGCCGCCGGAGGACCGGCCCAAGTTCCTCAAATGGATGCACTATCTTGAGAGCGCGCAGAACATGGCCGCCGAGCAGGCCACCGCCGGGATCACGCCGACGCTGGAGCTGATGCAGTTCATCGCCGACTTCAACAACAACGTCGAAGAGATGTTCGAGTACGGTCGCTACATGCTGCACAAGCGCCGGGAAGATCCCAAGGAGGACCTGCTCAGCGCCATCGCCCGGGCCCAGGTCGACGGCGGCCTGCTGAGCGACGAGTACCTCGACGGCTCCTGGCTGCTGATCGTCTTCGCGGGCAACGACACCACCCGAAACACGCTCTCCGGCTCGATGAAGCTGCTGACCGAGTTCCCGGCCGAGCGCGCCAAGCTGGTCGCCGACCCGGGCCTCCTGCCCGGGGCCGTGAACGAGTTCATCCGCATGGTCAGTCCAGTGATCTACATGCGCCGCACCGCCACCCGCGACGCCGAGATCAACGGCCAGACGATCGCCGAAGGCGAGAAGGTGGTCATGTGGTACGGCGCCGCCAACCGTGACGAGGCCGTGTTCTCTGAACCGGATCGGCTGGATGTCACCCGGCCCAACGCCGACAAGCACATCGCCTTCGGCTATGGCCCCCATACCTGCATCGGCAAGCGAGTGGCGCAGATCCAGCTCGAGGAAGCCTATCGCCAGATCCTGGCCCGCTTCCCCGACATGCGCTGGACCGGCGGCATCGACATCGCGCCCAACAACTTCGTGCATGCGATCCGCAAGCTGGACGTCAGCTTCACGCCCGGCCGCAAGGCGGCCTGACAACGAACGCCTGGGGAGGGGTTGCCTTCCCCGGCGTTCGCCCGTCTTCATACGATCGTTTTATCCAATCGCCGAGGAAGCGCCACAATGACCGCCCCCACCTTCGAGACCATCATCCTGGACGTGAAGGACGGGATCGCGACGATCACGCTGAACCGTCCCGACCGCATGAACGCCTTCACCGGCCAGATGATGTCGGAGATGATCCAGGCGTTCGACCACACCGACGCCAATGACGACGTCAAGGTGGTCGTGGTGACCGGCGCCGGGCGCGCCTTCTGCGCCGGGGCCGACCTCGGCGGCGGCGCCAAGACCTTCGACTACGCCAAGCAGGAAAGCGATCCGCGCGACGCCAACAAGGTCAACGGCGTGTATCGCGATGGCGGCGGCCTGCTGACCTTGCGCATCTACGAAAGCCTCAAGCCCGTGATCGCCGCCGTCAACGGCGCGGCCGTCGGCATCGGCATCACCATGCAGCTGGCCATGGACATCCGTCTGGCCTCGACAGAAGCCAAGTTCGGCTTCGTGTTCGCCCGCCGCGGCATCACCCCGGAAGCCGCCTCGTCCTGGTTCCTGTCGCGCCTCGTCGGCCTGCAGCAGGCGTTGGAGTGGTGCTACACCGGCCGCGTGTTCCCGGCCCAGGAAGCCCTCGACGGTCGCCTCGTCCGCTCGCTGCACGCGCCGGAAGATCTGCTGCCGGCCGCCTACGCCCTGGCCCGCGAGATCGCCGACAACGCCTCGCCGGTGTCCGTCGCCCTGACCCGCCAGCTTCTGTACCGCAACGCCGGCGCGCCGCATCCGATGGACGCCCACATGGCCGACAGCCGTGCGATCATGGCCCGCGGCGCTCAGGCCGACGCGAAGGAGGGCGTGATGTCCTTCCTCGAGAAGCGCGCCCCGGCCTACCCGGACAAGGTTTCGGCGGATCTGCCGGACATCTGGCCCTACTGGGACAAGCGCGAGTTCAAGTAATCGGTCGGGGCGGGTGAGAACTCGCCCCGTCTGCCTTTCGCCCGATCCTGTGCGCGCGAAAGCGTGAATCGCCGAAGTCGGCGAACGGCGCCATCCTGTCTTCCGCGGGGACCGTCAGAGTCCCGGTGGAGGATTCGTCATGATGGAGCGAGTACTGAGTTGGACCTTCGGTCTGATGCTGGCGGCGCTGCTGTTCGCGACCGCCCTGCAGAAGTTCGTCGGCCTTGATCCCAATCCCGTCTTCGGCCTGATCGAGGCGCGGTCCGGCCTGGGCTTTTTCGAGCCTGGGCTGCGCTACGCCACCGGCGTGCTGGAGCTGATCGCCGTGGGGCTGGTGCTCTGGCCGGTCACCCGCATGCGGGGCGCCCAGCTAGGTCTGCTGGTGGCGCTGGGTGCGATCGGCTTCCACCTGTCGCCCTGGCTGGGCGTGCAGGTGCCCCGTCTGCAGCAGCTGTCGGCGGCTCTGGCTGAAGGCAAGGACGCGGCCGCGATCGCGGCCATGAACCTGCCGACAGACAAGGGCGCCATGTTCCTGCTGGCGGTCGCCATCGCGGCGATCGCGGTGGCCAGCTACTTCACGGAGCGGGCGAAGGTCCGCGCCGACGCCCCGAAGGCCAAGCGTCCCATGGGCGCCTTCGCCTGACACGGCGGGCCGGTTGCGTGACCGCGGGGTAAACCAACCCGCCTCGCGGTCACAACCGGTTAACGTGCCTCTGCTTTGATCGCGGGTCAGCGTCGCCTTCGCGCCGCCTCCGTTTCCCTGTCTGATCGCCGCCAGATGAGCGAACTCGCGCCAAAGCCCGTCTTCGATGATCCCGACGTCCTGGCGCCGGGCCTGGAGCCGGTTGCGCTGGCGCCGTCCCGATCCCGCGCCAACCTGCTCAAGCGGCTTGCCGACGTCGTCTGTCTGCCGGGCAGCCGGGTCAACGCCTTCGAGCGGGCGATGACCGCCGATCTGCTGATCGAGCTCCTGCGCGAATCGGCTGTCGAGGAGCGGGCCAAGATCGCGCGTCGCGTGGCCAACGTCTCCGAGATCCCCACCGGTCTGGCGCGACTCCTGCTTCGCGACGAATTGAGCGTGGCCCGGTCGCTGATCGAGAACAGCAGCGGGCTCGCCGATGCAGATCTGATCGACTGCGCCCGATCCGCCACCCACGAGCACCGACGGCTGATCGCCGCCCGGCGAGGCCTGCACGAGCTGGTCGTCGATGCGCTGATCTCCTTTTCCGAGCCGGCGATCATCGAATGCCTGCTGCGCAACGACCTCGCCAGGTTCAGCCATACCGCCGTGGAGGACGTTGTCGCCGCGACCCGCGACAATCCCAAGCTCGTGCCACTGCTGCTGCGACGCTCGGAGCTGAGGCCGAGCCACGCCTATGTGATGTTCTGGTGGGCCGACGCCGACTGCCGTCGAACGATCCTGCAGCGTTTCGCCGTGTCGCGCGAAGTCCTCCAGGATGCGGTCAGCGATGTGTTCGGGATGGCTGCCGAGGAGAACTGGCAGGATCCGCTGACCCGCAAGGCCCTGCAGTTCATCGAGCGCCGGCAGCGCAACCGCGCCGCGCTCGAGCGCAGCCCGTTCGAGAGTCTCGATGAGGCTGTCGAGGTCGCCGCGGAAAGCCTGACCCGGGAGGTGGCCGAGGAGATCGCCTACCTTTCCGGCGTCAAGCCGATGACCGGGGCCAAGATCTTTACCGACGACGGCGGCGAGCCGCTGGCCATCCTCTGCAAGGCCACCGGCCTGCCCCGGGGCGCCGTGCGATCCCTGTGGCGCGGGCTGCGGCGGCCGGAGACCGACGCGGCCGGCAACATCGTGCCCGGACTGGAGCGGGTCCTGACCCTGTTCGACACCATCGCGGTTGATCGGGCCCAGACGGTCCTGCGCTACTGGAACTGGTCGCTGTCGTCGGCCCTGACCCCGGCGCTCATCAAGGTGATCCGCGCGGGCGACGAAGAGGCCATCGATGAGTTCTCGCAGCCGCAGCGAGCGGCGATGCTGGCGCTCGGCGGCGACTTCGGGCGTCGATAACTTCTGCGCTCTACCAGAATTTCGCGAGTGGAGCGGATTGCCTCCACTGAGCACTGGACTGCATCAGTTAGAGTATTCTGCTGTTGTGTGTCAGGGTTGAAGCATCTCAATGCTTGTGCGTCGGTTTGCATCGATATATGCACGCCGAAACTGAAATCGCTCGGGACCGATTCCAGTTGCCCCAATCATTCCAGCGGTGGAACAAGGCCAGATGGAAGACAAATCGGCGATCATCGAAATGACGACGGACATCGTGTCCGCCTACGTTGGCAACAACACAGTGGCGGCCAATGATATTCCGAGTCTGATCCAGAACGTGCACAAGGCGCTGACTGAAGTCGCCACCGGTGCTGTCACGGTCGAGGCCACGCCCAAGGAACCCGCGGTTCCGGTGCGCCGTTCGATCACGCCCGACTTCCTGATCTGTCTGGAAGATGGCCGCAAGTTCAAGTCGCTGAAGCGTCACCTGCGCACCAAATACAACATGAGCCCCGAGGAATACCGCGCCAAGTGGGCGCTTCCGAAGGACTACCCGATGGTCGCCCCGAACTACGCCAAGGCGCGGTCGGATCTGGCCAAGCAGATGGGCCTGGGCCAGGGCGGCCGTCAGGCGGCCAAGAAGAAGACGCGCTAGCGCCTTCGACGCTCCAGTTCGGAAATGGCGGCAGCTTCGGCTGCCGCCTTTTTCATGCCCGCCGCTTTGCGGAACCGCGGCGTTACTCGCGCGCTGCTTGACTCCGGGCGTGAAAGTTTGTCGCGCCACGCGATTTTCGCTTCCCCCGATTCGCGGGTTAAGCGATAGTGAATCGTTGGTGATTCCAATGGGTTGTTAAGGACTCTGTAGATGGCCGCGCAACTGGGCGCCTCAGCGACAGCCGCCCGCGCCCATGAGGAACTGTTCGCCTACTGGGCCTCGCTGCGCCAGTCCGGACGCCTGCCCAGCCGATCCGACATCCACCCCGCCGCCTTCAAGCGTCTGCTGCCGACGGTCAGTCTGATCGATGTGCTCGGCGGCGAGCGCCGCGACTATCGCCTTCGCCTTGCCGGCACCGGCCTGTACAGCGTCTATGGTCGCGAAATCACCGGCCACGCTCTGGGCGATGTCTACGGTCAGCGTGTCGCCGACTACTGGCGCACCGAGCTGGACAAGGTCGTCGAGGAGCGCCGGCCCGGCGTCGGCTGCCACAGCCTCGCCTGGCGCGGCGCCTCCCACGCGTCGCTGCTCTGGCTGCGCCTGCCCTTGGCCAGCGACGGCCGGAACGTCGACATGATCCTCGGCTACGACGCCGTCGTCGGCGTTCAGGGCGACCAGTCGAGCGGCATCCGCGCGGCCTGAGCCGCGCCTCCCCATAGTCGCTCCGCCGTACTGACCCTCCTCTCGCGAGGCCAAGCCTCTGAGGCGTCCTGATAATTTTCCTATTGCGCGACACACGATAGGAATTTTATCCTCACTTCCGGATCCGGACACAGACTGATCGAAACGGCGTTCGCGCCGGGCGTCTGACCGATGAGGAAGAGATGAGCGTACAGACCGACGATGACCTTTGGGGAGCTCCCCGGGATTTCCGCCGCGACCGGTTGACGGTGGCCTTCGTGACCAGCCTGGTGGCGCTGGCGATGGATGTGCCGGCGCGGGACATTGCGTCGCGAC
>JAZJXN010000080.1:6543-13603 GCA_040390885.1 Pseudomonadota bacterium | reverse complement strand
ATCTTCTCGCGCCTGCTCAAGGAGCGGATCATCTTCCTGACCGGGCCGGTCGAGGACGGCATGTCCGCCCTGATCTGCTCGCAGCTGCTCTTCCTGGAGTCCGAGAACCCCAAGAAAGAGATCAGCATGTACATCAACTCGCCCGGCGGCGTGGTGACCAGCGGTCTCGCGATCTACGACACCATGCAGTACATCAAGAGCCCGGTGACCACGGTCTGCATGGGCATGGCGGCCTCGATGGGCTCGCTGCTGCTCTGCGCCGGCGCCGCCGGCCAGCGCGTCGCCCTGCCCAACGCCCGCATCATGGTCCACCAGCCCTCCGGTGGTTTCCGCGGCCAGGCGAGCGACATCATGCGCCACGCCGAGGACATCCTGAAGACCAAGCAGCGCCTCAACGAGATCTATGTGAAGCACACCGGGCGCACCTACGAGGAAGTCGAACAGACCCTCGACCGCGACCACTTCATGAGCTCGGAAGAAGCCAAGGCCTGGGGCATCGTCGACCACGTCTACGCGACCCGCGAGAGCGCCGAAGCCGGGGCGTAAGGGCGCCGTCGTCCACTTCAGACAGATCAGGGGGTCAGCGGAAACGCTGGGCCCCTTTTTCTTTCTCCCTCCCCTTTATGGGGAGGGACAGACGGCGAAGCCGTCAGCCCCGAGCGCCAGCCGTATGCTGTGCATCACCCCGTCGATATTGTCCCGCACAGCCCCGTTCCAGAACCGCAGCACGGTGAAGCCCTCGCGACGGATCACCGCGTCCCGAACCGCGTCGTGGGCCAGTTGAGCGTTATCGCTGTGCTGACCACCGTCCAGTTCGACGACCAGCCTGCGGCTGAAGCAGACGAAGTCGAGGTAGTAACCTCGAAACGGCGCCTGCCTGCGGAAGTGGAAGCCTTCGGCGCGGAGCATGCGCAGTCGCTTCCAGAGCTTCACTTCCATCGGCGGCATGGCCGATCGCATTTCCCGTGCGCGTACGGTCGACACCGTGCCCCACCCTGGCCGCTGACGCGGCCTGTCCCTCCCCATGAAGGGAGGGAGGGTAACGCGCAAACGCGGGTAACTCAATCTAGAGTTTAGGGCCGTCCCTTGAACACCCGGTAGCCCTTCTCGTCGGCGATCTGCAGCATCTCGCGGTCGCCGGAGGTGTCGCCGTAGGCGGCGGTCAGGCGGATGTCGTCGCCGAACGCCTCGCGCAGCCGGCGCACCTTCTCCGGGCCGCGGCAGTTGGGGCCGGCGAGGCCGCCGATGACGCGGTCGTCGTGGTCGTAGGCGATTTCGCTGCCGATCAGGTGGTCGCAGCCGAGGCCCCGCGCGAACGGGGCGACGATCACGTCAGGCGAGGCGGTGACGATGACCATCAGCGCGCCGCGCTGCTGCCAGCGCCGCCAGGTGGCCAGGGCGTCGGGACGGAACAGGGTGGCGGACGCGTAGTTGGCGAAGGTCTTGGCGTCCGCCTCCAGCTGCTCCCGCGGCACGCCGGCCAGGAACTCGCGCACGGCCGCGGCCTTGATCTTTCCGCGGTTGCGGTGGCCCAGGTAGGCGATGGCGTCGGGCGCCAGCTTGAGCCTGCCGGCATTCCAGCGGGTGGGTCCGGCGCGCCACTTCAGAAAGGCGGTGAAGCTGTCGCGAACCGTCAGGGTGCCGTCGAAGTCGAACGCCACCACCGAGCGCGGCGACAGGGGGTCGGGCATGAGCGGTCTCGCCATGGTCAGGCCCCGCGCCAGCAGTGACGATCGTCGCCCCATATCCCGTTCTTGCCCTGAGCCTCTTGCGAGGCGTTTCGATCACGATTCCGACACAGGTTACACCGGTATGACCGGGGTGCGGCGTCGTTGCGCGCCCGAGCCGGGGCCGTTCGCTTGTCCAGGCAGGGCGCAATCCCCATCTCAACGCCTGAAAGCCGAACTCGCGCCGAAATACCGGACGGCGTCGGTTTCGGCATCCCTGAGGTGACTGGACCCCTTGTCCCGACGCCTGTGATCGGGGATTGTCAAGGATTGGAAAACCCCCGGCGAGTATCCTGCCTGTTCCGGATGGCAGGTGAAGCCGACGGGGTGGGCGACGTGGCTCCCGGGCGCGTCGCCAGAGCGTGAGAAGACACATGACCAAGGCCGCAAGCGGCGACTCTAAGAGCACTCTGTATTGTTCTTTCTGCGGAAAGAGCCAGCATGAGGTGCGCAAGCTGATCGCCGGCCCGACTGTGTTCATCTGCGATGAATGCGTCGAGCTCTGCATGGATATCATCCGTGAAGAGCACAAGATCGCCTTCGTGAAGTCCAAGGACGGTGTCCCGACTCCCAAGGAAATCCGGGAAGTGCTCGACGATTACGTGATCGGGCAGGACCACGCCAAGAAAGTGCTCTCGGTCGCGGTTCACAACCACTACAAGCGCCTGAACCACGCGACCAAGAACAACGACGTCGAACTGGCCAAATCCAACATCATGCTCGTCGGCCCGACCGGCTCGGGCAAGACGCTGCTGGCCCAGACGCTCGCCCGAATCATCGACGTGCCGTTCACGATGGCCGACGCCACCACCCTGACCGAAGCCGGTTATGTGGGTGAAGATGTCGAGAATATCGTGCTGAAGCTGCTGCAGGCTGCCGACTACAACGTCGAGCGGGCCCAGCGCGGCATCGTCTACATCGACGAAATCGACAAGATCAGCCGCAAGTCGGACAACCCCTCGATCACCCGCGACGTTTCGGGCGAGGGCGTGCAGCAGGCGCTGCTGAAGATCATGGAAGGCACCGTCGCCTCCGTGCCGCCGCAGGGCGGGCGCAAGCATCCCCAGCAGGAGTTCCTGCAGGTCGACACGACCAACATCCTGTTCATCGTCGGCGGCGCCTTCGCTGGGCTGGAGAAGATCATCTCCATGCGCGGCACCGGCACCTCGATCGGGTTCGGCGCGAAGGTGTCGGATCCGGACGAGCGCCGCACCGGCGAGATCCTGCGCGGGGTCGAGCCCGAAGACATGCTGCGCTTCGGCCTGATCCCGGAGTTCATCGGCCGTCTGCCGGTGATCGCCACGCTCGAGGATCTCGACGAGACGGCGCTGATGACCATCCTGACCGAGCCCAAGAACGCGCTGATCAAGCAGTACGCCCGTCTCTTCGAGATGGAGAACGTCGGCCTCAAGTTCACCGACGACGCGCTCGCCGCGGTGGCCCGCAAGGCCATCACCCGCAAGACCGGGGCCCGTGGCCTGCGCTCGATCATGGAAGGTATCCTGCTCGAGACCATGTTCGAACTGCCCTCCTACGAGGGTGTCGAGGAAGTGGTCGTCAACGCCGAGGTGGTCGAAGGCCGGGCCCAGCCCCTGGTCATCTACGCCGAGAAGAAGGCCGGCGGCGCGACCGCGTAAGCCTCGCTCTCACCGCCTGAGACAGGAAAGGGCGCGGTGCAGACCGCGCCCTTTTTCCTTGGGCGCGGCGCCGCGATGCGGATTTACGGAGGAACATCATGAAGCCTCGCATCACGATCAACATGGCCGACGGCGAGCTGGAGCTTTGGCTCAACGAAGCGGGCCGCGACCTGCTCGTCGAGCAGCTCAAAGGCCTCAGCGCGCGCAGCGATCACCTGCATCTGTGGACTTGGGGCGAGGGCGATCTGCCGCTGTCGGACCGCCTCTACCGGTCGACCGACAAGATCGTCGACACGGCGAAGATCATGCTGCGGCTGGACGACTGGGACAGGGAATACTTCCCACACGTGATGGACGCCGAAGGCTAAACCGTCGCCCGGGGTCAGGGTGTCGCCGGCGCGAACTCCAGGGCCTGGATCGTCACCGCCGGCGTCGGCGCCTGCTGCACCCGGCCGCTGACCCGGCCCCGCTCGCAGGTCCAGGTGAAGCGGCCCTCCATCGCCGAGATCGGGGTGATCGCCTCGGTCGCGGCGCAGGCGCCGACCTCGGCCTTCACATCCGCCAGCAGCGCCTTCCAGGCGGCCGCGTCGCGATCGAGCAGCATATTGTTAGCCAGGGGCGCGGCCTTGATGTCGCCGGCCCTCCAGACTGCCCGCGCCGCGTCGTAGGCGGTCGCCAGGCTGGCCGAGACGGGCAGGGCGGGGCTCTTCAGCGCCCCGGCCTTCTGCAGCGCCAGGGCGGCGCGGAACGCGGGGATGGAGGGGGCGCCGTAGGTGCGGCTCGAGAAGGCGAACAGGCCGACGCCCTTCTCCGGCAGCAGCACCACCACCGAGCCGTAGCCCGGATAGCCGCCGGTGTGGGTCAGGACCTGGCCGAGGTCGCAGTCGTCGATCACCCGCCAGCCCATGCCGTAGGCCGACGCCTGGCGACAGGGCGCGCCGCCGAGCGCCGCGTTGCGCTGGCTCCCGGACGGGAAGTTGGCCCCGGTGACGATCTCGCGCACGGTCGCGCGGCGCACCGGCCCGCTGTCGGCCCCGTCCCGCGCCGGCCAGCCCGACAGCAGGAAGGCGACCCATTTGGCATAGTCCTCGGCGGTCGTCTCGACCCCGCCCATGGCCCCGAAGGCGCCGTCCTTCATGTCCGGCTCGCGCACCCAGCCGTTGTCCTGCCAGCGATAGCCGATCGCGCGCCGCTGCTTCGGTGAGGCGAAGACGTCGAAGGTGGTCGAGGTCATGCCGAGCGGGACCATCAGTACGCGCCGGACGTAATCCTGGTACGGCATGCCCGAGACATTGCCGATGATCCGCCCGAGGATGGCGTAGCCGAGGTTGGAGTACTCCATCCGCCCGCCGGGGGCTTGCGCGAACGGGACCCCGGCCGCGAGCAGGGCGGTGAATTCGGGCTCGGTCAGCACCTGCTGGCGGTCGCCCCAGGGGTTGTCCTCGACGAAGCCGGCGGTGTGGGTGAGCAGGTCGCGCACGGTGATCCGGCGGCTGTCCGACGTCGGATAGCGCCAGCCCTTCATCTCCGGGACATAGGTCTCGGCCGTCGCGTCGAGCGAGAGCCGGCCATCGTCACGCAGCTTGAGGATGGCCAGGGCGGTGAAGGCCTTGGACATCGAGGCGATGCGGAACAGGCTGTTCTCGTCGACGGGCGCCTTCGAGGTCTGGTCCTGTGTCCCGAAGCCCTTGACGCGGACAAGCTCGCCGTCGACCACCAGGCCGTAGACGAGGCCGGGCGCGTGCGCCGACAGGCCCCAGTCCGCGAAGACCTTGTCGACCTCGGCCAGGGTCGCCGCATCGGGCGGCGCGGCTTGCGCGGCCGGCGCCGCGGCGAGGACCAGACAGGCGGCGGCGAAGAGTGCTTTCATGACGGACCCCAGCTGAACGACGGCAGCCTATGACGGCGCAGGCGGCGCGTCATCCGGCTTGAGGTCCCGCCCGGCGCCTAGGCCGCCTCGAGCGCTTCACCGGCCAGTGTGATCCGGTGCATCAGCCGATAGTGGCCGTGGTAGTCATTCTTGGCGAAATGCCAGGTGGCGCGGTTGTCCCAGATCGCCACCGATCCCGGCTCCCAGCTGAAGCGCTGGATATGGTCGTCCTTGAGGGCATGCGCGAACAGCGCCTTCAGCAGCGGCAGGCTGTCCTCGCGGGTCATGCCCTCGAACCGCAGGGTGAAGCCCGGGTTGACGTAGAGGGCCGGCTTGCCGCTGCCCGGATGGCGGATCACCACCGGGTGTATGGTCTCGGGCGTCGGCACGCCGCCCCGCGCCAGTTCCTGACGGTCGCTGCCGGCGTAGACGCCGCCCTCGCCGAAGACATGGTCCGACGCGTGGATGGCGCGCATGCCGGCAAGCCGGGCCTTGAGTGCGGGCTCGAGGCTCTCGTAGGCGGCGTACATGTCCGCGAACAGGGTATCGCCGCCGCGCGGCGGCAGGTCCCGGGCCACCAACACCGACCCCATCGCCGGCTCCTGGTCGTAGCTGTGATCGGTGTGCCAGCCCCCGCCGATGTTGGTGGTCTGGGCGGCGGTCTTCTCGACCTTGGCGATCACCGGATAGTTCGGATCCGCGGGGAAGAAGCGATTGACGTCGATGGGCGCGAGCTTCTCGGCGAAGGCGATATGCTCCTCCGGCGTCAGCGTCTGGCGTCGGACGTAGAGCGCGCCGTAGTCAAAGAGGGCGGTTCGAAGTTTCCGGATTTCGGCGGCGCCGGCCCCCGCCAGCTCCACGCCATGCACCATGGCTCCGCAGCCACTGAGCGGTTCGATACGCATGCTACTCAAGCCTGTCTCGTAGGTCCCTCGACCCCACTCCAGCACAGGTCATTCCTCTAAATAGTCACTTCGGTTACAGTGATGGGGATGGAGCATGCGTCGTCACAGGACGAGAGGATCGCCTCGATCCGCTGGCTGGCCCGCCTGTCCCCCGGCCTCAGGGCGGATCTGCTTGCCCGGGGGCGGATCTCGCGACGCGCGGCGGGGGAGTGGCTCTACGGCGAGGGCGACGCGGACACCGGCCTGGTCGTGGTTCTGGAGGGCGGCCTTCACATCTACACCGAGGCCCCCGGCGGTCGCGACGTGCTCATCGGCATGGTGCGCCCCGGCGGGGTGTTCGGCCGCAGCGCGATGGTCGTCGGCGGTGGACGCCTGGTGACGGCGATCGCCTCGTCTGACTCGGTCCTGTTCGTGCTCTCCGACCGCGCGCTGCACGCGGTGGAAGCGGACCACGAGGAGCTGCGCCCGGTGCTGGGCGCACTCCTGGTCGGCCAGCTGCGCAATCTGCTGAGGCTGCTGGCCGAAACCGTCACCCTGAAGCCGCGCGAGCGCATGATCGCCCGGCTGCTCGACCTTTCGGTGGGACAGGACGGCGTCCAGATCTCGCAGTCGGCCCTGGCCGAGATGATCGGCGTCACCCGCAAGGCTGTGAACGGCTGGCTCTGCGACCTCGAGGCGCGCGGGTTGGTCGGGCGCGGCTATGGCCGCATCACCGTACGCGATCGCCCGGCGCTGGAGCGGATGGTCCCGGGCTGACCCGGGCTTCCGCCCCTCGCCACGATCGCGGGGGAACTGGCTTTTTGGCCTGACAGCGCGGCGCCGGACGCTAAAACAGCGCCGCGGGGATGAGCGGAGTCGTTGTGGTGAATCTCTTTGATGTCCTGGTGGCGAACGGAAAGCCCGCCGCGCCGTTCCTCGAAC
>JAZJXN010000080.1:853-6533 GCA_040390885.1 Pseudomonadota bacterium | reverse complement strand
GACGGGGATTGGGAAGTCGTTCCGGGTCCTATCGTCGATGCCGTGGTCGACAGCTACGCCGATCTCCTGGCCCACACCGCGCGTCTCGCCAACACCCTGGTCGCGCTCGGCGTCCGGCCCGGCGACCGTGTGGCCGTACAGGTCGAGAAGACGCCCGAGAACCTCTACCTGTATCTGGCGACCATCCGGGCCGGCGCGGTCTTCCTGCCGCTGAACACCGCCTACACGATCCGCGAGCTCGACTATTTCATCGGTGACGCGGGCCCCAGGCTGATCGTCTGCGATCCCGCGGTGCTGGAGGAGGTCGAGGGTCTGGTCGATCCGATCGACGCCCGGGTGGTGACGCTGGACGCCAACGGACTGGGCGAGTTGATGGACATCGCCGCCACGCGATCCACGATCTTCGCCACCGTGTCCCGCGAGCCCGGGGACCTCGCCGCCATCTGCTACACCTCCGGGACCACGGGCCGGTCGAAGGGGGCGATGCTGACCCACGGCAACCTGGCCAGCAACGCCGCGACGCTGGTCGATCTGTGGCGGTTCACGGCCGACGACGTGCTGATCCACGCCCTGCCGATCTACCATGTGCACGGGCTGTTCGTGGCCACCAACGTGATGCTGATGGCCGGCGGCTCGATGATCTTCCGCAGCAGGTTCGACGCCGCCGAGGCGCTGGGCCTGTTCCCGCGCGCCACCGCCCTCATGGGCGTGCCGACCTTCTACACCCGGCTTCTGGCCCAGCCCGGCCTGACGCCTGAAGCGGCGGCAGGCATGCGGCTGTTCATCTCCGGCTCGGCGCCGCTGCTGGCCGACGTCCACGACCAGTGGCGCGCGCGCACCGGTATGGCGATCCTCGAACGCTACGGCATGACCGAGACCGGGATGAACACCTCCAACCCCTACGACGGCGACCGCGTCGCCGGCACGGTCGGCTTCCCGCTGCCCGATGTGGCTCTGCGCATCGCCGACCCCGAGACGGGCGCCACGCTGGCGCGGGACGAGATCGGCATGATCGAGGTGAAGGGGCCCAACGTCTTCGCCGGCTACTGGAATCTGCCGGAAAAGACCGCCGCCGAGTTCCGCCCGGACGGCTTCTTCATCACCGGCGACCTCGGGAAGATCGACGACCACGGCTACGTCCACATCGTCGGACGCGGCAAGGACCTGATCATCTCCGGCGGCTTCAACGTCTATCCCAAGGAGGTCGAGGAGGAGCTCGACGCCCTGCCGGGCGTGATCGAGAGTGCCGTGATCGGCCTGCCGCACCCGGATCTCGGGGAGGGCGTCACCGCCGTGGTCGCCACGGGCGGGAAGGGGGCCTTCAGCGAAGAGGCCGTCATCGCCGCGCTGAAGGACCGGCTGGCGCGGTTCAAGCAGCCAAGGCGCGTGCTGTTCGTCGACGATCTGCCGCGCAATGCCATGGGCAAGGTCCAGAAGGCGCTGCTGCGGGAACAGCATGCGGCGCTCTACAGCGGTCGCGACTAGCGACTCGACTCTCCCCGCCTCGCTTTGCGAGCATCAGGTCAGGGAGAAAAACGCCATGTCAGACGCACTGACCGAAGACTTCGCCGACGCCTCGGCCACTGCCCTGGTCTCGGCCCTGGCCGCCCGGCGCGTCAGCGCGCTCGAGCTGGCCGACGCCGCCATCGCCCGCATCGAGGCCCGCGACGGCGCGATCAACGCCGTGGTCGTGCGCGACTTCGACCGCGCGCGGGAGACCGCCCGGGCCGCCGATGCGGCGCTGGCCCGGGGCGAGCGGCGACCGCTGCTCGGGGCGCCGATGACGGTCAAGGAAGCCAACTGGCTCGAGGGCACGCCGACCACCTGGGGCATGGACCACTGGAAGGATGCGGTGATGCGGGCCGACGGGCTCGGTGTGGCGCGACTGAAGGCGGCGGGGGCGGTGATCCTCGGCAAGACCAACGTCCCGCCGATGCTCAGTGATTTCCAGAGCGACAACCCGGTCTATGGCCGCACCAACAATCCCTGGGCCCTCGACCGCACGCCCGGCGGCTCGTCCGGCGGCAGCGCCGCGGCCCTGGCCTCGGGCATGGTTCCGCTGGAGCTGGGCTCCGACATCGGCGGCTCGATCCGGATTCCGTCCAGCTTCTGCGGCGTCTACGGCCACAAGCCGAGCTACGGCCTCGTCCCGCTGCGCGGGCACACGCCGCCGGGGATCGAAGGCGTCGACACGCCCCTGGCCGTGATCGGCCCGATGGCGCGGACCACCGCCGACCTCGCGCTCGCGCTGGGCGTTATCGCCGGCCCGGCGCCGGAGGAGGCGGTCGGCTACCGGCTCGACCTGCCGCCGCCGCGCCACGCGCGCCTCGGCGACTTCCGCGTGCTGATCCTCGACCGTCACCCGCGCGTCGGCCTCGACGACGAGATCGGCGCCGCCCTTCACGGTCTTGGCGACCGGCTGCGGGGACTGGGAGCCGAGGTCGAGCACGGCAGCGATCTGCTGCCCGATCTCGGCGCCATGCATGACGCCTATCTGGCCATGCTCAACGTCGCCATGACCCGGGGCGCGCCGAACGCCCGGCCGCCGAGCGCCCACGCCTGGATGATGCAGCAGGACGAGCAGCTGGCCTGCCGACAGGCCTGGGCCACCCTGTTCCAGGACGTCGACGTCGTCCTCGCCCCGGCGCATGCATCGGTCGCCTTCCCGCACGACGCCGGGCCGGACATCGCTGCGCGCAGGCTGATGCTGAACGGCGAACCCACCGCCTACTTCGCGTCGCTCGCCTGGTCGGGGTTGGCGACCTATCCCTGCCTGCCGGCTACCGCCGCCCCGATCGGTCAGACCCGCGACGGCCTGCCGATCGGCATCCAGATCATCGGCCCCTATCTGGAAGACCGCACCACCCTGGCCTTCAGCGGCCTGCTCGAGCGGGAGTTCGGCGGCTTCCGCAAGCCGCCGGGCTACTGAGGTCGCCGACCGTGGTCGGGCGGGCTATGCAGGGGCGATGAGTCTGCTGTCCCGTCTGTGGCGCGCCGCGCCTGTGCTGCTGTGCCTGACCATGCTGTTCTGGGCCGGCAACTCGATCGCCGGACGGGCCATGGCCGGCGTCGTGCCGCCGATGGCGCTGTCGTTCTGGCGCTGGGCGCTGGCCCTGGTGCTGATCACCCCGTTCGCCTGGCCGCACCTGAGGGTCGACCGGGCCGAGTTGATCCGCCGCTGGCCGACGGTGCTGGCCCTGGCCGCGACAGGCGTCGCCTCGTTCGGCGCCTTTCTCTACCTCGGGCTGGAGACGACCACGGCGCTCAACAGCCTGTTGATGCAGGCCGCGATCCCGCCCCTGATCCTGCTGTTCGGCCTGGTGGTGTTTCGCGAGAAGGCCAGCCGCGCCCAGACCCTCGGCGTCGGCCTGTCCCTGCTTGGAGTCCTGGTGGTCATCGCCCAGGGCCGGCCGTGGGACCTGCTGCATCTCGACATCCACCCCGGCGATGGCTTCATCCTGATCGGCGTCCTGCTCTACGCGATCTATTCGATGCTGCTGCGCAACCGGCCGGCGGTGCACCCGCTCAGTCTGCTGTGGGCGACCTTCGCCTGCGCGATCGTGCTGCTGGCGCCGACCTACGCCTGGGAGCTCGCCCACGGCCGGGCCTTCGCGTTGACGCCGCCGGCGCTGGCGGGCCTCGCCTATGTCGCGGTGTTCCCCTCGTTCCTGGCCTATCTGTTCTTCAACCGCGGCGTCCAGCTGCTCGGACCGGCGCGGGCCGCGCACTTCATGCATCTGATGCCGGTATTTGGCAGCGTGCTGGCGGTGGCGCTGCTCGGCGAGGCCTTCAAGGGCTTCCACGCGGTCGGGGTGGCCCTGATCGGCGCCGGAATCCTGCTGGCGTCGAGGGCGCCTAGACCGGCTTCGCCCCGTCCCTGATCAACGCCGCGCGCTCGCCCGCCGTCAGCGGCCGCCAGCGGCCCTCGGGCAGGTCGCCGAGCGTCAGAGGCCCGACGCGGACCCGCATCAGGTCCATGACCCGCAGGTCGACCAGCTCGGCCATCCGCCGGATCTGGCGGTTGCGCCCTTCCTTGAGGATGATGCGCAGGATGTTGTCGCCGGCCACGGTGACCTTCGCAGGCCGCAGTTGCCGCTCGTCGAGCTCCAGCCCGTGGCGGAGCAGGGCGATCTTCTCGTCAGTGACGTTGCCGAACATCCTGACGATGTATTCCTTCTCGAGGTCCGACTCCGGTCCGATCACCGCCTTCGCCACCACGCCGTCCTCGGACATGATCAGCAGCCCGTGCGAATCCATGTCCAGCCGGCCAACCGGGGCCAGCTTGCTGTCGCGGTCGGGGATGGCGTCGCTCTGGCCCCACAGCGCCTCGCGCGTGAGCAGCCGTACGGCGGGGATCTGGCCGGGGTCCGGCTGCGAGGACACGATGCCGACCGGCTTGTGGAACATCAGCGTCATCGCCGAGCCCAACGCCGATGACGCCTCGTCGTTCAGCACCAGCGTCTGGCCCGGCTGGATCTTGCGCCCGGCGTCCTCGACGGTCTCGCCGTCGATGGCGACCAGCCCGCGCGCGATCAGGGCGTCGGCCTCGCGTCGCGAGCAGACGCCGCTCTGCGCCAGCCAGCGGTTGACGCGCTGGGGTTCGGCTTCCTCGTAGGTGCGGGTCCAGGCCATGGCGCGTTCTAGGGCGGGGGAGGGCAGGGCGGCAAGGGCCGCGCCGTTCAGGGGCTCTTAAGCCGAGGCGGCGCAGATGGGGGCGTGCAATGTTGAGAGTGCCCATGCCCGGCGTCAGTCTTCATCGTCTTCTCTACTTCAGCCGCTTCAGTGTCGCCTTCCCGACATTGGGGCCGGAGCAGGAAGAGGCGATCGCGAACATCATCCAGACATCCATGCGCAACAACCGCATGGCCGCTGTCTCCGGGCTTCTGCTCATTCACGACGGCTGGTTCGTCCAGGTGCTGGAGGGGCCGGCCACAGCGGTGGCGACGACCTACGACCGCATCGCGCTCGATCCGCGGCACGAGGCGGTGACGCTGCTGTCCGAGGGGGCGGCCGAGCGTCGCCGCTTCCGCGACTGGGACATGTGCGCCCGGCGGATCAGCAATGCCGACGAAGCCATCCTCGACGGCCTGGAGGCAGCCGGCCGCTTCGACCCGACGCGCCTGACCGCCGATACCGGCCTGGACCTGCTGCTGTCGATCCGCGAAACGCAGGCGGGCACGCTCGGCGCGCTGCTCTAGTACTGTTTGCCGTCGACCTTGCGCACCGGCACGGCGGCCAGGTCGAAATCCTCGAACATCCGCGCGTTGACGCTGATCCTCGGGTCGTCGAAGTCGGGTTCGCCGCTGTCGAAGCTCGGGAACTCGCTGTAGACGCCGCAGCCGCAGATGGCGCAGTGGTGATGCTGGCCCATGAAGTGGCCCCACTGGTAGGTCGCGACCCGGTCGCGGGCGGTCAGCACCCTGAACTGGGCGGGTGTGTAGTAGGCCCACAGCCCGCCGCGGCGCGAACAGAACGAGCAGTTGCAATCGGCAACCTCGGTCGGCGCCTCGGTGACCTCGAACTGGATCGCGCCGCAGTGGCAGCTGGCTTTGGGGGGCATGGGGTCGTCCTTCCGGGTGGGCTCGGAAGGATATGTAGCGCGACCCTGCTGACAGCATGGTGGCGGCAGCGCGCGCCTGGGATCGATGCTCCGCTCTGGGGGAGCTGTCGCCGCGAAGCG
>JAZJXN010000080.1:0-843 GCA_040390885.1 Pseudomonadota bacterium | reverse complement strand
GTCAGGTCACGAAACCCCCTCCGTCTCGCCTGCGGCGAGCCACCTCCCCCAGAGGAGAGGATCCAGGCGCTACGCCGCTAGCGCTTGCGGAATTTCTTCGCGTCGGCGGCCAGGCTCGAGCCCCAATCGCCCAGCGATTCCTCGTCGGGCGCCTCGAACGGCAGGGTCCCGGCGACGCCGCGCAGGGCCAGCCAGAGCTGCTGGTTGAAATGCCCCAGCATGCGCAGCGGCCGGCGTTTCTGGGTCACATCCCAGCCCTCGGCCTCGAAGGCGTCGACCTGGTCGGCCAGCGGCAGGGCGTCGACGCCGTCCCAGTCGGCCGGCCGATCCAGCGCCTCGGCCTCGTCGGCGGTCAGACCGAAGATCGCCCGCGAACAGGCGTCGATCTCCGGATGCTCGGCGCGCGCCTCAGGTTCGGCCCAGGCGGGCTTCATCAGCGCCTTCGTTTCGAGGTCGGCGATGCCGGGCAGGTCGATGAGGCGGCGCAGGGTGGTCATGGCGCAGGTCTAGCACTTTCCGGGGCGTGGCGAAGCCACCGGCCGCCGGCATCCTCACAAAGCGGACAGGCTGATCTTCCGCCATGGGTGGAAGTCGGACCCCGGGCGGCCGCGTGTGACGATCACCCTGCGGGATGATCGACCGAGAAGCCGCGCGCCGCGATCAGCACGGGAAGCAACTGCCTTCCCATCTCCGACAGCTTGTATTCGACGCGCAGCGGCTTCTCGTTGAAATCCGTTCGCTCGATCAGATGATCGACCTCAAGCTCGCGCAGATGCTGCGTAAGCATTTTCTGAGAGATCCCGGGCATGTCCCGCCGCAACTGCGAGGTCCGCAGAGATGGGT
>JAZJXN010000079.1:18630-30676 GCA_040390885.1 Pseudomonadota bacterium | reverse complement strand
ACTTTTCCGGCTCCTGGGCCTGGACCCGGCCCGGCGACGCGGTGGCGCCGCTGGAGCTGGAGGGCGAGAGCTTCGCCGGCTCGGCCCGGCTCACCTATCCGATCTCCCGCCACCGCCGCCACAACGTCAACCTCGGCCTCGGCCTCGACTGGGTCGACCAGCAGGTCGAGTTCGGCGGCGGTCTCGCCACCCTGACCGAGGACCATCTGCGGGTGTTCTTCCTCAAGCTCGACGGCCACTGGGCCCCGCGCGCCCTGGCGTCGCGCTCGGCGGCCCTGACCGGCTCGTTCGAGGTCCGCCGGGGCACCACCGGCCTGGGCGCCAGTCGGTTCGGAGAGCTCACCGCCTCGCGCTTCCTCGGCGTCCCCGACGCCCTGGTCTGGCGCGCCGACGCCCAGGCCGGCGGCCAGCTGATCGGACCGGTCTACGCCACCGCCAAACTCGGCTGGCAGTTCACCCAGGATCCGCTGCTGTCGTACGAGGAGTACTCGGTCGGCAACCTGTCGGTCGGCCGTGGCTACGATCCGTCCGCCGCCTCCGGCGACCGCGCCATCTCCGCCTCGATCGAGCTGACCACCGCGCCGCTGCCGCTGTTCAAGGGCCGCGCCGCCTGGCGGCCCTACGCCTTCTACGACGCCGCCCAACTGACCAACATCGGCCCGGGCGCCGACAAGCTTGAGCTCAGCTCCGCCGGCGTCGGCGTCCGCGCCCAGATCACCCAGCGCGTCTCCGTCGACCTCGCCTGGGCCAAGCCCTTCGACAGCCCCTACGGCGCCGTCGGCGACACCCCGCCGTCACGGGTGCTGATCAGCCTCTCCGCCAGCCTTTTCTAGACCCCCAGGCGCACAAGGCGCCCGAGACCCGCCATGACCCGTTCGTCCGCCACGACCCGCCGCTCCGCCCTCCTCGCCCGCTCCGCCCTCGGCGGCGTCGTCGGCGCAATGGCGCTGGGCGCCATGCCCGCCCTCGCCCAGGTCACGCAGGTCGGCACGATCACCGGAACGAACGTCAACAGCGGCGGACTTCCGGCGATCGACAACAGCGTCCCCGGACAGGTCGGGGTCACGCTCGGCGGATCCCGTTCGATCATCAACTGGAGCGACCTGAACGTCGAAGCCGGCGAGACGCTGAACTTCGACTTCGCCAATCGCGGCTGGATCGTCGTCAACCGGGTCACCGGCGGCGTGGCGACCCTCAACGGCACGCTGAACGCCAACTGCTCGGCGCTGTGCAGCGGCGGCGCCGGGACCGGCGGCAACGTCTGGATGCTGTCGGCCGGCGGGGTCATGATCGGCGGCGCGGCCCAGATCAACACCGGCGGCTTCCTCGCCAGCACCGGCAATCTGACCGACGGCGACATCCTCGACGGCGACATGAATTTCGCCTTCACCGGCGCAGCGGCGGGCAGCGCCGTCAATGTCGCCAACGGCGCCCAGATCACCACCAGCGGCGGGTCCCTGGCCCTGATCGCGCCGGTGGTGACCACCGCCGCCGGCGCGACGCTGACCGCAACCAACGGCGGCGACGTCGTCTACGGCGCGGCCGAAAACTACAACGTCACCTTCGCCCCGACGGGGACCGATGATCTCGACCTGATCAGCTTCCAGGTCCCGTCCCAGACCGACGGCGCCGGCGGCGCGCCCGGCCTGACCCTGAACGGGACGACCAACGCCAACCAGGTGTTCGCGGCCGTGGTGTCAAAGGCCTCGGTGGCCAGCAGCATCCTGCTGGGCGGCAGCATCACCGCGACCGCCGCATCCGGCGAGAACGGCGACATCGTGCTGAGCGCGGGCGGCGGCTTCACCAACGGCGTGGCCGACACGCCATTGGGGTTCGACGCGAGCATCACCCAGAACACGACCTCGACCCTGACCGCCGACAACGTGACCCTGCGCGCGTCGGACAACATCGCGGTCGACGAGATCAACGCCACCGGACGCGTGTGGCTGAACTCGGAATGGACCAGCATCAGCCAGACCGGCGCGATCACCGCCAACGTGCTGAGGGCGGAAGCGGGCGGAGACGTCATCCTCACCAACGCCGGCAACGACTTCAACTTCCTGACCTACATCGAGGCCCAGGGCGTCAACGGCATCGACATCGTCGACGCCGACGGCTTCGTCATCAACGACTACGTCTTCCACTTCGGAGGCGGGACCCGCACGGCCAGCCTGACCGCCCTCACCGGCTCGATCAGCTCCACCGGCAGCGGCGTCATTCAGGTCGGCATGCTGAACGTCAGCGCCGTCGGCGGCTCGATCGACCTCGGCAGCGCCGCCAGCAACACGACCAACCTCGGCACGATCACCGCCGGCGCGGGGGATTTCGCCTACCGCTCGCTCCTGGACGTCAACGTCGCCGGCGTGATCACCGCCAGCAACGTCAGCCTGAGCTCGCTGGCCGGGCAGATCACCGAGAGCGGCGGCGGCGCCATCCTCGCCTCGAGCCTGACCGCCTCGGCGTCGAACGGCATCAGCCTGTCCAACGCGAACAACGACATCTCCGCCATCGCCGGCCTGAGCAACAGCGGCAGCGGCGACGTCGTCTACGGCCAGACCGACGGCTTCCAGATCACCGGCGCGGTGACCGCCGTCGGCCAGGGCATGAGCCTGTCCTCCACGAACGGCTCGATCACCCAGACGGCGTCGGGGATCATCACGGCCGGCCTTCTCAACGCAAACGCGGGCGCCGACCTGATCCTCGACCAGGCCAACATCGTCGGCGGGATCGGTAACCTGATGGCCGGCGGCGGCGCCGGCGACGATCTGGTCTTCAACAGCACCTTGGGCTTCGCCGTCAGCGGCACGGTCGGCGGTGACGACATCACCCTGACGAGCGGCGGATCGATCAGCCAGGGCGCCTCGAGTCGTATCGTCGCCAACTTCCTGACCGTCGACGCCGCCGGCGGCATCGACCTGCCGAACGGCGGCTTCGGGACCGGCAACGACATCGACGCGCTGGGCCTGGTGACCGCCGGCGGCGCGGTGTCGATCGGCAGCATTTCCGCCCTCGACCTGACCGCCGACATCGACACCAGCGGCGCCAACCTCACGCTGTACTCGCAGCTGGGCATCACCCAGTCGGGCGGCGTACTCAAGGTGGGCGCCCTGTACGCCCAGTCCAGGGCCGACGGAATCACGCTGAACCAGGCCAACGAGGTCGCGTCCCTCGGCCACATTTTCGTGGAGAGCTCGGGGGACTTCACGTTCCGCAACGTGGGCGACGTCGTCGTGAACGGCATGGTCGAGGTCATTGGCGACGACATCTCCCTGACCTCGGACACGGGCTCCGTCGTGGTGAACGGCGTCGGCATGCGCGCGGCCGCGCTGAGCGTGTCCGCGCAGACCGGTATCAATCTCAACCGTTCCAACAGTATCGGCACGGTCACGGCGCTGACGACCGCCGCCGGCGACATCACCTTCCTCAACTCGGGCGGTTTCAACATCGCCGGCGCGGTGTCCGCCGACAACGTGACCCTGACTTCGACCGCCGGCGCCATTACCCAGTCCAGCGGGATCATCACCGCCGACGTCCTCACCGCCTCGGCGGCCGGCGGCATCGACCTCGATCAGGTCAACGCGGTCACGACCCTGGGCGCACTCACGGCGGGCGCGACGGGCGACGTCACCTTCACCAACAGCGGCGATCTGGAGCTGACCGGCAACATCGCCTCCGGCGCGGGCGGCGTGGCCGCGATCACTTCGACGACCGGCGCGATCGATCAGATCTCCGGCGCGATCACCGCCGACTGGATCAAGCTCGACGCGGCCACCACGATCACACAGGGCAGCGGCGCGACGCTCAGCAGCACCGCCCTGTCGCTGACCAGCGGGGGGAACGTGTCGCTGGCCCAGGCGAACAGCTTCACCTCCCTCTACGACTTGGCGGTGGGCGGCGACCTGACGCTGCGCAACGCCGGCAACATCGATATGGGCCCCACGCTCAGTGGCTTCTACAGCGCCGGCGGCGCGCTCACCCTGACGTCCGACACGGGCAGCATCTTCACCACCGGAGCCGGGGTTATCACCTCGCGCCTGACGGCGTCCGCGGCGGGTTCGATCACCCTCGACGGCGCGATCGCGTCGCTCGGCGCCGTGACCGCCGGCGGCAATATCCTGCTCAACACCTACAGCACCGCCATGGACCTGACCGGCGATGTCACCGGCCAGACGGTCAGCCTGTACGCGGACAGCGGCGTCGCGCAGAGCGGCGGCAAGATCGACGCCAGCCGGCTCAACGTCATCACCAGCGGCGCCATCAGCCTGACCGGGGCGAACGAGATCGACGTCGTCGGCCGGCTCAACACCGACCCGTTCCTCGGCGGGACCGGCGCCAACGTCACCCTGCGCAATGTCGGCGCCATCGTGCTCGACTATCTGGTCGAGGCCGCCGGCGCGACCGCCTCGTTCACCTCCGACACCGGCGCGATCACCCAGACCGGCTTCGGCGCGATCACCGCCAACCGGCTGATCGCCAGCGCCGCGGGCGGCATCACCCTCTATGACGGGACCAACAACGTCGCGACGATCGGCGGCCTGGCCACCGTCGGCGGCGACATCGTCTATCGCGACGTCGACGGCTTCGACATCCAGGGCGACATCACGGCCAACGCCGCGATCACCCGCGGCGTCATGCTGGTGGCCGGCGGCACGGGGGCCATCACCCAGACCTCCGGCGTCTTCGATGTCGGCTATTTCCGCGGCATATCCGGCGGCTCGATCACGCTCGGCGGCGCCAACCAGATCCGGCGGCTGATCTCGACGGTGATCAGCAACGGCGCCCTCAGCCTCAACACCACCACCGGCCTGTCGGTGGACGGCACGGTCTCGGCCAACGCCGTCTCGCTGATCTCCGCCGCCGCGATCACCCAGGCGACGAACGCCCAGATCTGGACGAACACGCTGAACGTCAGCGCCGTCACCGGCGTCAACCTGACGGCCAGCGGCTTCGGCGCCAACAACATCGGCAATCTGGGGACGATCGCCAACACGACCAGCGGCGGCATCACCATCGCCAATGCCTATCCGTCCATGAACCTGACCGGGAATATCACGGCGGCGGGTCAGGCGGTGTCGATCAGCAACACCATGGCCGGGATCAACCAGACCGGCGGCATCATCACGGCGGGCGCCCTGTCGCTGTCGGCCGCCGGCGCGATCAGCGCGACCCGGAACAACGCCTTCGACAGCCTCGGCGTGGTGACCGCCGCGGGCGACGTCGCCATCACCAACATCGGCCAGCTGATGGTGACCGGCAGCGTCAACACAGGCGGCGGCGACCTCAGCCTGGTCTCGACCACGGGCCAGATCGAGCAGACCGGCGGCGTCGTCGCCGCCGATGTCCTGAACCTCGCCGCGGGCGGCCGCATCTGGGTGAACAACGCCAATGCCGTGAACAGTCTCGGCGTGGTGACCGCCGGCGGCCACATCCTGTTCAGGAACCAGGCGAATACCATCGTCGGCGGCGACATCACCGCCACCGGCTTCGACGTGACGCTGAGATCCAACACCGGCTCCGTCACCCAGACCGCCGGCAGCGACATCAGCTCGCAGTACCTCCAGGTCATCGCCCAGAGCGGCATCAACCTGACCAACGCGGGCAACAATGTCGCCGAGCTTGCCTGGGTGGACAACGCCTCGGGCGGGGTCGCCTTCGGCCAGACCAACGGGTTTACGGTCAGCTATCTCCGAGCGAGCAGCCAGGCCGTCAGCCTGACGTCGCTGGCCGGCGCCATCACCCAGAACGCCGGCTGGTCGCTCACCGCCGGCACGCTGAACGCCAGCGCCGCCGGAACCCTGACGCTGAACCAGAGCACGAACGTCGACAACCTGGGCGTCATCAGCACCGGCGGCAGCTTCCTGTTCCGCGACCTAAATGGCTTCAACCTGACAGGCAACGTCACCGCCGCCAGCCAGGTGGTGATGGTCGCCCAGAACGGCTCGATCAACCAGACCGGCGGCGTCATCACCGCCGCCGACATCAACGCGATGGCGACTGGCGACATCCTGCTGGGCAGCGCCAACGTCGTCGGCGCCATCAGCGCCCTCAGCGCGGGCAATGATCTGCTCTACCGCCAGGTCGGCGACCTCGCCGTGCCGACGATCAGCGCAACCGGCACGGTGAGCCTCTATTCGACAACCGGCGACATCACCCAGACCGGGACGATCACCACCGACACCCTCGTGCTCGGCGCCTTCGACGACATCACGCTGGGCCAAAACTTCATCTCGAAGCTGGGCCAGATCGACGCCGGCGGCGATTTCGACGCCTCGAACGCCGCCGGCCTGTCCTCCGGCGCGCTGGGGCTGACCGGGAACATCACGGTCGGCGGGGCGATGACGCTGGTGAATCCCGGCGCCATCTTCCAGACGTCCAGCACCGGCATCACCGCCAGCAGCCTGTTCATCGACACCGACGGCGCCCTGGGCGCGACCGGCGACAACAGCATCTCGGGCAATACCCGACTGAGCGCCACGGGCGCCGTCTTCAACGCGGTCGGCGACCTGACCCTTCAGGTCAACGTCACCGGCTTCGCGACCATCACCGGCGCCGACGCCGTTGTGTTCGACGGCGTCGGCGCCTCGACCGGCGACACCCTCAACGTCGAGGCCGTCAACGGCATCTCACAGGGCGCCGCCGGTCTGAACTTCACCAAATTCGGCAACCTGACCAACACCACGACCGGCGGCATCAGCCTCACCAACGACAGCTGGATGACCCTGAACGGCGCGATCAGCGCCTTGGGCCAGACGGTGGCGCTGAACGTCGTCAGCGGCGGCATCATCCAGAGCAGCGGCAGCAACATCGCCGCGAACCGGCTCAGCGTGACGTCGACGCAAGGCGCGTTGATGGGCGAGATGAACCAGGTCGACGAACTGGGCGTGATCAATGTCGGGGCTCACAACTTCCTCTTCCGCACCCTTGGCGATCTGCTGATCGACGGCGACCTCAGCTCGGCCCTGAACGTGAACCTGACCTCGGCCATCGGCAGCATCGGGCAGACGGCCGGCAGCGACATCACCGCGGGGACGCTCAACGTCACGGCCGAGACCGGCATCAACCTGACCAACGCCGGCAACGACGTCGGCACGCTGCGCACCATGATCAACCTGGGCGGCAGCGGCGGCATCGCCTATGCCCAGACCGACGGCTTCCAGATCGACAGCGTCATCCGGGCGTGGAACCAGATGGTCAGCCTCAGCTCTCTGGCCGGCGGCATCTCCGAGACCGGGACGACGTTCGCCCAGATCGAGGCTGGTACGCTCAACGTCTCGGCGGCCGGCGCGATCACGCTCCACCGCGACAACGACATCGACAACCTTGGCGTCGTCTCGGCGGTCGGCGGCTTCACCTTCAACGACGTCGACGGCTTCAACCTGACCGGCAATGTCGGCGGCGGCGGCGCGGTGGTGCTGGACGCCCGGAACGGCTCCATCCTCCAGACCGGCGGCGTCATCAGCGCTTCGAGCATCGACGCGGCCGCCTCGGGGAACCTGGCCCTGGGCAGCGCCAACGTCGTCGGCGCCGTCACCGCCCTGACAGCCGGCGGCGACATCCTCTACCGCCAGGTCGGCAACCTGTCCGTGCCGGCGATCACCGCGACCGGGTCGCTCAGCCTCTATTCGACCACCGGCTCGATCAGCCAGACCGGCGCCCTCAACGCCGCGACGCTGAATCTCGGCGCGGTGACCGGCATCCTGCTCGGCAACGCCGGCAACGACATCGGCGCGCTCGGGACGGTGAGCAACACCACCAGCGGCCAGATCAACTTCCTCAACGGCGACGACTTCGACCTGACCGGCGCGATCACGGCCGGCGGAAGCCAGTTCGTAACCCTCAACGCGCTCTCCGGCGCGATCACTCAGCAGGCCAGCGGATCGATCACCGCCCAGGTCCTCTCGCTCGTCGCCTGGTCCGGCGCGACGTTGGGCGGCGACAACGACGTCGACGCGTTGGGCGTCATCCTCGGCGGCCCGTCCTTCGTCTTCAACGACATCGACGATGTGGATATCAGCGGCGCGTTGAACGCCCAGGCGGCGGACCTGACCGCCGGCGGCGCCATCACCCAGAGCGCCGGAAACCTGAATGTCGGCATGCTGTCGCTGACGGCGGCCTCGGTCGCGCTGGACGGCGCGAACACCATCACCACGCTCGGCGGTGTCGACGTCACCGGGAACATGAGCCTCTCGGACGTCGACGGCATCACCCTCGACGGGGTCCAGGCCGTCGACGGGACCCTGGCCCTGACGGCCGGGACCTTCGTCACCCAGCAGGGTGGCGGGCTCGACGTCGGCCGGTTGGAGATCGACGCCGGAACGGCCGTCTCGATCAACCTGAGCGGCAACGCCATCGGCGCCCTGGGCGACGTCGCCTCGACCAGCGGCAGCATCGCCATCGTCAACAGCAACGCCGGCGTCGCTCTGGACATCGACGGCGACGTGTCGGCCGCCGCGACCGGCCAGACCGTCGACATCAACTCGCTCGGCAGCGGCGTCACAATGAGCGCCGCCGGCTCGATCATCTCCGGAGCGAACACGGACGTGAGGGGCGGCGGAAACATCGTGCTCGGCGACATCGACGCGGGCGGCGTGCTGACGGTGGTCGCCGCCGGCGGCTCGGTCAGTTCGACCGCAGCTCCGACCATCGCCGCCACCCGGCTCACCGGCACGGCGACGACCGGCAGCTTCATCCTGACCGGCGCCAACATCGACATCGATGAGATCGGCTACATCGAGGTCGGCAACACCTTCTCGATCACCGGCAACACCGGCCCGCTCCTCCTCTCCAACAACATCATCGCCCAGACGGTGTCGCTCGGCACGACGGGCGCGCTGACCCAGATCGGCGGCAGCCTCGACGCCACAACCGGCAGCTTCTCGGCCGGCGGAGCCCTGACCCTGGGCGCCAACAACAGCGTCGACACCGTCAGCCTGAACGGCGCCAGCGTCAGCTACGCCAGCGCCGGCAGCTTCGCCGCCAACGTCGTCACCGCGACCGGCGCCGTCAGCCTGACCTCGACCGCCGGCAAAATCACGCAGACCGCCCTCACCGGAAAGATCGTCGCCGACAGCCTGGCCGCCTCGGCGGCCACGGGCCTCGAATTCTTTGGCGGCCAGAACGACATTCGCGTCCTGGCGGGCCTCAGCAGCACCGGCGGCGGCGTCACCTGGCGCGACAGTGGTGGTTTCGAGATCACCGGAAACATCAGCGCCGCGGGCCAGACCGTCGAGCTGGTCTCCGACGGAACCGGCGCGGACGGGACCGACGTCACCCAGAGCGGCGGCGTGATCACGGCCAATCGGCTGCAAGGCACATCGGCCGGCGACCTGCTGTTCGCCAGCGCCAACCTGGTCGGCCAGCTGGGCTACCTCGACGCCGGCGGCAACATCCGCTTCCGCGGCGCCGCCAGCTTCACCCTGCAGGACAACGTCAACGCCGGCGGGGGCTTCATCCTCAACGCCGACACCGGGTCGATCCAGCAGGTCGGCGGCGTGATCGTCGCCGACGCCTTCGCCGGAACCGCGGCGATCGGCATCGGCCTGTCCCGCGCGAACGACGTCGATTTCCTCGGCGCCGTCGACGCCGGCACGGGGGACTTCAACTTCCGCGACCTCGACTCGCTCGCCATCGCGGGGCTGATCGCCGCGGACAACGGCGTCCTGCTGGAGTCGGGCGGCAACATCACCCAGAGCAGCGGGTCGATCGTCACCGGCACGCTCCGCCTGTCGGTGAGCGGCGCCGCCGTCGTCAACGGCTCGGGAAACGACATCGATTTCCTCGGCGAGTCCACGGGCATGAACGCGCTGGCGTTCGCCGACGTCGACGGCTTCGCCATCAGCGACCGGGTCTTCTCGAGCGGGGCCATCAGCCTGACTGCGGCGACTGGCGACATCGCGGAGGTCGCCGGCGGCTACCTGTCCGCCAACGGCCTGAGTGTCTACGCAAGCAACGGCGAGATCGGCCTCGCCGGCGACAACACCATCGAGAACATCGGCGACCTGATCGCCGGCGGCGACCTCACCTTCCATGAGACCGACGGATTCCTAACCTTCGGGAACATCGCCGGCGACGCGGTCCGGCTGACGGCGGACAGCGGCGCGATCGCTCAGGTGAGCGGCGCCATTTCTGGCGACAGCCTCTACGCCTCGGCGCTGACGGGCCTGAACCTGAACGCGATCGGCAACGACGTCGATGTCATCACGGGCCTGGTGAACCTTACCAACGGCGGCATTTCGTACCATGACGCGGACTCCGTCAGCATCACGGGCGCGGTCACGGCCGTCGGCCAGACGGTGAACTTCGATGTGAACGGCGCCCTGACCCAGACGGTCACCGGCGTCATCTCCGCTGGACGTGTCCAGGGTGCGGCCACGGGCGCCTTCGCCCTCGCCGATGCCGCCAACGAGATCGCGCAACTCGGCCCGATCAGCGCCGACAGCATCTCGCTGGTCACCGTCGACACGGGACTGACCATCGTCGGCGCCCTGTATGCGACGCAGGGCGTCGACCTCAAGGCCGACGACATCATCACCCAGACGGCCGCCGGCACGATCACCGGGCAGACCCTGCGGGCCCAGGCCGACGGCGACATCACCCTGGCCGGGGCCAACGACGTCGACTCGATCACCCTGCTGTATTCGGACTTTGGCGACATCACCTACGCCGACGTCGACGGCTTCTCGCTCGACGGCAGCAGCCTCGGCGACCTGTGGACGGGCGGCGCCTTCACCCTGTCGGCGGGCGGGAGCGGCAGCATCACCCAGTCGGGCGCCGCCCTGCGCGCGGGGACCCTGTTGGTCAGCGCTGGCGGCGACGTCACGCTCGACGAAGCCAATCGCATCGACGTGCTCGGCGACTCCTCGGCCGGCGGCTCCGTGTTCCAGGTCGTCAACCTCGGCGACCTTGAGATCGCGGGCGACATCGCGGTGGCCCACGCCATGGGCGCCGTCGACCTGACCTCGCAGACCGGCAAGGTCGAGCAGACCAGCGGCGAGGTCGACGCCTACAGGGTCGGCGGCGCCGCAGCGGGCGACTTCATCCTGACGCGCTTCACCAACGCCCTCGGCGACATCACCACCACCGCCGGCGATATCGACATCACCAACGCCGGCGACATCTTCCTGTTCGGCACGCTCAAGACGGACAACACCGACAGCGTCACCCTGACCAGCACCGCCGGCAGCATCGGCCACGGCATCGGTCGTATCGAGACGGGGACGCTGAACCTCGACGCGGCGATCGGCATCGCGCTCGACGGCGCCCAGGCCAATGACGTCGAGCTGCTGGGCACGGTCCGCACCTACTCGAACTTCGCCTTCCGCGATGACGACGGCGTCGATCTCACCGGCGACATCGATGTGACGATGGTCGGCGCGAGCGTGAATCTGACGTCGAGCACCGGCGCGATCACCCAGAGCGGCGGCGTGATCACGGCCTACGGCCTGAACCTGCAGACGGCGACCGGGGCGGACCTGGCCAGCGCCAACATGGTCAGCCAGCTGAATCTCACCAACAGCGGCGCCGGCGACGTCTACGTCATCAATGGCAAGACCATCTCCGTCGGCACGGCCATCAACCTTGGCGGCCTTGTCGAGATCGGCACGACGGCCGGCGACATCGTCGTCGCGACCGGCATCGAGGCCAGGACGATCCGCCTGATCAGCGCCGCCGACATCGATGCGGCGCACCTCGAGGCCACCGGCGACATCCTGGTCGACGCCACCAACGGAGACGCCGAGGTCGGCTTCCTGGTCGTCGGCGACGACGCCACTGTGCAGGCCGTCAACGGCTCGGCGCGCGTGCGCCGCGCGACCCTGTTCCCGGTCAGCGACAACGAGGGCGACGGCAACAACCTCACGATCGCCGCCGGGACCGGCGACGCCATCCTCGGCGCCGACGACGAAGCCTCGATCGGCGCCGCCAACGGTCTCGACCGGGTCAGCGGCGTCGGCGGGGTGTTCGTCAGCTCGCTCAGCGGCGACGCCGGGGTCTTCCTGAGCAGCCTGAACGAGAAGATCGACACCCTGTCGGCGAACAGCGCGACGGG
>JAZJXN010000079.1:0-18620 GCA_040390885.1 Pseudomonadota bacterium | reverse complement strand
CGAGGCCTCGCTGGTGTTCACCGGCGGCGCGGTCTCGGTCGGGAACGTCAGCGGCCACGATGTTCTGCTCAAGGCCACGACGGGAGGGCTCTTCGCGGACAGCGTCACCGTCGGCGGCGGCGACTACACCCTCTACGGCCAGCTCTTCTCGACCGCCGCGCGAAAGATCAACGGCGCGGCTCGCGACATCAGCATCACCGACACCCAGGGCGGGCTGGAGCTGATCGACAGCATCATCGCCCAGCGCAACCTGACCCTCAACGTCACCGGCGCCCTTGTCGACGGCGCCGGCGATGTCGTGCTCGGCGCGGGCGGCAATCCGGCCACCGGCGGCAATCTCACCATCACCGCGGGCGGCGTCCAGATGTTCGGCCTCAGCGCCAACGGCGACGTCGCCATCGACGTCGGCGTGACAGGGAGCGTCAACGTCACCGGGACCGTTCTGGTCAAGGACGACTACACGCTCACCGGCGGCAGCTTCTCGACCAGGGCCCTGACACCGCAAGGCTTCACGGCCGGGACCTGGACCATCAACGCGGGCGGCGCCTTCGACTTCAGCGCGGTTCCGGAGCTGGTCTACAACGGCGCTGTCGTCATCGACGCGAACGGCGACATCACCGGCGGCGACGTCGAGTCGGCGGCCGGCTCGGTGACGATCACGGGCGAGAGGATCCAGCTGGGCAGCGTCTGGGCCGACGGCGAGATCGCCGTCACCGCCGACTCCGGGCACGATCTCGGCCTGAATCTCGCCGAAAGCTTCAACGGCGGCGTCACCCTGAACGGAGACAATGTCACCGTCAGCGGCGGCCTGTTCGCGGCCGGGGACGTGCTCGTCGAGGCCACCGATGGCGCGGCGGATGTGCTGGCCGCCACGGCCGGCGGCGACATCACGGTCTCGGCCGTCAATGGCGACGCCATCCTCGGCGCGGCCGAGCTCGGCGCCGAAGGCGACCTCACGGTCAGCGCCACGAACGGCGACGTCATCTTCGGCGTTCTCGACGGCAGCACCGTCAGCAGCGCCAACACCTTCACGCGCCGGCCCGGTGTCGCCCGCGGCTTCGGCATTCTGGCGGTCGGCACGACGACCTTCGTCTCCGATACCGGCGACGTCACCCTGAACCTCTACAGCACCGACCACATCGACCTGATCGAGGCCGCGCTCGACGCCGAGATCTATGTCGAGACCGGCGACGTCTCGATCGGCGCCCTGCATTCGATCGGCGGCGAAGCCTATGCCGAGGCGGCGGGCGGGGCCCTGACCATCGATCATGCGCTGGCCGACAGCGGCTTCCTCGCCCTCTATTCGACCGGCGGCGCCCTCACCGTGATCAGCGAGGCCTACGGCGCCAGCGGCATCGAATTCCAGACCGACGCCCTGCTCGACCTCAGCACGGCGACGGTCGACACGGCCGCCGACATGGACCTTGTCGGCGGCGACGTCCTGGCCGGCCAACTGACCGCGGACGGCTACATCTCGGTCGGCGCCCTCGCCGGCGACGCCCATGTCGCCTTCGCCGACGCCGGCGACACCGTCCAGGTCATCGCCATCGACGGTTCCGCCACCCTGCGCGGGGCCAGGGGCCCGAACGGCGTCGCCGTGGTGGCCGCCGACACCGCTACCTTCGGGGCCGACGACAAGGCCTCGATCACCGCCGCCAACTACGCCGTCGCGGGCATCGGCGGCGGCTGCGGCTGCGCGGATGGCATCACCGTGATGTCCTACTTCGGCGACGCGGTGGTGAACCTGCAGACCGTCACCGGCGTGTTCGACGTCATCGGCGCGGCCGAGGATGGCGACGTCCGGGTGGTCCTCAACACCGGAAACCTGACCATCGGCGATCTGGCCGGCTACAACATCGACGTCGCGGTCGAGACCGGCACGCTCGAGACCGGCTACGGCGACCCGGGCGTGTTCGGGGTCTTCCTGTCCGGCGGCGACTACAGCATCAAGGCGCAGGCCTTCCTCGGCAACGTGCTGACGCCCGAGCTGACCAACGGCACGGTCAACGACGTCACCGTCATCGACACCGCCGGCGGTCTCGACCTGACCGGCATCTCGGTCGTCGCCCAGGGCGATATCCTGATCGAGGTGCGCGGCGTCGGCAGCGCGCTGACGGGTGATGCGGCCCTGACCGCCGGCGAAGGCGCCGGGGCGGGCAACGTCACGGTCAAGGCCGCGGCCATCGCCCTCGACCGCGTCGAGGCAGAGGGCGACGTCGACCTCGACGCCAGCGCCGGCGTCGTCGACGTGGCCACCAGCGTCACCGTCGGCGGCGACTACACCCTGACCGGCCGGAACTTCTCGACCGCCGCCCTCAGACCGCTGGGAGTCAAGGCCGGCGACCTGAGCATCACCGACACCCTGGGGACGTTCGACTACAGCGCCGGCGATCTCAGCTACGGCGGCGATATCGACATCGACTCGGTCGGCCTGGTCGCCGGCGGCGCCATCACCAGCGCCAACGGCGACATCATGATCGAGGCCGATGACGGCATCGACAGCACCGCGCTGTCGGCGGTGAACGGCGCGATCGACGCTTACGGTCACGGCGCCGCTGGCGTGACCGTGGGCTCCGCGACGGCCGATGACCGCATCTACATTTCCAGCACCGGCGGCGACGCCCGCCTCGGCGCGGCCGCTCTGGGCGGCGCGGGCAGCAACGCGTTGAGCATCATCGCCAGCCGCGACGCCACCTTCGGCAGTCTTTCGGGCGGAGGCATAACCGCCGCGAACACCTACACCTCCAGCGGATCGACGACGACGGCCTCGGTGCGGGCGGGCGCGGGCAGCGCCTCTGTCTTCCTCGACAGCGCCGACGCCATCAGCGACGTGTCCGCCGGCGGCGGGCATGTCGAGATCTACGTCCGCAACGGCGACCTGGAGCTCGGCTCTGTCTCCGCCACCACCGACGTCAACGTCGAGGGCTCCGGCGGCCAACTGACCATCGGCGCCTTGGCCGCGGGCACGGACGCCTTCCTCACCGGCAGCGGCGTGGCGCTCACCGACGCCACGATCGGCGATGACCTGACCGTCGTCGCGAACGGCGACATCACCTTCGGCGGCCCCGCGGGCAGCCTCGTCGGCACGATCAAGGTGACCGACACGGTCAGCCTGACCACCGTCCACACCATCAGCCAGGCCATCGGCGCCCGGATCGTGGCGGGCAGCCTCCGCCTCGACGCCGAGGAAGGCGCCAGTCTGCTCGGGGCCAACCAGATAGCGCAGCTGCGCGACATCACCACCGACACCGGCGGCTTCGCCTATCGCAGCGCCCGGACCGGCGGCGTCAGTATCGTCGGGACCATCGACGCCGCCGGCCAGACGGTGGATCTGCGCACCGCCAACGGCGCCCTCACCCAGTCGGGGGCCGGCCGCATCCTCGCACAGCGGCTCACCGGGTCCTCCGACACCGGGGTGACCCTGGCCGGCGCAAACCAGATCGCCGAGCTCGGCGCCTTCACCAACACCGGCGGCGCCTTCGCGCTCAACGTCGATCGCGCGCTGAGCGTGGTCGGACTGGTCGACAGCGCCGGGGCCATCCGGATCCAGTCGGAGGGCATGACTGTCGCCGCGGCCGGTACGGTCCGCTCCAGCGCCACGGGCGCCGCCGTCGTGCTCGCCTCGGACGGCGCCTTCGCCAACCTCAGCGGCGCCGACGGCGTCCAGGCGGCGAACGGCCGCTGGCTGATCTACACCCAGGCTCCGGGCGCCCCGACCACGCCGGCGGCCGGCAACAGCTTCGGCGGCCTGGCCGGCAAGAGCTTCTACGGCTCGACCTACAACTTCGGCACAGGCGCCTTCTCGACCACGCCGAACGCCGGGAACCGCTTCGTCTACGCCTACCGCCCGACCCTGACGGTGGCCCCCAACAGCCAGGTGGTCACCTACAACCGCCAGATCCCGACCCTGACGGCGCTGATCAGCGGCCTGAGAAACGGCGACCTCGCCGCCGACGCCTGGTCCGGCGCGCCGACCCTGTTCGGCGCCACGAGCAGAAACGCCGGAACCTACTCCCTGACGGCCGCGCTCGGCTCGCTGGCTTCGGACATGAACTACGACTTCGCCTTCGGCGCCGGCACACTGACCATCAATCCCAAGGCGCTGACGGGCACGGTCAACGCCAACGACCGCACCTACAACGGCACGACCATCGCCACCGGCTTCATCGGCCTGAGCGGCGTGATCGCCGGCGACACCGTGACCGCCGGAGCCACCGCCTACAGCTTCGCCAACAAGAATGCGGGCGCCGACAAGATCGTCACCGCCCACGATGTCACCCTCGGCGGCGCCGATCGGAACAACTACGTCCTCTCGCCGGTGAGCACGGGCCTGGCCGACATCAGCAGGCTGGCGATCCAGGCCACGGTCAACGCCAACAACAAGACCTACGACCGCTCGACCGACGCCACCGGTACGATCACCCTGGCCGGCGTGATCCTCGGCGACGATATCGGCATCGCGGGCAAGCTGTCGTTCGGCGACAAGAACGCGGGCCTGAACAAGCTCGTCACCGCCTCCAACGTCGTCATCAACGGCGCCGACGCCGGCAACTACGCGGTGACCACCACCACCGACGTGGCCACCATCGCCCGGCGGTCGGTGCTCGGCGTCATCACCGCCAACAGCAAGACCTATGACGGGACCACGGCCGCGACCGGAACCGTGATCCTGGGCGGCGGCGTCATCGCCGGCGACGACTTCTCGATGACCGCCGACCTCGCCTTCCTCGACAGGAACGCGGGCTTCGACAAGACCGTCACCGTCGCCAAAGTCGTCGCGCGCGGCGCCGACGCGGGCAACTATGAGGTCGTCAGCTCGGTCGCGACGGCGGACATCTTCCGCAAGTCGATCACCGGCGCCTTCACCGCCAACGACAAGACATACGACGGCGCGATCACGGCCACGGGGACGATCAGACTCACCGGCCTGATCACCGGCGACCGGGTCATCGCGGGCGGCGTCTACGCCTTCGCCAACAAGAACGCCGGCGTCGGCAAGCTGGTCACCGCCAGCGGCGTCACCCTGGCCGGCCTCGACAGCGGCAACTACACCCTCGCCTCGGTCAACGGCAGCGACACCGCCGACATCTTCAGGAAGGCCATCACCGGCCTGATCGTCGCCAACAACCGCATCTATGACGGCACGACCAACGCGACAGGCGCGATCACCCTGACCGGCGTCATCCTCGGCGACGACCTGTCGATCAGCGGCGACCTCGACTTCGGCGACAGGAACGCTGGCTTCGGCAAGACCGTAACCGCCAGCAATGTCCTGGTCACCGGCGCCGACGCGGGCAACTACACCGTCACCACCGCGACCGATCAGGCCGATATCCTGAAGAGGTCGATCAGCGGCGTCTTCACCGCCAACGACAAGACCTACGACGGTACGGCCACGGCCACCGGCGCGATCAGCCTCACCGGCGTCATCGCCGGCGACAACGTCACCGCCGGCGGAGCCTATGCCTTCGCCGACAAGCGGGCGGGGCTGAACAAGACCGTCACGGCCAGCGGCGTGGCCCTGAGCGGCGCCGACGCCGGCAACTACCAGCTCGACCCGCTCGCCACGGCCGTCGCGGACATCCTGCGCAAGAGCCTGACCGGCGTGCTGGCCGCGAGCGACAAGACCTACGACGGCACGACCACGGCGAACGGCGCCATCAGCCTCACCGGCGTCGTCGCCGGCGACGAGGTCAGCGCCGGCGGCAGCTACGTCTTCGCCAACAAGAACGCCGGCGTGGGCAAGACCGTCACCGCCACCGGCGTCGCCCTCTCCGGCGCCGACGCGGCCAACTACGACCTCAGCCCGCTGGCCACGGCCGTCGCCGACATCCTGCGCCGCTCGATCACCGCCAGCATCAACGCCAGCGACAAGACCTACGACGGCACGACCACCGCCGCCGGCTCACTGACGCTGACGGGGGTCGTCGCCGGCGACGACCTGGCCGTGTCCGGCGACCTCCACTTCGCCGACCGGAACGCGGGCCTGAACAAGGCGGTCACCGCCTCCAACCTGCTGCTCTCCGGGGTGGATGCGGGCAACTATGACGTCACCGCCTCGACCGCGATCGCCGACATCCTGCGCAAGAGCCTCAGCGGGGTGCTGACGGCCAACAGCAAGACCTACGACGGCACGACGGCAGCCATGGGCGCGATCAGCCTGACCGGCGTGATCGCGGGCGACAGCGTCGCCGCCGACGGGACCTACCGCTTCGCCGACAAGAGCGCGGGCGTGGGCAAGACGGTCACCGCAACCGGCGTCACCCTGAGCGGCGACGACGCAGGCAACTACCAGCTCGACCCGCTGGCCACGGCCATCGCCGACATCCTGCGCAAGAGCCTCGGCGGCGTGCTGGCCGCGAACGACAAGACCTACGACGGCACGACCACGGCCAACGGCGCGATCAGCCTCACCGGCGTCATCGCCGGCGACGACGTCAGCGCCGGTGGCAGCTACGCCTTCGCCAACAAGAACGCCGGCTTGGGCAAGACGGTCACCGCGACCGGGGTCACCCTCACCGGCGCCGATGCGGGCAACTACGATCTTGGACCGCTGGCCGCCGCGGTGGCCGACATCCTGCGCCGCGAGATCACCGGCACGGTCACCGCCGCCAACAAGACCTACGACGGCGCGACCGACGCCTCCGGCCTGATCACCCTGACGGGGGTGCTGGACGGCGACGACCTGACGGTCACCGGAGATCTCGACTTCGCGGACAGGAACGCCGGCACGGGCAAGGCGGTCACCGCCTCGAACCTGCTCTTCTCGGGCGCCGACGCGGGCAACTACACGGTGACGACCACCACCGCCTTCGCCGACATCCTGCGCAAGGCGATCAGCGGAACGTTCACCGCCAACGACAAGATCTACGACGGCGACACCGCGGCCACCGGGGCCATCGTCCTCAGCGGCCTGATCGCCGGCGACACGGTGACGGCGGGCGGAACCTACCGTTTCGCTGACCGCAACGCGGGCGTCGACAAGACGGTCACCGTCTCCGGCGTCAGCCTGTCCGGCGCCGACGCCGGCAACTACGACCTGGTCACCCTGCCCGCCTCCGCCCTGGCCGACATCCTGCGCCGGTCTGTGACGGTCGCCGCGGACGACCTCTACAAGATCGTCGGGACCGTGGAGCCGACCCTGACCTACCGCATCACGCTCGGCGACCTGGTGGCGGGCGACAGCTTCACTGGCGCCCTCGCCCGGGCGACCGGCGAGACCATCGGCGACTACCAGATCGGACAGGGCACGCTGGCGCTGTCGGACAACTACAGCCTGACCTTCGTGCCCGGCGTCTTCACCATCAACCCGATGCCGTTCGCCGGGCAGGACAGCAGCGATGTGCTCAAGTACCTGCGCAAGCCGAGGGGCTTCGACCTGAACTGGGATCCGTCAGAGTTCCTCAACGACGGCGACGGCCAGGACTGCATCGATCCAGTGACCTGCGCCACGCTCACCGAGCTGGACCCCGCCCCGGCGACGGGCGTCTCGATGGCCTCGCTTGGCTGGCGCCGGTTCCTCGTCGCGGCGCGGTCGCGGTTGGGCGGGATGTCGGCGGAGTAGGCGATGGCCATGGCTGGTCACCCTCTCGCCGATGGGAGACAGCAGGGCGTCCATCTTGATGCAGATCAAGGACGCTGACGCCGGCGCGGGACGACAACGGCTCTCGAAAAGGAGAGCCCCAATGCTCGCTACCCTCTCGCAGCTGCCCCCCGTCCACATCGCCTTCCTGATCGGCGTCGTGGTCGCCTTCACCATCTATCCGGTGGTGCTGGCCTTCGCCGTCGCGGCCACCGGCCGCGACCACATCAGATCTCGCCGCTCAAGGCCCGCAGCCGCCCGGGCGCCGCTATCGCGGCCGCGCGTCGCGACGGCAGGCTGACCACGCCGCTGGCCTTCAGCCGCGTCATCGTGCGGCTGACGGTCTCCAGCGTCAGGCCGAGGTAGTCGGCGATTTCCGACCGCGTCATCGGCAGGTCGATCAGCGTTGCGTCGCCGCCCGCCCTCGCCGTCCGGGTGGACAGGTCGATCAGGAACGACGCCAGCCGTTCCATCGCCGTCTTGCGGCCGAGCAGCAGGATGTGGTTCTGCGCTGCCTGCAGGTCGTGGGAGGCCCTTTCCAGCAGCGCGGCCTCCAGAGCCGGCAGCTCGCCGAGCAGCTTGCGATAGGCCGTCCGGCTGAAGCGACAGGCCGAGGCCGCGCCGATCGTCTCGGCGGTGAAGGCGTATCGCTCGCCGGTGGCCAGCCCCAGGAAGTCGCCGGCCATCAGGAATCCGACGATCTGTCGGCGGCCGTCGGGGAGCAGCTTGCTGACCCGGACCGTCCCCGAGGTGATGTTCAGCAGGTGCGTCGCGGGATCGCCCTCACGCACCAGCACCTGGTCGGGGACGAGGGACAGAGGCTCGGTCAGGGCGGCCAACCGGCGCAGCCCCTCCTCGGCCAGCGCGCCGCAGACGCTCAGTCCCCGAGCGGCGCAGTGGCCGCAGGGATCGAGACCCGCGATGTCGGGACAGGCGGCTGTTGACGGAGCGGACGCAAAGGACACGCCCCTCCCTAGCAGATCGGCCTCCCTAGTTCACCCGCCGCGCGCGGCCGGCCCAATAAGGCTCCCGCAGCTCACGGCGCAGGATCTTGCCCGAGGCGTTCCGCGGCAGGGCGTCGATGAAGTCCACGCTCTTGGGCGCCTTGAAGGCGGCGATACGGGTGCGGGCGAAGGCGATGATCTCCTCGGGCGTCGCGGTCGCGCCGGGCTTCAGCGCCACCACCGCCTTGACCGCCTCGCCCCACTTCTCGTCGGGAATGCCGATCACCGCGACCTCGGCCACCGCCGGGTGGCCGTAGACAGCGCTCTCGACCTCGGCCGGATAGATGTTCTCCGCGCCGGAGATGATCATGTCCTTCACCCGGTCGTGGATGTAGAGGTAGCCCTCCTCGTCCAGGTAGCCAGCGTCGCCGGTCCGCAGCCAGCCGTCCTCGCCGATCGTGGCCCGGGTCGCCTCGTCGAGGTTCCAGTAGCCGGCCATGTTGGCGACCGAACGGGTGGCGACCTCGCCGACGGTCCCGGTGGGCACGGTGTTCCCCGCCTCGTCGATGATCTTGAGCTCCACGCCCGGCATCGGCAGCCCGGCCGAGCGCATCTTCGGCGTGCCGGCCGGATCGTGGTCCTCGGGCGGCAGGTAGACGATGGTGCCGCAGGTCTCGGTCATGCCGTACTGCTGGCAGAAGCCGCAGCCGAACACCTCCATGCACTCGCGCAGCAGGTCCAGCGGGATCGGGCTGGCGCCGTAGAGGATGTACTTCAGGCGGCTGTAGTCGACCTCGCGGGCGCGCGGCTGGCGCACCACGATCTGCATCGCCGCCGGGACCATGAACATCTTGGAGATGCGGTCCTGCTCGATGAAGTCGAGCACCTTGAACGGGTCGAACTCGCGGGCGACGACGCCCTTGGCCCCGTTGTAGAGGCCGACGATGCCCCAGCCGGTGCCGCCGATGTGGGAGACCGGCATGGCGACCAGGCTCACGTCGTCGGGGCTCCACTGGTTCCACGGCATGTTGGCCTCGGCGGCGGCGCGGCGGCCGCTGAGGATGTTGGCGTGGGTCAGCATGGCGCCCTTCGGCTTGCCGGTGGTGCCCGAGGTGTAGAGCTGGACGCCCACGTCGGAGGCCTTGATCGCAAGGCCCGGGTCGGCATCGGACGCGGCGTCGCGCCAGGAGGTGTAGAGGACGTTGTCCCCGGCCCCGTCGGCTTCCATGGCGATGATCTTCGGCCGGTAGTCGAGGTGCTTGGCCACCTCTTCCGACAGGCCGATCACTTCCGGCCCGACGAACACGATCGGCGCCTTGCTGTCGCCGACGATGTAGGCGACTTCCGGCGGCGCCAGGCGCCAGCCGATCGGGGTCATGACCACGCCGGCCTTGGCCGCGCCGATCAGCAGTTCGAAGTAGCAGTCGCTGTTCTTGCCGACGTAGGCGATGCGCTGGCCCGGCTTGACCCCCTCGGCGACCAGGGCGTTGGCGACCTGGTTGGTCAGCCTGTCGAACTGCGCGAACGTGGTCTCGCGGCCCTCGAAGGTCAGCGCCGTCTCATCCGGCCGAACCTTGGCGTGATAGCGGGCGATGTCGCCCAGGGTCGGCATCTGGTCGAAGTCGACCGCGGTGTCGTTGGCCATGCTGTGTACTTCTGTCCCTACAGGCCCAGGACGAGCCGGGCCATGATGTCTCTTTGGATCTCGTTGGAGCCGCCATAGATCGAGGCGGCCCGGTTGTTCAGGTATCGCGGCATGGCCGTGAGGCTGTGCTCGGGTCCGACCGGCGCCTCGTTCGAGCCCGCCTCGCGCGCCCTCGGCTGATCGACATGGGCGTAGTAGGCCGCCGCATCGATGGCGAGGCCGTCGATCTTCTGGGTCGCCTCGGTGGCCTGGGTCTTCAGCATCGACGACGCCGGCCCGGGGTTCTTGCCCGACGAGAGCTCGGTCATCACCCGGTGCTCGGTCATCTCGATGGCCTCGAGCAGGATCTCCAGCTCGGCCAGGCGCGAGCGGAAGATGGGGTCATTGAGCAGCGGTTCGCCGAGGTCGCCGCGCTCGGCGGCGGCCATGGCCTTGACCTTGGCGATGGAGACCTTGAGCCCCGGCGCCGAGCTGCCGCCACGCTCGAACTCGAGCAGGTACTTGGCCACGGTCCAGCCGTCGTTCTCCTCGCCCAGCCGGCCCGACACGGGCACGCGGACGTTGTCGAAGAAGACCTGGTTGACCTCGTGCTCGCCGGCCAGGGTGATGATCGGCTTCACCTCGATGCCGGGGGCGTCCATCTCGAGCAGCAGGAAGGTGATGCCGCGCTGCGGCTTGCCCTCGAAGTTGGTCCGCACCAGGCAGAACATGCGGTTGGCGAAGTGCGCCTGGGTGGTCCAGATCTTCGAGCCGTTGAGGACATAGTCGTCGCCGTCCCGCACGGCCTTCATCTGCAGGCTGGCCAGGTCGGAGCCGGAGCCGGGCTCACTGTAGCCCTGGCACCAGTAGTCCTCGCCCGACAGGATGCGCGGCAGGAAGAAGGCCTTCTGCTCGGGCGTGCCGTAGCGCTGGATGCAGGGGCCGACCATGCGCAGCCCCATCGGCGACAGGGCCGGCGCGCCGGCGCGGGCGCATTCGGCCGAGAAGATGTAGCGCTGCATCTCGTCCCAGCCGGTGCCGCCGTACTCGACGGGCCAGCTCGGCGCGACCCAGCCCTTGGCGTGCAGGATCTTCTGCCAGGGGATGCTGTACTTCTTCTCCATGAAGACGCTCGTCATCAAGCGTCCCGCGGCCTGGAGCTCGGGGGGGAGATTTTCGGAAAGGAACGCCCGGACCTCGTCTCTGAAGGCGAGATCCGGGGCGCTAAGTTCGAGATTCATCAGGGCCTCATCGTTGGGACAGAGATAACATAAGGGCCTGACAGGCCTCGTAGGACTTCGATCGTGGAGTCACGCCGACCGGCGCGGCCCGCGGGCGACCGGCGGGGTCGCGAACGAAGCCGTTCGCTTGAATGAATGCATCTGTCCCCTCCGGTCCGCCTTGAGGCGGTTGTTGCTTGGGTGCGACCGTACGGGACGGTGCGCATCGTCTGCAAGCTTGCAGCCAAAGGGGCGAAGCGACAAGCTAGTGGAAGTAATAGGGCGAACGCCCGGTGGAGCCCGATGACCAGCCCGAACGCCCCAGACCCCATGCAGCTCGTGCTCGAGCTGGCCGAGCGGGTCGCGGCGCTGGGACGGGAGATGGACCTCCCCTACGTCGCCATCAGCGCCGACATCGGCAGCCCCGAGCCCATGCTCGGTCCCGACGGCCGGCCGCTGGCCGAGACCGTCTTCGAATGGCTGGATCCCGGGGTCGAGTACTGGAAGGACCGAGGCTTCGCGCTGCGCTCGTCGCTGGTCCACGCCGCCCGCGGCAGCGCCGAACCGTTCTTCTACGCCGACGGCAAGTTCGGCACCTGGCGGCCGAGTCTGGCGCTCGACGCGCTGAACGCGGGGGACTTCGAGGGCGACGCCTCCAGCGTCGGCGCCGCCATCGTCGCCCCGGCCTATCTGCCGCGTGGCGTGATCGGGGCCGTGGTCTGGGCGAGCCGCGACCGGACGCTGGACGTGCGCGCCATCTTCGAAGCCCGCGCCGAGACCCTGCACGCCACGGTGCTCAAGCTGATGGCCGCCTATCGCGACGCCACCGCCCACCGCGAGGTGTCGGCCCCTGTGCGGCTGACCCGTCGCGAAATCCAGTGCCTGAAATGGGCGGCCGCGGGCAAGACCGACTCCGAGGTCGCCGAGATCGTGCAGATCGCACTGCCGACGGTGCGTTTCCACATCACCAACGCGGCGCGGAAGCTCGACGTCGCGGGCCGGTCCCAGGCGGTGCACCGCGCGGCCACGCTCGGCTACATCGGCGGGCTCGAGGGGCCGGCGGCCGGACGGCCGCGGGCGGCAGCGGGCTAGTCGCGGCTGTCGGAGGGATCGCGCTCGGGCAGGTCGCGGGCGATCACGGGCGGTTCATCCAGACGATCGGGCGTCGCCGGCTGGCTGGCGATCGCCTGCCCCACGGCCCTGGCCTGGTCACGCAGATTGGAAACCTGATGGCGAAGTTCGCGCGCCAGACGCAGCGCTTCCTCCTCCCGGGCCTCTTCGGGTCGACCCGCCAACTCGTCACTCATGCCGTCAGCAACGCCGACCCATCCGTCGGGTTCCCGACATATGGCCGTTTTTGTGAGTCTTGTCCTCGGCTTGGGCTTCAGGCGCTGGCCCTTGCGGAGGCCGGTTTCCGTCTTTTCGCGCCACCAGCGGGCGTCGCATCGAGCAGGCTCCGCAGCCGCGCCGACAACCCCGCGACGTCGTAGGGCTTGTCGATCAGCGGGAACTCGTTGACCTCCATCAGCACGCCCTCGGCGACATAGCCCGAGGTCAGCAGGATCTTCAGGCCGGGGCGCAGCTTGCCGGCCTTGCGCGCCAGGCTGACGCCGCTGACGCCGCCGGGCATGACCACGTCGGAGAACAGCAGGTCGATCGCCTCCTTGCTCTCCAGAACCACCAGGGCCTCAGCCGCGTTGGCCGCGGTGGTCACGTCGTAACCCAGGGTGCGCAGCATCTCGACTGTCAGTTCGCGCACCCCGGGATCATCCTCGACGACCAGCAGCCGCTCGGTGCCGCCGACCACATCGGCCGCGGCCGGGGCGACGCTGGCCTCGGTCTCCAGGGTCGAGACCGGGAGGAACAGGCGCACGCTGGTGCCGACGCCGACCTCGCTCGTCACGGCCACACGGCCGTTCGACTGGCTGACGAAGCCGTAGACCTGGCTCAGCCCCAGGCCGGAACCCTTGCCGACTTCCTTGGTGGTGAAGAACGGTTCGAACACCCGGTCGCGGATCTGGTCGGACATGCCCTCGCCGCTGTCACGAACCTCGATGCAGACTTCCTCGGCTCCGCCCGGCCCAGTCTCGCGGCGCGTCTCTATGACCAGCGTGCCACCCTCGACCATGGCGTCGCGGGCGTTGACGGCGAGGTTGAGCAGCGCCGTCTCCAGCTGGGTGCGGTCGGCGTGCACGGCCAGCGGTGCCTCGGCCAGCGCCAGGTCGATGACCACGGCGTCGCCGACCGCCTGGCGCAGCAGCGAGGCGAAGCCGTTGATCAGGCCGTTGGCGTCGAAGGTCACCGGACTCAGGTGCTGCCGGCGCGAGAACGCGAGCAACTGATGGGTCAGATCACGACCGCGCTCGGCGGCCTGGCGTACCGCGTCTATGCGACGGGCCCGCTTCTCCTCGTCCTCGGCCCGGCGGGTGAGGATGTCGACATTGCCCAGCACGACGGTGAGCAGGTTGTTGAAGTCGTGGGCGACGCCGCCGGTCAGCTGGCCGACCGCCTCCATCTTGCGCGCCTGGGTCAGCTGCTCCTCGAGCGAGCGGCGCTCGGTGGAGTCGATGATGACGCCGAAGATTTCGCGATCCTCGCCGGGCCGGTCCGGCGCCAGCACGCCCTGGTCCATCAGCACCCGGTACTGGCCGTCCGCGCACATCCAGCGGAACTCGCAGGCGTAGGCGCCGGTCTTCAGGGCGCCGGACACGGTCTCCATCACCCGCTCGACGTCCTCGGGATGGATCCGTCCGGCCCCGAATCCGCCCTCGGCCACGAACTGCGTGGCGTCGAAGCCAGTGATGCTGTGCACGCTCTCGCTGACGAAGGACGGCGCGAACGGCGGCTCCGCCCGGCGCGAGTGGAAGACGACGGGCAGCGCCCGGAGGATGGCCTCCTCGCGTTCCCGCGACCGCTGCAGGGCGCGCTCGGCGACCTGCTTCTCGGCCATGACCCTGGCGTTCTCGTCGAGCAGCCGCCGGCTCTCGGCGGCCTGACGCTTGATCTCGGCGGTCTTGAGATAGAGGTCGACCAGCACAGCGACCTTGGACCGCAGGATGAACGGGTCCACCGGCTTGAACACCACGTCCACGGCGCCGGCCGAATAGGCCTGGAAGACGTGCGCCTCGTCCCGGAAGATCGCCGTCAGGAAGACGATCGGCGTGCTGCTGTTCTTCTTGCGCTGGCGGATCAGGCCGGCGGCCTCGTAGCCATCCATGCCCGGCATGTGCAGGTCGAGCAGGATGACCGCGAATTCCTTGTCCAGCAGATGGCGAAGCGCCTCCGCGCCCGACCGGGCGACGACCAGCTCGTGGCCAAGATCCTCCAGCGCCTGGACGGCGGCGAACGCGTTGCGCTCATCGTCATCGACGATGAGGATGCTGGCCCCGGTCGGAGCCTGGGACGGCGGCGGGGCCGTCGTCGGGTCGCGTTCGTCCGCGCTCACGTTCAGATCGCCTGGGGCAGCAGCGGGATCACCGTATCGCCGGCGAGATGCCGGGCGTCGGCCTTCTGGATTCCGACTCTCAGCACCGACGTCAGGTGGTCGATGTCGACCGGCTTGGAGACGTAGTCCGAGGCGCCGGCCTCGATGCACTTCTGCCGGTCGCCCTTCATCGCCTTGGCGGTGACCGCGATCACCGGCAGGTCGCCGAGGGCCGGCCGGCTGCGGATCTCGCGCATGGTCTCGTACCCGTCCATGTCAGGCATCATGATATCGACCAGGACCACATCGATGTCGGGATCGGCGTCGAGCAGGTCGAGTCCCGCGCGGCCGCTCTCGGCATAGACCAGGTCGAGGCCGTACTCCTCCAGGGCGCTGGCCAGGGAGAAGATATTGCGGATGTCATCGTCGATGACCAGCACCTTGCGCCCGGTCAGCACCGCGTCGTCATGCCGGGTCTGGGTCAGGCGCGCGCGGGCCTCGTCGGACAGCTTGTCGATCCGCTCGTGCAGCAGCAGGCTGGTCTGGTCGACCAGCTGCTCGGGGGTGCGCGCCAGCCGCACCAGGCCGCCGAACACCGCCAGCCGCAGCCGCCGGTCGTCGTCGGCCAGAAGGTCGTCGGGCGCGTAGACCACCACCGGATGGGCGGGGTCCTCGGCCTGCTTGAGCAGCTCGACAAGCTGCCTGGGCGTCAGGGCGTCGGCCTCGATGACGATCCCGTCGGGGCGCTCCGCCGGCGACTGCGCCAGAATTCCCGACAGGTCGCGGGTCAGTTCGATGTCGCCGAAGCACTCGCGCAGGACGCCAGCCGCCTCGCCGTCGCGTCCGACCAGGGCCAGGCGACGGGTGTCACGGGCGGCGAACGACTTCACCTCGCCCAGGGTCGACAGCACGTCCTCCCGCTCCACCGGCTTGTGGGTAAAGCCATAGGCGCCCATCGACAGGCCGAGCCCCTTCTGGTCGTGCCCGGAGATCAGGTGCACGGGAATGTGCCGTGTCTCGGGCGTCCGCTTCAGCATGTCGAGCAGAGCCAGGCCGTCGATGTCGGGCAGGCCGATGTCGAGCATGATGGCGTCCGGCGAGAACCGGCGCGCCAGCGACGCCACCGCGCCGCCCTCCCCGGTCACCACGCCCTTGAAGCCGGCGTCGTGGACGAAGGCCAGCAGGATGTCGGCGAAGCGGTTGTCGTCCTCGACGACCAGCACCACGGAATCGCCGGGCTCGATCGTGTCGCGGTCATCGGCCACCGGTTCCGGCGCCGGCGCCTCATCGGCCATGCTGGTCGAGGCGACGAACCGCGGCATCGGGTTCTCGGCCCGCGAGGTGGACGGCGACTGCGCCGCCGGGGCGAAGTTCAGCGGCAGATACAGGGTGAAGACGCTGCCGTGGCCGGGGCGGCTCTCGACCTTCAGCTCGCCGCCGAGCAGCCGGGTGATCTCGCGGCTGATCGAGAGGCCCAGGCCGGTGCCGCCGTACTTGCGGCTGGTGGTGCCGTCGGCCTGCTGGAAGGCCTCGAAGATGATCCGCTGCTTGTCCTCGGGGATGCCGATGCCGCTGTCCTCGACCTGGAAGGCGAGCACCTGGCCGGCGCGATCGAGGCGATCATTGCCGGGCGTCCAGCCGTCGCTGACGCGCGCGACCTTCAGCTTCACATGGCCTTGCTCGGTGAACTTGAAGGCGTTGGACAGCAGGTTCTTGATGATCTGCTGCAGCCGCTTGTCGTCGGTGTACATCGACCGGGGCAGGTCGGCGCCCAGCTCGACGGCGAAGTCGAGCTTCTTGCTCGCCGCCATCTGGGCGAAGGTCCGGTCGACCTGGTCGCGCAGGCCGGCGAAGGCCATCTCGCCGATGTCCAGGGTGACGGTTCCCGACTCGATCTTCGACAGATCGAGGATGTCGTTGATCAGGCCCAGAAGGTCGGAACCGGCGTCGTGGATGTTGCGGGCGAACTCGACCTGCTTGTCCGACAGGTTGCCGTGGGTGTTGTCGCTGAGCAGCTTGGACAGGATCAGCAGCGAGTTCAGCGGCGTGCGCAGCTCGTGGCTCATGTTGGCCAGGAACTCGGACTTGTACTTGGAGGTCAGGGCCAGCTGCTCAGCCTTCTCCTCCAGCGCCATCTTGGCCTGCTCGACCTCGCGGTTCTTGGCCTCCACCTGCTGGTTCTGGTTGGACAGCAGCTGAGCTTTGTCCTCGAGCTCGGCGTTGGTCTGCTGCAGCTCGTCCTGCTGGCTGCGCAGCAGTTCCTCGGACCGGCGCAGGGACGTCGCCTGCTGCTCGAGCCGGTCGTTGGTCTTCTTCAGCTCGCCCTGCTGCGCCTGCAGCTCTGAGGTCAGCAGTTGCGACTGCTCGAGCAGGCCCTCGGTGCGCATGTTCGCGGCGATGGTGTTGAGCACGATGCCGATGGATTCCATCAGCTGGTCGAGGAAGCTCTGGTGGGTCTCGGAAAACTCGCCGAACGTCGCCAGCTCGATCACCGCCTTGACCTCGCCCTCGAAGATGGCTGGCAGGACGATGATGTTCAGGGGCGCGGCTTCGCCCAGGCCCGAGGCGATCTTGACGTAGCCGGTGGGCACGTTGGTCAGCAGGATCCGCGCCTTCTCGTAGGCGCACTGGCCGATCAGCCCCTCGCGCAGACGGAAGGTGGCGGCGACGTGCTCGCGGCTGCTGGAGGCGTAGCTGGCGGCGAGATCGAGGATGGTCTCGCCCTCGTCGTCCCGGCTGGTGACGTAGAAGACCGCGTGCTGGGCGTTGATCAGCGGGGCCAGTTCGGACAGCACCATGTTCGACACCGTCGACAGGTCGCGCTCGCCCTGCAGCATCCGCGTGAACCGGGCGAGGTTGGTCTTCAGCCAGTCCTGCTCGGTGTTCTTGAGCGTCTGATCCTTCAGGTTGCGGATCATCTCGTTGATGTTGTTCTTCAGCTCCTCGACCTCGCCCGAGGCCTCGACGGTGATTGAGCGCGTCAGGTCGCCCTTGGTCACGGCCGTGGACACCTCGGCGATGGCGCGGACCTGGGTGGTCAGGTTGGCGGCCAGCTCGTTGACGTTGTCGGTCAGGTCGCGCCACAGGCCGGCGGCGCCGGGCACCCGGGCCTGGCCGCCGAGCTGGCCTTCGATGCCGACCTCGCGGGCCACGTTGGTGACCTGGTCGGCGAAGATGGCGAGGGTCTCGATCATGCCGTTGATGGTGTCGGCCAGCGAGGCGATCTCGCCCTTGGCGTCGAGGGTCAGCTTCCGCTTCAGGTCGCCTTGGGCCACCGCGGTGACGACGTCGGCGATACCGCGCACCTGACCGGTCAGGTTCGCGGCCATCATGTTCACGTTGTCGGTCAGGTCCTTCCAGGTGCCGGCCACGCCGGGCACCTGGGCCTGGCCGCCGAGCTTGCCTTCGGTGCCGACTTCCCGCGCCACCCGCGTCACTTCCGACGAGAAGGCGTTCAGCTGATCGACCATGGTGTTGATGGTCGACTTGAGCTCCAGGATCTCGCCGCGCACGTCGACGGTGATCTTCTTGCTGAGGTCGCCGCGTGCCACGGCGGTGGTCACGTCGGCGATGTTGCGCACCTGGCCGGTCAGGTTGTCGGCCATGAAGTTCACGTTGTCGGTCAGGTCCTTCCAGGTCCCGGCCACGCCGCGCACATTGGCCTGGCCGCCCAGCTTGCCCTCGGTGCCGACTTCCCGCGCCACGCGCGTCACTTCCGACGAGAACGAGTTCAGCTGGTCCACCATGGTGTTGATGGTGTTCTTCAGCTCGAGGATCTCGCCCTTCACGTCGACGGTGATCTTCTTGCTGAGGTCGCCGCGGGCCA